>NZ_JALQDI010000070.1:0-106035 GCF_023631305.1 Caballeronia sp. INML3B
GCCGCGAGCCTGTGCCAGACGCGCCTTTCCGATGAAATCACCGTCGAGCATTGGCTCTTGAAGCTGATCGAAGCGGACGAAGGGGATATTCCGGCGATCCTGCGTCACTATGAAATCGACGTGGATGCGATCTGGAACGCGCTGCTCGCCGCGATCGATCGTCTGCCGCGCAATCTGCGCGGCATGCCGTCGCTGTCCATCCAGCTCGCGAGCGTGCTGCAGGATGCGTGGAATCTCGCCTCGCGTGAGGATATGGAAGGCACGATCCGCTCGGCGCATCTGCTGCGCGCGATCATCGCCGCGCCGCACGTGATGCGCACGCAAGACGCATGGCCGCTTTTCTCGCTGTCCGGCGCGCAGATCGAACGTCTTGTGCCGCGGCTCGCGCGCGCGTCGTGCGAGAACGCGCCCGCGCAGGAAGACGATGAAGCCGATGAAGCAAGCACGCCGGCATCCGATACGAAAGCGGCCGCTCAACCCACGCCACGCTCGACCGAAGGCGAAGCACTCGAACGCTTCGCCATCGATCTGACCGAGAAAGCGCGTCGCGGCGAAATCGATCCCGTGTTCGGCCGCGATCGCGAAATCCAGCAGATGATCGACGTGCTCGTGCGCCGCCGCAAGAACAACCCGATCCTCGTCGGTGAGCCGGGCGTCGGCAAGACGGCGCTCGTCGAAGGGCTCGCGCTGCGCATCGCGCAAGGCAGCGTGCCGTCGCTGTTGCGAGAGGTGCGCATCCTCACGCTCGATCTTGGTCTCCTGCAAGCCGGCGCGGGCGTAAAGGGCGAGTTCGAGCAGCGCCTGAAAAACGTGATCGACGAAGTAAAGGCTTCGGCGACACCGATCGTGCTCTTCATCGACGAAGCGCACACGCTGATCGGCGCGGGCAATTCGGCCGGCGGTTCCGATGCGGCTAATCTCTTGAAGCCGGCGCTTGCGCGCGGCGAACTGCGCACGATCGCCGCGACGACGTGGACGGAATACAAGGAATACTTCGAGCGCGATGCGGCGCTGGAGCGACGCTTCCAGATGGTGAAGGTCGAGGAGCCGGACGACGATGCCGCCTGCCTGATGCTGCGCGGCCTCGCGACCCGATACGCGAAGCATCACAACGTGCATATCCGCGACGAAGCGCTCGTCGCGGCGGTCAGGCTCTCGCGCCGTTACATCCCCGCGCGCCAGTTGCCGGACAAGGCCGTCGATCTGATCGACACGGCCGCCGCGCGCGTGCGCATGGGTCTCGATACGCCGCCCGCCGAATTGCAGCGCGCCCGCGCGGCCGTGGCGGCGCTTGCGCTCGAACGCGCGACCATCGACGCGGACGAGCGCGCGGGCATCGACGATACGGCCACGCGTCGCGACGCGCTCGAAGCCGCGATCGCACAGGCCAACGAGGATCTCGCGGAGATCGAGGCGCGCTATGAGCGTGAGCTGTCGCTGGTTCGCGCGCTCCTGGAACAACGCGGCGACGGTGCGACAAAGCCCGACGCCCACGCCTTTGCCGCCGCCAAGAGCGCGCTCGCCGAAGCACAGGGCAAGACGCCGCTGATCTTCGCCGATGTCGATGCGCAAGCCATCGCGCGCGTGGTCGCCGAATGGACCGGTGTGCCGGTCGGCAATCTCGTTGAAGACGAACTGCTGAACTTGCTCACGCTCGAGGACCAGTTGCAAAAGCGCGTGGTCGCGCAAGACGACGCGCTCGGCATGCTTGCGCAAAGCCTGCGCACCGCGAAGGCGGGACTCAAGAGCGAGCATGCGCCGCTCGGCGTGTTCCTGCTGACAGGAACATCGGGCGTTGGCAAGACCGAGACGGCACTCGCGCTCGCCGATGTGCTCTTCGGCGGCCAGGCCGCGCTCACGACGATCAACATGTCGGAGTATCAGGAAGCGCACACGGTATCGCAGTTGAAGGGCTCGCCGCCGGGTTACGTCGGCTACGGGCGCGGCGGCGTTCTCACCGAAGCCGTGCGCCAGCGCCCTTATAGCGTCGTGCTGCTCGATGAAGTCGAGAAAGCGCATCGCGATGTGCTCGACATGTTCTATCAGGTCTTCGACCGCGGCTCGATGCGCGATGGCGAAGGCCGCGAGATCGACTTCCGCAACTGCGTGATCCTGATGACGTCGAACCTCGGCAGCGAACAGATTCACGACGCGACGACCGATACGCCCGACATCGCGCATGCCGCGCTGCTCGACGCCATTCATGATCCGCTCGTGAAGCACTTTCAGCCTGCGCTGCTCGCGCGCTTCCAGACGCTCGTCTACCGGCCGCTCGACGTGAGCGCGCTCGGCCGCATCGTGCGGCTGAAGATCGCGAAGATCGCGGCTCGCCTGAAGCGTCAGCATGACGTGACGCTCGTGTGCGACGAGACGCTGATCGCATCGCTCGCCGAGATGTGCCTGTCGCGCGATTCGGGTGCCCGCAATATCGACGCGTTCCTCGATCAGCGCATCCTGCCAACGGTCTCGCGCGAATTGCTCACACGCATGGCGAGCGCCGCCGCGCCTGCCGAGATCCGTCTCGCGCAATCCGAGCAAGGCAATCTGACGATCGAGTTCATCGATCGCGGCGAGTCGGTGCAAGCAGCCGTCTGAAGCGAGCGACAATGCCAGCCGGTCCATCCCTCTATGAAATGCTGCTCGGTCAGATCGACGGCGAGCCGCTCAGCGACTTCGACGACCGCACGCTCGAAGTCCTGAGCGTGCAGCAGAACGTGCGGCGCATCCTGAACACGCGGGCCGGGGCGCTCAAGCATCTGCCCGACTACGGGCTGCCCGATCTGACCAACATCTACAAGGCGCTGCCCGCGTCGTCGCAGGCGCTCAAGGAGCAGATGGAAGCGACGCTCGTGAAGTACGAGCCGCGCATCCGGGCGATCGACGTGGAGATGGTCGACACGCCCGAGCCGGGCTTGCAGGTGAGCTTCGAGATGACCTGTCACCTGAAGCGCACGGGTCTCGTGCGCTTCGGGACGTACTTCGTTCCGCCAGGCGTGTTCAGGCTGGAGCGGCGCGTGCGCGAGGGGAAGATCTGAGCGCGCCTCTTGCGTGTTCAATCGCAGGAGTCCCGCCGGCGACCGATCAACTCACGCAGATCATCCCCGATCCGCGTGATGACCGGCGCCCACTCATGCAAGCGCGCCTGCCGATACAAGCGCATGTCCGGATACCACGCCGTTTGTTCGCCTTGCCGCCCCCAGCGCCATTCCGGCGCGGCAGGAAGTATCGCCCAGGCGCGCTTGCCGAGGGCGCCTGCCAGATGCAATGGCGACGAGTCCACGGAAATCACGAGATCGAGATGATCGACGAGGCCGGCCGTGTCGGCGAAGTCGTCCCATTGGGATGACAGATCGTGCGCGCGGATGCCGGATTGTCTCGCCAGATGCGCGTTCGCCTGATTCTTCTGCAGGATGAACCACTCGACGCCTTCGATTGAGGACAGCGGCCCGAGCGCGCGCGCCGGCACGAAGCGGTCGATGCCGCTGAAGTTATGCGGCCCGCTGAACCAGCACAGTCCCACCTTCAGCTTGTGCTCGTAGGGCTGCATGTACGCATCCCAGCGCGAGCGCGCCTCGGGCCGCGTGCGGATGTATCCGTGCCCGGCGCCGCACATGCCCGCCCTGCCCAGGTAAGCGGGCAACAGATAGTCGAACACCCAGTAATCGACATGAGCCAGTTCGTCCGTTCGCCAGCCGGACGCGACGCTTTGCGCGCCGTCGAGATCCCGAAACAGCCGATGCAATTCGGGCCGACACACGAAATGCACCGACGCGCCCGCATCCGCAAGTTGCCTGGCGTAGCGCGCCAGCATCAGATTGTCGCCTATGCCCGCATGGTACGCGACGAGGATACGCTTACCTTGCAGCGGCTCGCCGCGCCATTTTTTCGCGAGATGCGGCGCGATGTCCGGATAGTGCGCCAGCACATGCTCATCGCTCGCGAGTCCTTCGAGCACGCGCCAGCCTTCCTGCTCGCGTCCGAGCAAAATGAGCGTATCGCCTAAAGCGCCGATGGCCTCCACTCTGGACGGCTCGCTCTCCACGACACGTCTGAACGCATCGAGCGCCTCATCGAAACGGCACTGCATGTAGAGCGCCTTGCCGAGCATCATCCGGATGTCGGCATCGCCGGGTGCGGCTGCGAGCATCGAGCTGGCCTGTTCGATGACCCCGCCGTGATCCGAGAGAAACCGACCGCGAAGACGCAGCGCGCTCTTGCCGTCGGCCCTGATGAGCGCCTGCTTCGCATGAAAGCGCATCAACTCCGGTTGACTCGCGAACAGATAGATCTGGGCAAGCGCCGCGTGCGCATCATGATTGTCCGGGTCGATGAAAAGTGCTTCGGCCAGGCACTCGATCGCGCTGTCGCGATCCGAACAGTTGTTCAGATAGACGATCCCGCGCTGCACGCGAATGAGCGCGTTGTCCGGGTTCCGTGCAATCCATTGCGCGCAGACATCGAGCGCGAGCGACGGCTCACCCATCCCGGCCAGATCATTCGTCGATGCAATGGCGTAATGCACTTCGTGCGGTTCGAGCTCGATCGTCTCGCGCCACAGGGCGAGCGCCCGATCACGGTCGCCGCGCTGCGCCGCCGCCTGGGCAGCGGCGGCAAGCGACACCGCCCGCTCCCTGATGTCATGCTCCGTACTCATCTTCTCGTCGCCAGTCAAAGGACGATGGAGCGTAACAGAGGGACCTTGCCGAATCGACACAATTCGTCGGGCGATCACCCGGCGCGCGCGCTACTCATGCCACTGTCCGGCCCCGCCCGCGAACGCGGGCACGCCCATATCGCCACGATTCTGCGCCTCGCGCGCTTCATCGGCTTCGACCGTCTTGCTCGTATCGATGAAGAGCGCGGCGAACGCCCCAACCGCAAGCAATGCCGCCGAGATCGTGAACGGCACGTTGTAGCTGCCCGTCTCCTGGATCAGGTAGCCGAACACCACCGGCGACGCCATGCCGGCGAGACCGAAGCCCGTGTTCATCATGCCGCCCGCCGTGCCCGCATATTTGCCCGCGATATCGAGCGGCAGGGTCCACAGCACGGGATTCGTGATCTCGAGGAAGAAGAACGATCCGGTCAGGAACCATACCGCCGCGATGGGACTCGGCGCATTGACCATCGGTATGAGGAACGCGAGCGAGCCGCCCATGCCGACGACCAGAATGCTGCAACGCGCGAGCCGCAGCCGCCCCGTCATCTTGTAGATGCGGTCCGATATCACGCCGCCGAGCGTATCGCCGATCACGCCCGCGAGCAGCGGCAGCGCGGTGAAGAGGGCGAGATGCTTCAGATCGAAGCCGCGCGATTCCTTCAGGTACGAAGGCAGCCACGTCAGATACACCCACAGCAGCCAGCCGTAGCAGAAGTCGACGAACGTCACGAGCCACATGCGATGAATCAGCTTGCGCCACGGCGTCGGGTTCTTTCTCGCACGCGCGCATTCGCCCGCGCGATAGCCGATTTCAGCGGTCTCCTCGGGCGTTACGCGGCGGTTCTCATCGGGTGAATTGGTGAAGACGAAGAGATACAGCGCCGTCCATGCGAGGCTCGCGATACCGAGCAGAATGAACGCCTCGCGCCAGCCGCTCGTCGCGACCACCGCGAGCACGAGCGGCGGCGTCACCGCGCCGCCCAGCCGCGCGAAGCTATGCGTGATGCCTTGCGCGAAGCCGCGCTCGTGCACCGGCATCCAGAACGTGAAGGCGCGCGTCGCGGTCGGGAACGCGCCGCCCTCGCCGATGCCGAGCGCGAGACGCAACAGCACCAGCATGCCGATGCTGCCCGCGAAGCCCGTCGCGAGCGTCGCCGCGCCCCAGATGAGCGAGAGCACGGTGAGCACGAGCTTCGGCCCGAAACGATCGGCGAGCCATCCGCCGATGATCTGCATCACCGCGTACGGATAAGCAAACGCGGAGAACACGAGGCCGAGCTGCACGGACGTCAGACCCATCTCCTGCCGGATCAACGGTCCCGCCACGGCGATGTTCACCCGGTCGATGTACGAAATGAAGTACATCAGGCACATGACGCCGAGAATGATATGGCGCGTCTTCACGCGCTGACGATGCTTGTTCACAGTGTCTCCTTCAGTCCATCTGATGTGGAATGTCGTGTGAGTGAATCCGCTTCTGCCTATCCCGCGGGCTGCGGATCCTGAACGAGCTTCAGGCGTTGCACCTTGCCTGACGGGCCGCGCGGCAATGCATCGGTGAAGCGGAATTCACGCGGCGTTTTATAGCGGCCGAGCTCGCGCAGGCAGTGCGCGCGCAGTTCCGCCACGTCGAGCGACGTGGCGCCGCCGCTCGGCACGATGTACGCGACGATGTCCTGCCCATACGCCGCATCGGGCACTCCGACCGCGGCCGCCTCGAGCACGCCCGGATGACGCAGGAGCGCTTCGTCTATCTCGCGCGGCGCGATATTCTCGCCGCCCTTGATGATGAGTTCCTTCGCGCGCCCGTTGATGTAGAAGAAGCCCGCTTCGTCGCGATAGCCGAGGTCGCCGGTGCGCAGCCACCCGTCTGCGGTGAACGCATTGCGTGTCTCTTCTGGGCGCTTGTAGTAGCCGCTCATCAGCTGCTCGCCGCGCAGCACGAGTTCGCCGGTTTCATGCGGCAGGCATTCACGGCCGTCGGTATCGACGATCTTCGCTTCGCCGCCCGATGGCAAACCGATGCTGCCGAGTCTTCGCATCGTTGGGTCATACGGGTTGCTGAACACCGGCGCGGCGGTCTCCGTCATCCCCATCGTTTCGATGACACCGATGCCGAAGCGCGCCTCGAATGCGCGATGATGATCGGCCGGCAGCGCCGCCGATGCGCTGCGGCAGAACTTCAGCGCCGACAGATCGCAGTCATGCTCGCCCTCGGCATTCAACAGATAGGCGACGATGGTCGGCACCACATTGATCCACGTGCAGCCGGAATGCGAAGCCTCGCGCCAGAACGTGCGCGCGGAAAAGCGCGGCGTCATCACCGCCGAGCCGCCGTGCCAGAGCGGTGTCAGCAGCGCGACCACGAGACCGTTGATGTGATAGAGCGGCAGCGACACGAGCACGCGATCGTCGTCGCAGAGGTGATGCTCCGCGCTGATATGGCGCATGTTCGCAAGCAGGCTGCGATGACTCAGCAGCACGCCCTTGGGCGCGCCCGTCGTGCCCGACGTGTACATGAGCAGCGCGGTATCGCCGGAATTCATGGCGCCCGCGTCGCTCGCGACGATCCGCGTGCCGGGCGTTTCATCGCGCACGAGCGGCGTCGCGCGCGATGAAAGCGCCGGGATATCCGGCATTGCGCCCGACGCCGGCGTGGTGCGCACCACCGCGATCTCGCGATCCATGCCTTCGCGCCGCAACGCATCGATCGCTTCGACGATCGTGTCGTGCGTATCGTCCGCGACGAAGATCATGCGCGTATCCGAATGCTCGACGATATAGCTCAACTGCGAAGGCTGGCACAGCAGGTTCAACGGATTGGCGACGAGACCGCTGTACATCGTCGCGAGCAGCAGGCGCGCGGTCTGGATGCCGTTGCCCATGAATACCGACACCACGTCGCCCCGTTGCAGGCCGGCCGCCTTGAAGCGTGCTTCGAGCGCGATGCAATCGTCGCGCAATGCGCCGAACGTCAGCACGTCGTCGCGAGCGGTGGAGAGCAGAAACGGCTTGTCGGGTGCGCTTTGCGCGCGCGCGTCGATCAACGCACGCAACGTCGATGCATCGCGCGGCAACCGGGCAGGCGCAACGATTCGATCCGGCACGGCGCTCA
The DNA here is from genome assembly GCF_023631305.1 of Caballeronia sp. INML3B. Lineage (NCBI taxonomy): Bacteria > Pseudomonadati > Pseudomonadota > Betaproteobacteria > Burkholderiales > Burkholderiaceae > Caballeronia > Caballeronia sp. INML3B. Next base: position 7,776 of record NZ_JALQDI010000070.1, read on the forward strand.
TCGCCCGACCCTCCGGAAGTAGTCGCCGAGAAGCGCGTCGACTTCGGGCACGCGTTCCGCTATCGGGTACGCGACGCGCGTGACGTTCAGGTACTGCCGATAGCCGAGATTCGACGAGAAATTGTTTCCGCCCCATGTGCCGCAGCCCATCGAGAGCGAGAACGGCAGGCCGTTGTCGAAGTTGCCGCCGGTCGCGAGGCAATGCGCCTGATCGACGATCACGCGCGCCACCGGCAAATGCATGCCGAGCGTAACGGCGAGCGCGTCGTCCGCGCCATGCACGCCGACCGAATGGCCCGCGCCCATGTAGCCGTAGATGCCGCGCACGATATCGATGGCCGCGCCGATGTCGCGCGCGCGATAGACCGCGAGCACGGGCGAGAGCTTTTCGCCGGAGAACGGATGCTGAGAACCGTAGCCGGTCTCTTCGACCATCAGGAACTTCGGCGCGCGCGCGGCGATATCGTCGAGGCCCGCTTCGCGCGCGATCACCGTCGCCGAGCGTGCGGTGCAGCGCGCGGAGAGCTTGCCGTCGTGCCACATTGCCGCCTGCAATTGCGCCTTCTGCGCTGCGTCGAGCAGTACGCCGCCTTGCTTCGTCAACCCATCGAGCATGCACGCGTAAATGGCGTCTTCGATCACGACGCTGTTCTCCGACGAACAACTCGTCGCGTTGTCGAACGTCTTGGAGACGGCGATCTTGCGCGCCGCGTCATCGGGATTCGCGTTCGCCGTGACGATCGATGCAACGTTGCCGGCGCCTACGCCGAATGCCGGCGTCCCGCTCGTATAGGCCATGCGCACGTTGGCCTGCGAGCCGGTCGCGACGACGAGATCGGCGAGCCGCATCAACGCAGCGGTCGCCGCCTTGCCGATCGGATGCGGCAACATCTGCACGAGATCGGGATCGAGACCGGCCTTCGCGAACTCGGCGTGAATGAAGCCGATCAGCAACGCGCACGACGAATAGCCCTTCGGCGAAGGCGCGACGATGACCGCGTTGCCGCACTTGAGCGCGTTGATGATCTTGTTCGCGGGCGTCGCGGCCGGATTCGTCGATGGCGTGATCGCCGCGACCACGCCCACCGCACGCGCAATCTCGACGATGCCGCGTTCCTCGTCGCGCGCAACGACGCCTGTCGTCGCGACGCCGTGAAGATCGCGCAGCAGCCCGAGCGTCTTGCGATGGTTCTTGCGGAACTTGTCGTCGGCGTTGCCGAGGCCCGTGTCGCGTACGGCCAGTTCCGCCAGCAGCCGGTTGCGCTGCGGCTCCATGATCGCCCACGCGGCAGCCGCGGCGGCGATGTCGAGGGTCTCCTGTCCCGCTTGCTCGAAGCGCTGTTGCGCGGCGCGCGCTCGCGTCACGAGCGCAGCGACCTCGCGTTCCACATCGGGTTCCTGTGTGTTCGGCGCGTTCTCGCCGGGACGCGCGAGCGTCGCGCCGCTTGCCATGTGATTCATGCGATAAACCTCGGCTGTTGGAAGATTGGCGATGCTTCCCAATCTAGTCAGCCGTGTTCATCGCGCGGTCCCGTTTTCTGGACTAACGCATGCAGCGATATCGCGAGCATCGGAAATTCAGCTTTTCGGGACTTTCACGAGTCCCGAAAACCGGTGTTTTCGACGCACAATAAAAGGAAAACGCAAACCAGTAAGACGGAGACAAGGCAACGTGACGTCGAACCAATCGAATGCCGCCGCTGTGCGCGCGTTCCGCGTGCTCGAAACGCTCGCCGAAGCGAATCGCCCGCTTTCGATGACCGAGCTCGTCGATGCATTGGGCCTGCCCAAGCAGACCGTGCATCGCATTCTCGTGCAGCTGATGGACGCATGGCTCGTGACACGCGGCGCGAGCGACAAGCTCTACGAATGCTCGGCGCGCGTGCGCACGCTCGCCATCAACGTGTTGATGCACGCGGGCCCCGCAGCGGCGCGTCATGCGCTGCTTGAACAGCTCGTCGCGCGCGTCGGTGAGACCTGCAATCTGACGATGCTCGCGGGTAACGACGTCGTCTATGTCGATCGCGTGGAAACAGGCTGGCCGTTGCGCATGCATTTGCAGCCGGGCTCGCATGTGCCGCTGCATTGCTCGGCAAGCGGCAAGCTGCTGCTGAGTTTCCTGCCGAAGGAGCGGCGCGAGCGCATGATCGAGCGCCTGCCGCTACGCTCGTATTCGGAGCGCACGATCACCGATCGCGACGCGCTGCGCCGCGAACTCGCGTTGACGCGCCGCCGCATGCTCGCCATCAATAACCAGGAGCATTTGCAGGGCCTCGTTGCGATTGCGGTGCCGGTAATGCTCGATCGCAATCGCGCGTGCGCGGCGATCGCCATTCAGGCGCCGGTCGGACGCGTCGCGCTCGATCAACTGCTCGCGTTCGAACCCGATCTGCGTCGCACCGCCGAAGAAACCGCCAGGACGTTCAGAGAGTAAATCAGCCGGTTTGCAATGCAGCAAACCGGCGCTCATCTCAGTGCTTATCGTTCGACCGTTTGCAGATGCCGGGTCGAATGCGCGTCGTCTTCGATCTCGGCTTCCTTGCGGCCGCGCTTGAACACGACATACGCGACGATCAGAATGCCGAGGCTCGCGACGCCCAGCCACAGCGGCTTGCGCTGGTCGGGAATGAAAGCCATCGCGACGAGGATCGCGGTCATCCCGAAGATCGCGAGCCATGTGAGATAGGGAAATCCCCACATGCGCACGCGCAGGTCGTTCGCTTCGAAGCTCGTCATGCGGGCGCGCAGACGCAATTGCGAGAACGCGATCAGCAGGTACACGAAGATCGCCACCGTGCCGTACGAATTGACGAGAAACGCGAACACCGTATCCGGCGAGACATACGACATCACCACGGACACGTAACCGAACACCGTGCCGAGCAGAATGGCCCGCACCGGCACACCGCGCTTGTTGACCTTCGCGAGGCCGAGCGGGGCATCGCCGTGACGCGTCAACGCGAACAGCATGCGCGATGCAGCGTAGAGACCCGAATTGAGCGCGGACAACACGGCGGTGAGCACGATCGCGTTCATCACGTTGGCTGCGGCGGGCATGCCCATCACTTCGAGCGCGCTCACGTAAGGCGTTGCCATCTGATGCGAATTCCAGGGCACCAGCGCGACGACGAGCGCCACCGATCCGACGTAGAACACGAGCACGCGCGTGATGACCGAGTTGGTCGCCTTCGCGACGGCCTTCGCGGGCTCCTTCGCTTCAGCCGCTGCAATCGTGACGATCTCGGCGCCGAAGTAGAAGCCTGTCGCCGCGACCGCGCCCGTCATCACCGGCCCGATGCCCTTGGGCATGAATCCGCCGTGGCCGAGAAAGGTCGTGGCGACATCGGTCGTGTGCATCGACGCCGGCCAGAAACCGCATACGTAGAGGCCGCCGAGGAACAGGAACACGATGATCGCGCCGACCTTGATCGACGAGAACCAGAACTCGAACTCGCCATAGCTGCCGACTGAAATGAGGTTGGTCAGCGTGAGCACGACGAGCAGCACGAGACTGATGATCCATGCAGGCACGTCGGGTACCCAGAACTGCACCAGCTTCGCGCCCGCGACCGCTTCCAGCGCGATCACGATGACCCAGAAGTACCAGTACATCCAGCCCGTCAGGAAGCCGGCGAGCCGGCCGGGCCCGCGCTGCGTCTTGAAGGCGAGGCGCGCATATTCATAGAACGAGCCGACAGCGGGCATCGCGCAGGCCATTTCGCCCAGCATGCGCATGACGAGGACCACGAGGCCGCCTGTGATGAGAAACGAGAGAATCGCGGCGGGCCCGGCCTGCTGAATCACCACACCGCTGCCGACGAAAAGTCCGGCGCCTATGACGCCGCCCAGCGCGATCATCGTCATGTGGCGCTGTTTGAGGCCACACTTGAGATCGCCTTGCTCCGTGTTCGCTTGCATGTCGTCTCCTGCTTTGCTTGTGTCGATTCGAGGCTCGCTCGCCGGTTCGTTGCCGGCGAGTCGAGTCATTTCACTGGATCGTCTCTACATCGCTTCAAAGCGCCGGTCGGTCCTTGCGATACGCGTTCTTCACGGCGATCTTGCCGTCGCTGAACGTGAAGACGTCCACCATGCGGGCCTCGATACGCGAGCCGTCCGCTTTCGTGCCGCGAAACGTCGATTCCGATACGCCGCGCTCGCCGCTCACGAAATGCTCGCCCTCTTTCCACGATGCATCGGGGAAGGTTTCCCACGCAAGCGCGAAGCCCTTGCGGACCTCGTCGCGGCCCTTGAACGTGCGGCCCAGCGCATCGGGTCCGGCCACGCCGTGAAAGACGCATTCTTCGGCCATGCAGTTCATCAATGCATCGAGGTCGTGGCGATTCCACGCATCGTTGAAAGTTTCCAGCAGCCGGACATAATCCTGATTCGTTTGAGTGCTCATGTGTCGATGTTTTCAGTGCGTTGCGAAAGAGTCAGCAAGGTTCAGCGCTTCTCGTCCTGCGCCAGATACTTGTGATAGAGGAACCGTTGGCCGACGCGGCGGAAGGGCGCGAAGCCTTTCCATCGCACCATGCCCATCACGTTCGGATATTCGAGCGCGGAGTCGTAGATCGGCAGATCGTCGCGGCTGCGTTGCCACTTGCCCGCGACGCGCTCGGCCATGCGCCGCCCCGCGTGCGCGGAAAACGACACGCCGTTGCCGCCGTATCCGACCGCGTAGAAGACGCTTTCATGCGGATCGGGCTGCGCGACGCGCGGCATCATGTCGTGACTCACATCGACCCAGCCCCACCACGAATAGTCGATGCGAATGCCCTTCAGCGATGGGAACTTGCGATGCAAGCCTTCGATGAGCACATCCATGTGCCGCGGGTTCGCCGCATCCGCGCCCGTGATCGCGCTGCGGCTGCCGATCTGCACGCGATTGTCCGGCAGCAGCCGATAGTAAAAGCGCAGCGTGCGCGTATCGGTGATGACCTGATGCGTGCGGAAGTTGGTCGATTCGAGTTCTTCCTGCGTGAGCGGCCGCGTGACGAGCGAGTTCGAGAGAATCGGCATGATCTTCGCGGACAGCGCGCGATGCATGTCGTTGCGCGTATAGCCGCCGGTCGCAAAGGCAACCGCCTTCGCGCGAATCACGCCGCGCGGCGTGCGCACGTGATGCACGCCGCGAACCGTCTCGACGCCGAGCACGGGCGTGCTCGTATGCACCTTCACGCCGAGCGAGCGCGCCATGCGCATATAACCGAATGCGAGCTTGAGCGGATGCACGCCGATGCCATCGGGTTCGAGCAGCGCGCCGCAGTTTTCGCGATCGTCGACATACGATTGCGCGACTTCCTTCGCGCTCAGCATGCGCGCGTCGTAGCCGAAGACATCGCGCATCACCTTGCATTCGTTCGCGAGAAAGTCCATCTTGCGCGCCCGATGGGCGATGTACAGATGCCCGCCCGGCTGCGGATCGCATGCGAATTCGCCGATCAGTGTCTTGAAGGTGTCGAAGCCTTCGCGGATTTCCGCGTCGAGCCTGAGCGCCGTCTGCTTGCCCCATCGCTCGATCCATTGAGAGCGATAGAGACGGCCGCTCGCGTTCTGCCCTTGCCCGCCGTTGCGGCTCGTGCAGCCCCACGCGGTGCGGTTCGCATCGACGACGGTCGCGCGGATGCCGTGCTCCCGCGCGAGAAAGAGCGCAGTCGAGAGGCCTGTGAATCCCGCGCCGACGATCAGCACATCGACGTCGGCGTCGCCGGACAAAGGTCCGTCGTCATCGGGCGGCTCGCCGGCGGTCGCGACCCAGTAGGTCGGCGCATAGTCCATCGCCTGACGGCCGATGGGCGAGACGAGCGGGTCGTAAAGCGGATCGTATGGGGCGCACGCGCCACGAAGGGCCGGCGCAACGTAATCGAGAGTAGCCACCGATAACTCCTTGGAAAGTACCCTCATACTGCACCTAACTTCGCGCACCGTTTAGAGCCACGCCGGAATCATCGTTAGTGCCAGGCCGCTCTTCATGGGAGGCGCCACGGCGCGCCGCTGGCCCTGGCGATGAGCCCTTTCTGGCACTACGGCCGACCCTTTTGTCGGGTCATACGGGGCCGAAATCCTCTTTTGCTCGCGCAATGCCGCATGCGCGTCGTTCAGCGACCGGCTCTTGCGCGCCAAAGGTTTCGTGCGGCTTGTCGATGGCACCTGTGCGCAGATTCATGTCGTCGCCAAGCGCTGGCATGTCACGCGATGCCGGCACGTCGAAGCGTCGCGAATCGTTTTTATCGGCCTCTTCGAATCAGACGACACAGACCGCGCGCTAAGTGCTGTGTCTGCGCCGCGCGCCGAGCCATGCAGCGAGCTTCGCGAATAAGGTCATATCCGGCGCGCTGGACAGATCCACCGCAAAGTGATGCCGGTAATACGGACTCAGATCGAGCCCCACGCCGAGCCCGAGCACCTCGACCATGCGCGCCGCCTCGAGCTTCGCGACGACTTCGCGCAAATGCTGATCGAGATAGTTCGGATCGTTGGCCTGTGCGGTTGCGCTGTCCATCGGGCTGCCATCGGAGATCACGACGACGATGCGCCGCGCTTGCGCACGCGCAGCGAGTCGCGAACACGCCCAGTCCACCGCTTCGCCATCGACGCCTTCGCGAAACAGATCGGCCTTGAACAGCGCCGCAATGTCGCCGCGCGCTGCACGCCAGCTCGCATCGCCTTCCTTGAAGATCATGTTGCACGCTTCATTGAGCCGGCCCGGATACTTCGGCCGGCCCTTCGCGAGCCAGTCGAGCTTCGCGCGGCCGCCGTTCCATGCGCCGGTCGTGAAGCCGAGCACTTCGGTCGCGACGCCCGCCATGCCGAGTGCGCGCACGAGCACATCGATCATCACCGCGACAGGCTCGATGCTCGCCTTCATCGAACCCGAGCAATCGATGAGAAAACTCACCGCGCAATCCGCATGCGGACGTTCCCGCTCGCGCCTGAAGACGCGTCGCTCATCCGGCGACGCCACCACTTGCGCGAGGCGACGTCCGTCGATGCGCCCTTCTTCCTCGCCGAACGACCAGCCGTCGCGATGCGGCACGGTAATGGCCGCTTGCAGCATGCGCGCGAGACGCGGCACGTTGATATGCCGCGCCGCGATCAGATCGTCGAGACGCTCGCGATATTCACGCAACAGCGCGGGGCGTATCAGCGCAGCCGGGCGAATCGTCTTGTCGTGGCGCGTGGTGAACACGCGATAGTTCTCACCCGACGCCTCACGCGCGGTGCTCTCGCCGCTCGCGGCGAGCGCGAGCCGTTCGACGTTGCCTTCTTCATCGTCGATATCGAACCACGCGCCGAGCATCGTGCGCGCGGCCTCTTCCTTCTCGTCATCGGATGAAGCGTTATTTTCGACGAACGCGTGCCGCACGTCGCGCACCATTTCGCCGATCTTTAGCGCGACGTCGAGCGCATGAACCGCATACGCACGTTGATCCGCGCAATGCCGCCGCATGCCCGCAAGCGCATGCCCGAGCGATGGCGCGAGCGCCGCGCGCGTGGCCTCGATGAGTCCTTCGGTCGCTTCGAGCACGGCGCGCCCGGACAGGCGCGATTCGGCCATTTGAGCGACGGTGTACATCAAGAGGCCGATATCGCTGTCGAGCACGCCCGCCTCGTAGCACGCGAGCGACCACGCGTCGAAACGATGCCGCACGTTGCGCCTCACGCCTTCCATGCCGACAGGCACGCGCGTTTCACAACGCAACTGCTCCAGCATGTCGAACACCATGCGCTCGACGGGTTCATCGGGCGTCATGTGCCGATGCAGCGCGGCGTCCGAATATGCGATGCGCAACGCGGACGCGTCGGCGGCGCCGCGTGTCGAATCGACGTCTTCTTCGTCCCTGCGCTCGCCGCGCAAATGCGGCGCATAGAAGGGCACCGGCCGCAAGTGGCGATACAGCCTGCCGCCGCGATAGTGCAACGCTTCATCGCCCGTCAAGGCCCGCACGGTCGCCGCGCATAACGCATCGCGTCGCGCGAGTTCACGCGGCCCGTTCACGTTGCCGACTCGTCGTGCCACTGAGATGGCGTGTCCAGTTCCTCGCCGAACGCGCGCTGAAAATATTCCGCAACGATCGGCCGTTCCGCTTCGTCGCATTTGTTCAGGAAAGTGAGACGCAGCGCGAGCTTCGCGTCGTGGAAAACTTCGCAGTTTTCGGCCCAGTTGATGACGGTACGCGGCGACATCAGCGTCGACAGATCGCCCGCAGCGAAGCCGCGCCGCGTGAGCCCGGCCATGCTCACCATCGAATCGACGAGCGCCCGGCCCGCGTCGTCATCGAGACGCGGCACGCGCGCGAGCACGATGCGCGCCTCTTCTTCACGCGACAGATAGTTCAGGGTCGCGACCACGTTCCAGCGGTCGATCTGCGCATGATTCAGCATTTGCGTGCCGTGATACATGCCGTTCAGATTGCCGAGGCCGATCGTATTCGTCGTCGCGAACAGGCGAAAGAAACGATGCGGCTGAATCACCCGGTTCTGGTCGAGCAGCGTGAAGCTGCCGTCGCGCTCCAGAATGCGCTGGATCACGAACATCACATCGGGGCGGCCGGCGTCGTATTCGTCGAACACGAGCGCGACCGGCCGTTGCAGCGCCCATGGCACGATACCTTCCTGAAACTCGGTGACCTGCACATCGTCCCGTACGACGATTGCGTCCTTTCCGACGAGATCCAGCCGGCTCACGTGGCCATCCAGATTCACGCGCATGCACGGCCAGTTAAGCCGCGCCGCCACCTGCTCGATATGAGTCGATTTTCCGGTGCCGTGCAAACCCTGCACCATCACGCGGCGGTTACATGCGAAGCCCGCGAGAATGGCCAGCGTGACCTCGGGATTGAAGCGATACGCCTCGTCGATTTCCGGAACATGCGGGTCGCGCGTGCTGAACGCCGGCACGTGCAGGTCCGTATCGATGCCGAAAAGCGTGCGCACGGACACGCTCCGGTCCGGCTCGTCCAACCATGTGTCGCGCATCATGAGGCTTCGTCTCCCGTGGCAGAGGCTCCAGCATAGCAACTATGTTTTTCCGGAACAATTCATTTCGTTTATTTTTATCCAAACGGCCAGAGCGGCGTGGATCCGCACCTCATTTAAAATAATGTCGAACGAATTCACTGGAAATCATGCCGATGGACAAGCCCGATACACCCACGCTGCGAGCCTTCGCGTTGCTAGAATACCTGGTGCAGGCAGGCAGCCCGGTGTCGCTGACGGACATGGCCGACGACATGGGCATGCCGAAGCCCTCGCTGCACCGCATGCTCGCGTCGCTCGAAGCGGGCGGACTGGTGATCCGCGAACCCGGCGACAAGAACGCGTATGTCGTCGGCCCGCGCCTCGCGCAACTGGGCCTCAATGTGATGACGCACGCGGGCGCGCGGCGGTTACGGCACGCGATCCTCACGCGGCTCGTATCCGATCTCGGCGAAACGTGCAATCTCACGATGCTGCATGAAAACGAGGTCTTGTATCTCGACCGCGTGGAAGCGCCGTGGCCGCTGCGGCTCGATCTGAAGCCCGGTTCGCACGTGCCCGTCTGGTGCAGCGCGAGCGGCAAGTTGCTGCTCGCGTTGCAGCCGCGCGAGGAACGCAATGCGCTCGTGCGCGCGATGAAACTCGAGCGCTACACCGCTAACACCATCACCGACACGGAAATGCTCGAAGCGGAACTCGACCGCATCGCGAAGAAGGGAATTGCGATCGACAACGAGGAGTTCGTTCAGGGCATCGTGTGCGCGGCGGCGCCGATCGCCGATGCCAACGGCTCATGCATCGCGGCGATCGCCGTTCACGCGCCGGTATCGCGCACGCCGCTCTCGCGCGCGCTGGAAATGGTCCCGCGCCTCAAGGAAGCCGCAGCGGAGCTAGGCAAGACGTTTTGAGGCGCATTCGCGAACAATAAAAACGCAACCGCCCATTCCGAAAATTGTGGCGCATCCGGGGAAAGGGCGCGTAAAGTAGCCGTAATTCGAAACCAAACGTTCCGTTTCCGGCTCATGCGCGACGTCACACATCTCGATCCCGCCGGGCATGCCGGCGATGAAGCGCGGACGCTCCGTCCGCTCGCGGTACTCGAACAACTGGCCGCGGCCGGCCATGCCTACACGCTGTCGCAACTCGCGGCGCGCGTGCGCATTCCCAAAGCAACACTGCTGCGGCTGATCGACTCGCTCGAGGCGCAAGGCTATGTGACGCACATGCCCGATTCGCGCGGCACCGACCGCGGGATCGCACTCGGACCGCGCGCCGCCCAGCTCGCACTGGCCACGCTTGCCAATAACTCGTTCACGCGCGGCTGCCGCTCGATCCTGCGCGCGCTCGTCGACGTCATCGGCGAAAGCTGCAATCTCACTGCGCTCGATGGCGATACGGTCCTTTATATAGAACGCGTCGAGACGGCCGAGCCGCTGCGCCTTCATATGCAGGCCGGCATGCGAGTGCCGCTGCATTGCACCGCAAGCGGCAAGTTGTTCCTTTCGCAGATGCCGCTCGCCGAGCGTCGTCAAATCCTCGGCCGGCTCACGCTCACGAAGAGGACGCATCGCACGCTCACCGATCGCACCTTGCTCGAAACAGAACTCGACCGGCTCGCCGCGCGTGGCATCGGCATCGATAACGAGGAGTTCGTGCTGGGGATGGTCGCCGTCGCGGTTCCCATCACCGAAACCGCGACCGGGCGGGTGCTGGCGTGTCTCGCCGCGCATGCACCGACCGCCCGCGCCAATCTCAACGACTTGCTCCAGGCGGTGCCGCAATTGCGCGAAACCGCCGTGAAGCTCGCCACGCTCATGGATGCCTCCGATGGCCTGTCGCTCATGGCGCGCCATCATCCAGTGGCGCGCTAATTCCCTCTTCCCGCCGAGACGCCCGTCACGCGAGCCCCGGCGGCGGTCGCACCGTCAGCCCACTCTAAAATTCCGAATTTTTTAGAGACAAAACATTCCATTTATTTGAGAAAAGGATTGACGGCGAAATCAGCCCGTCCTACGATGTCTCCAAGATACATATTCCGGAACAATACGTTCCGTTTATCTCAACGGAGACACTCATGAGCGAGCACGACCAAGCCCGTCCTTCCCAGACCACTCTCGCCGCCAGCGCGGCGCCCACCGGTCCGCAGGCGATGACCCCATCCGAAGCCTTCGTCGAGACGCTCGCCGCCAATGGCGTGACCGAGATGTTCGGCATCATGGGTTCGGCCTTCATGGACGCGATGGACATTTTTGCGCCCGCCGGCATCCGCCTGATTCCGGTCGTGCATGAACAAGGTGCGGGCCACATGGCGGACGGCTATTCGCGCGTGTCGGGCCGTCACGGTGTCGTGATCGGCCAGAACGGCCCGGGCATCAGCAATTGCGTGACGGCGATCGCGGCGGCGTACTGGGCCCACAGCCCGGTCGTGATCGTCACGCCGGAAGCGGGCACGATGGGCATCGGCCTCGGCGGTTTCCAGGAGGCAAAGCAGTTGCCGATGTTCCAGGAATTCACGAAATACCAGGGCCACGTCACCCACCCGGCGCGCATGGCCGAATTCACCGCGCGCTGCTTCGACCGCGCGATGTCGGAAATGGGCCCGACGCAACTCAACATTCCGCGCGACTACTTCTACGGCCAGGTCAAGGTCGAGATCCCGAAGCCTCAGCGTCTCGATCGCGGCCCCGGCGGCGACCAGAGCCTGAATGAAGCCGCCGATCTGCTCGCCGAAGCGAAATTCCCCGTGATCATCTCGGGCGGCGGCGTGGTCATGTCCGATGCCATCGAGGAATGCAAGGCGCTCGCCGAGCGTCTCGGCGCGCCTGTGGTCAACAGCTATCTGCATAACGACTCGTTTCCGGCGAATCATCCGCTGTGGTGCGGCCCGCTCGGTTATCAGGGCTCGAAGGCCGCGATGAAGCTCCTGAGCCAGGCCGACGTCGTGATCGCGCTCGGCTCGCGTCTCGGGCCTTTCGGCACGCTGCCGCAGCACGGCCTCGACTACTGGCCGAAGGACGCGAAGGTCATCCAGATCGACGCCGACCACAAGATGCTCGGCCTCGTGAAGAAGATTTCCGTCGGCATTTGCGGCGATGCGAAGGCGACGGCCATCGCGCTCACGCAACGTCTCGCGGATCGCAAGCTCGACTGCGACGCCACCAAGGACGCCCGCGCGAAGACCATCGCTTCCGAAAAGGCCGCATGGGAAAAAGAACTCGACGAATGGACGCACGAGCGCGATCCGTACAGCCTCGACATGATCGAGGAGCAGAAGAACGAGAAGCCGTTCAGCGGCGGCCAGTATCTGCATCCGCGGCAGGTGTTGCGCGAACTCGAGAAGGCGATGCCCGAAGACGTGATGGTGTCCACCGACATCGGCAACATCAACTCGGTCGCCAACAGCTATCTGCGCTTCAACAAGCCGCGCAGCTTCTTTGCGGCGATGAGCTGGGGCAATTGCGGCTATGCGTTCCCGACGATCATCGGCGCGAAGGTCGCGGCGCCGCATCGTCCGGCCGTCTCGTATGCGGGCGATGGCGCCTGGGGCATGAGCCTGATGGAAACCATGACCTGCGTGCGGCACAACATTCCCGTGACGGCGGTCGTGTTCCATAACCGTCAGTGGGGCGCCGAGAAGAAGAATCAGGTGGACTTCTACAATCGCCGCTTCGTTGCGGGCGAGCTCGACAACCAGAGCTTCGCCGAGATCGCGAAGGCGATGGGCGCGCAAGGCATCGTCGTCGACAAGCTGGAGGACGTCGGCCCGGCGCTGAAGAAGGCCATCGATCTGCAGATGAATCACGGCAAGACGACGATCATCGAGATCATGTGCACGCGTGAACTCGGCGATCCGTTCCGCCGCGACGCGCTCTCGAAGCCGGTGCGTATGCTCGACAAATACAAGGACTACGTCTGAGTCCAGCGCCGCGCCGCTCCGCGCCCGGAGCGGCGTCTTCCAACCCATGACAGTGAGCCCGCCATGAAAGCCATGCATCGCATCATCGATCAGGCTCGCGACCTGCCGATGCGCATCGTCCTCTCCGAAGCCGAAGACACGCGCGTGCTTCAGGCGGCGCAACGCGCGCACAAGGAAGGCATTGCGCGCATCGCGCTCGTGGGCGCGCGAGCGCGTGCGTATCAGGTCGCGGACAGCGCGGGGATCGATCTCGAAGGCATCGACGTGATCGATCCGTCTCACTCATCACATACCGAACGCTTTGCGGAAGAGCTTTTCGCGCTGCGCGAGAAAAAAGGCATGACGCCCGATCAGGCGCGCGACGCCGTGCTCGATCCGCTGTGCTTCGCGAACCTGATGGTGCGAACGGGCGAGGCGGACGGATCAGTCGCCGGCGCGGTCAACACGACCGCGGATGTCGTGCGCAACGCAATACAGATCATCGGCGTGCGACCGTCGTTCAAGCTTGTTTCAAGTTTCTTTCTCATGATGCTGTGCGAGCCTTTTCATACGATGAAAGGCGGCCTCATCTTTTCGGATTGCGCGCTCGTCGTCGAGCCCGATGCGGAGCAACTCGCCGAAATCGCAATGGCCGCCGCCGACAGCGCGCGCAGCCTGCTCATGGAAGATGCGCGCGTCGCGATGCTGTCCTTCTCGACGAGCGGCAGCGCGCACCATGCAGCCGTCGATAAAGTGATCGATGCGACGCGGCGTGTAAAAGAAGCCCGCCCCGGCCTCGCCATCGACGGCGACGTGCAGCTCGATGCCGCGATCGTTGCGGAGATCGCAATGCGCAAGGTGCATCACTCACAGATCGAGGGGCACGCCAATACGCTGATCTTCCCGAGTCTTGAAGCGGGCAACATCGGCTACAAGCTCGCGGAGCGCATCGGCGGCGCCAAGGCTATCGGGCCGCTGCTGCAAGGGCTCGCAAAGCCGACCAACGATCTGTCGCGCGGCTGCAGCACCGACGATATCTATCACGTGATCGCCGTGACCTGCGTGCAGGCGCAGGCAGCGCGGCATCAGACGACGTGAGTGCGCAACATGGATACGCGAGCCGATACCGATGCGTTCATTCAGCCCGAATCGACGGACAGCGCGCCGCCCGACGACCACGCGCGCTCCGAGACGCCTACGCTGCGCGCCTTCAGCGTGCTCGAGCATCTCGTCGCGGCGAAGGGCGCGTGCTCGCTCTCGGAACTCGCGAACATCATCGGGCAGCCGAAGGCCTCGCTGCATCGCATGTTGCAGTCGCTCGAAGCGGGCGGCTTCGTCGCGCGTGAGCCGGGCCAGAAGAATGGGTATGTAATCGGCCCGCGCCTCGAACGGCTCGGCGTCGACGTGATGATGCACAGTGGCGCAAGGCGTCAGCGCCACGCGATTCTGGAGCGTCTCGTCGCCGATCTCGGCGAGACCTGCAACCTGAGCACGCTGCACGACACGCAGGTCCTCTATCTCGACCGCTGCGAATCGCCGTGGGCGCTGCGGCTCGAACTCAAGCCCGGATCGCACGTGCCGGCGCATTGCAGCGCGAGCGGCAAGCTGCTGCTGTCGACGATGCCGCGCGCCGAACGCGCCGCCCTCATCCGCGCGATGCGGCTCGAACGCTTCACGCCCAATACGCTCGACGATCCGAACCTGCTCGAAGCGGAACTGGATCGCATCGCGCACAAGGGCATAGCGGTCGACAACGAGGAGTTCGTGCTCGGGATCGCGTGTGTCGCGGTGCCGGTATTCGATTCGCGCGGCAAATGCATCGCGGCCATCGCCGTGCATGGGCCGGTGTCGCGCATGGCGTTGTCGCGCGCGCTGACCTTCGTGCCGCGTTTGCAGGAAGCCGCCGCCGAACTCACGGCGACCTTCTGACGCGTCGCAACATGGATCATTCGGATGACGAAATAATCTATAGGGACAACCCGAATCCCGCCTTGTTTCTGAATCGGATTTCGTATTTTCCGTTTCACTTTCGCGAGCTTCCGCGCTTTTCTCTTGGCTTCCTTGCCCGCTTCTTCCACATTGAACGAAACGCAAACGAAACGATTCGTTCCAAAAGAAGACTTCAGGAGACAGGTGTCATGCAGCAGGAAGTCGATTACGTCATCGTCGGTGCGGGTTCAGCGGGATGCGTGCTGGCCAACCGTCTGAGCGCCGATCCGTCCAACGTCGTGCTGCTGCTCGAAGCGGGCGGCCCCGACACGAGCCCGTGGATTCATATCCCCGTCGGCTACTTCAAGACGATGCACGATCCAGAGCTCGACTGGTGCTATCGCACGGAAGCGGACGATGCCGTCGCCGGACGCAGCATCGACTGGCCGCGCGGCAAGGTCCTCGGCGGCTGCAGCTCGCTCAACGGGCTGCTTTATGTGCGCGGGCAGCGCGAAGACTACGACCGCTGGGCCGAACTGGGCAACACGGGATGGAGCTTCAGGGACGTGCTGCCCTACTTCAGGAAGTCGGAAGATCAGGAGCATGGCGCGAGCGAGTATCACGGCGCAGGCGGTCCGTTGAAGGTATCGGACCTGCGTTTGCGCCGCCCGATTGCGGATCACTTCATCGCGGCGGCACAGGAGATCGGCATCCCGTTCAACGCGGACTACAACGGCGCGACACAGGAAGGCGTCGGCTATTTTCAGCAGACGGCCTATAAGGGTCTTCGCTGGAGCACGGCGAAAGGCTTTCTCAAGCCGGTGCGCGATCGCCGCAATCTCATCGTGCAGACGCATGCGCAGACCCGCAAGGTGCTGTTCAACGGCAAGGAAGCGACGGGCATCGAGTACATGCATGAAGGCGTCATGAAGACGGTTCGTGCGCGCGTCGAAGTGATTCTCGCGGCCGGTGCGATCGGCTCGCCGCAGATCCTGCAGAACTCGGGTGTCGGTCCCGTGAGCGTGCTCGACAATGCGGGCGTGCAGGTGAGGCACGCGTTGCCCGGCGTCGGCCGGAATCTGCAGGATCATTTGCAGGTGCGTCTCGTGTTCAAGACGCGTGAGCGCACGCTCAACGACGAGGTCAACAATCCGCTGAAAAAGGCGCTCATCGGCCTGCAATACGCGCTATCGCGCACCGGGCCGCTCACGCTTGCGGCGAGCCAGGTCGCTATCTTCACGCGCTCCTCGCCTGAGCTCGCGCGTCCCGACATCCAGTTTCACATGCAACCGCTTTCCGCCGACAAGCCCGGTCAGGGCGCGCATCCGTTCTCGGCGTTCACGTCGTCGGTGTGTCAGTTGCGGCCGTACAGCCGCGGCAGTGTCGAAATCCGCTCGAACGATCCGCTGCGCTACCCGGCGATTCACGCCAACTATCTCTCCGACGAACGCGATCATCCCGTCGTGATCGGCGGTATCAAGGTGGCGCGCCGCATCGCCGCCGCGCCGTCGCTCGCAAAGCATATCGTGTCGGAGTTCATTCCCGGTCCGCAGTATCGGTCCGATGCCGAACTGCTCGAAGTCGCGCGCAAGTTCAGTCAGTCGATCTATCACCCGGCAGGCACTTGCAAGATGGGCAGCGACGCGCTCGCGGTCGTCGACGAACGCCTCAAGCTGCGCGGCATCGGACGCCTGCGCGTGGTCGATGCGTCGATCATGCCGGAACTCGTATCGGGCAACACGAACGCGCCCGTCATCATGATCGCGGAGAAAGCCGCCGACATGATTCTCGAGGACCGGCGCTATCAACAGGTCACGCACGTGGAAGACGCACCTGAAGTCGTTGTGAAGAAGCCCACGGCCCACGCAGGCCAGAGAGACTGAGCACAAGTCTCGCACACACATCACGGAGACAACCATGAACGCAACGCCCCGAACCGATGGCAAGCAGATGCGCAAAGTCGTCGTCGCCAGTCTGATTGGCGCGACGATCGAGTGGTACGACTTTTTTCTATACGGCGTGGTCGCCGGCATCGTCTTCAACAAGCTGTATTTCCCGAGCGGCGACCCGCTCATCTCGACGATGCTCGCCTACGGCACCTTCGCCGTCGGCTTTCTGAGCCGGCCATTGGGCGGCGTGATCTTCGGCCATTTCGGCGATCGCGTCGGCAGAAAGAGCATGCTCGTGATGACCCTGACGATCATGGGCGTCGCGACAGTGTTGATCGGCATGGTGCCGACGTATGCGCAGATCGGCATCTGGGCGCCCTCGCTGTTGCTGCTGCTGCGCGTGCTGCAAGGCATCGGTCTGGGCGGCGAATGGGGCGGCGCAGTGCTGATGGCGTTCGAATACGCGCCCGCGAACAAGCGCGGCTTTTACGCGAGCATTCCGCAGATCGGTCTTGCGCTCGGACTGTGTCTTTCGTCGGGTGTCGTCGCGGGCCTCTCGCTCACGCTGACCGATGCGCAGTTCCTCGCTTGGGGCTGGCGCGTGGCGTTCTTCCTGTCGTTCGCGCTCGTGCTCATCGGCATGTACATCCGCCTTAACGTGATGGAAACGCCGGAATTCGCACGCATCCAGAAGACGGGCAGCGAAGCGCGCATGCCGATCGTCGACGTGATCTCGAAGTATCCCGGCAACACGATCGCCGGCATGGGCGCGCGCTTCATCGACGGCGTGTTCTTCAACGTGTTCGGCGTGTTCTCGATTTCATATCTCACGGGGACGCTGCATCTGCAACGCACCGATGCGCTGCTCGGCGTGATGGTCGCCGCGTTCGTGATGATCTTCACGATTCCGTTCTTCGGGCGGCTGTCGGATCGCATCGGACGCGCGCGCATCTACTTCTGGGGATCGCTCGCGACGGGACTGTCCGCGTTCTTCGGCTTCTGGCTGATGAAGAACAGCGGCGGCAATACGATGCTCGCGTGGCTCGCTGTCGTGATTCCGCTGGGCGTGGTGTATGCGTCTATTTATGGCCCGGAAGCCGCGCTCTTTTCCGAGCTCTTCGATGCGAAGGTGCGCTATTCGGGCATATCGTTCGTGTATCAGTTCTCGGGCATCTTCGCGAGCGGCATCAGCCCGATCGTCGCGACATGGCTCTTGCAGCGCAACGGCGGCGATCCCTGGATGATCGCGGGATATTGCCTCGCCGCGGGGGTCATCAGCGCGCTGTCGGCGGCGTGGGTCGGGCGGCGGCAGCGGCGGCAGACGGCGTTTTCCATGGGTTGATCGTCGTCGCGTGGACATCGACAGCCGCTGTGCCGAAGGTCGGCGCGGCGGCTTTTTGTTGCACTGGCACGCGGTGCAAGGCGCACGTAATATCTATCAATCACCCGAACATTTCGCAGGAGACATGCATGCCGACCCGCCCAACCGCCACGCTCTGGGCGCAGCTCTTCCAGCGCTCGCGGGTCTCGGGGATGAGCTTGCAGAACCAGATCCGCCAGATGATCGTCAACGCGATCCTGAGCGGTCATATCGCGCCCGATTCCGCCTTGCCTTCGAGCCGCGAGCTCGCCGATCAGCTCAACGTATCGCGCAATACTGTGGTGCTCGCATATCAGCAACTGGTCGAAGAAGGCTATCTCGTGTCGCGCGAACGCAGCGGCCATTTCGTGAATCCCGCAACAGAGGAACTGCAACGCGGCTTCACCGCGACGGGCGTCGCCGACACGACGAGCATCGAGACGCAGCAAGGTCATCCCGACTGGAGCGCGCGCATCAGACATGCGCCTTCGCATCAGCGCAATATCGTCAAGCCGTCGAACTGGCAGAGTTACGAATATCCCTTCATTTACGGGCAATTCGATACCGAGCTGTTCCCGACGAGCGACTGGCGCGAGAGCTGCATGCACGGACTTTCGGTGATGGAAATCCGCAACTGGGCGCCCGATCTGATCGAACGCGACGACGAGACGCTCGTCGAACAGATACGAACGCGCGTGCTGCCGCGTCGCGGTGTGTTCGCGATGCCCGACGAGATCGTCGTCACGAACGGCTGCCAGCAGGCGCTCTATCTGATGGGCGATCTCCTGTGCGGCACGCAGGTGAAGGTCGGCATGGAGAACCCCGGCTATCCCGATGCGCGCAATATCTTTCAGCATCACAACGCAGAGATCGTTCCGCTAGAGGTCGATGAAAGCGGCGCGGTCATCGACGATGAAAGCGTGATCGCCCAATGCGATTACGTGTACGTCACGCCGAGTCATCAATGCCCGACGACCGTGACGATGCCGATCGAGCGGCGGCGCAGATTGCTCGATCTGTCGGTGAAGCATGACTTCATCGTCATCGAGGACGACTACGAGAGCGAGAACACGTTTTCCGGCACGCCCCATCCGGCGTTGAAGAGCCTCGATACGGCGGAGCGTGTCGTGTATATCGGCTCGCTTTCGAAGACGCTCGCGCCGGGCTTGCGGCTCGGGTATATCGTCGCGCCGCGCACATTGATACGCGAATTGCGCGCGCTGCGTCGATTGATGATCCGGCATCCGGCCGCGTACATTCAGCGCGCCTTTGCGACCTTTCTCGCACTCGGTCATCACGACACGCTCTTGCGCAAGCTCGGGCGCGTCTACAAGGAGCGCGCCGAAGTGCTGATGGACGCGCTCGCCACGCATCTGCCGGAGTTGCGTGCGTCGAAGGTGACGGGCGGCGCATCGTGCTGGGTCGAAGGTCCGCCGTGGCTCGACGCGACACGCCTCGCAAGAGATGCGCAAGCGCTCGGCGTGCTGATCGAACCGGGCAGCGTGTTCTTCGCCGATCCCGCCGATGGTCAGCGATGCTTCCGCATGGGCTTTTCAGCGATCCGCGCCGAGCTGATCGAACCGGGTGTGCGCGTGCTGGCTCAGGTCGTGCAGCAGCGGCGTCCTTGAGCGTGCACGCCTATTTCCACGGCGCCATTGCATGGAACACGCCGTCGCGCCGCACGAGCGCATGAAACAGCGCAGCCGCGAGATGCACGACGATCAACGCGAAGAAACACAACGCGAGAAAGCGATGCGCGTTCCAGAGCAGCGTATGCAACGAATTGCTATGAGGCAGGAGCGACGGTAAGTGAAGGCCGCCTATCACGACGGGATAATCCGCCGCGGACAGCATCCCATAGCCGAGCAGCGGCAACGCGATCATCAACGCATAGAACGCATAGTGCGATAGATGCGCTGCGAGCTTCATCGGCTCGGGCATGTTCGCGGGCAGCGGCGGCGCACCGCGCGCGAGCCTTACCGCGAGACGAATCAACGCGAGCACGAGAATCGCGATGCCGAGCGGCTTGTGGATGGACACGAGCGTCAGATAGTCCGGCCTCACCGTCGACACCATGCCGACGCCGATGAACAGCATCGCGAGAATGCATATCGCCATGATCCAGTGCAGGGCGCGTTGCAGCGGCGAGAACCGCTCGTTGATCGCGTTCATGGCTTGGCTCCTTGCGCGGGCGTGTGCGGGTAGTACTTGTCCTCGGCGGTGCGTCGATTGAACGAGACGGAGTAGGCGGCCGACCGCGCGGCGGGGAATGGATCGTCGGACACGCGCATGCCGGATGGCAGCACGGTCGGGTCGAAGTTGAGATCGCGGCACGGACCGTCGGGCTCGGGTTCGATCGCCTTGACGACGAGCGTGCCCACTTCCACCGTGTGCCGGTCTTCCGGCCAGGCCTTGCTCGGGTCGGCGGTCGGATCGCCGGGATTCGCGACGGTGACGACCATCGCCCAGCGTTGCGGTGCGCTCTGCACGCGCTGCTTGATTTCGGCATCGAGGAAATTCGCGCCCTTCTGCTTCAGCTCGTCCGGCGTGAGGTTCTCGGGCTTCGCCGCGGGAATGAAGGACCAGCGCACCGCCTGATTCTGCCCGTCCGCGTTCGTGAAGATGAAGCTGTTCAGGCTGTTGTAGCGCTCGTCCGCATACGAGGCCGTCCACGGCGCGCTGCCCGCCCATGCGCCGAACGCGCCGATTTCCGGATGCGCGGCGGCGAACTTCTGCATCGACTCGGGATCGTTCTTGTTCGCGAGCGCGCGTTGCAGGTCGTAGAAGGCCTGCGGGGTCGCGACGGGGAAGATCGGGGCATCGATCATCGCGGAGCGCCACTCGCTTGCATCGGGCATCACGATGCGCAGGCTCAGGCCGCGCACGCGGGCCATCGCGTCGGATGCCTGCGGGTCTGGCGTCGCGAGATTGAACCGGCCCGTGACGGGATACGTGCCCGGCATGAACATTTTGGCTTTGGAGAGCGCGGCGCCCGAACCGTTGGATTCGAAGTCACCGGTGAAGCAGATCCCCTTCGCATGATTGCGCCGGAACCCGGGCACCGCGCCGCCAGGCGGCGCCAGGCTGCCGACGATCTTCGCCGGCGTGAGGCGATGCGGCGTGAGCCAACCGCCCGTGTAGGCGAAGGCCGCGACCAGCACGACGGCGATGGCCGCGATGAGCAGCAGCGCGGGAAGGGGCGAACGCGGGGCAGCGGGTCTATCAGTCATCGTAGTCTCTCGATCAACGATTCTGTTGCACGGTAATCTAGCAGCGTGAGGGGAATCGTGCCAGCAACGCGCAAAAATCGCAGATACCCCGTTTATCCGACGTTGTTCGCATGACGCAGAACATCTACCGCGATGCCGAGTTCTTCTCGGGCTACGGGCGCTCGAATCGTTCAAATCATGGGCTCGATACGGGATGCGGATACGGCTGGCTCTGCCGATGGGCCGGCGACCGCGGCGCATGTGTCGGGTGAGGACGGGTCGGAGAAGATGCTTGGGCTCAGGCGTCGAATGCGCACTGGCGGCATGCGCAATGCCCACGCGCCGCGAAAGCGCGTCTACGCAAGCGACTGCATGAGGAAGCGGGGCAAGCGCATTGAAAATGCGATGATGCGGCACACACTACGGCCGATAAAGAACGCTCTCGCAGAGAATCCGCAAGCAACCCTGCGTCGCGCCGCCATCGAACATTGCGCCGAGACTACCCGGCCTTGAGAACCCGCAACGCGACCGCCCCCGCCGCCTCGCTTTCCGCATTCTGTTTCGCCTCGCGCATCGACAGATAGCGCAGACAACACACGCGCAGGAACGACGCGAAGTTGGTCGGTACCTCGCCGCGCAACGCGATCAGTTCGTCGTAGAGTTTGACGGCGAACTGGCTCGTCGTCAGATTCTCGCGCCCGGCGATTTCCTGCAGCACGTCCCAGAAGAGATTTTCGAGCCGGACCGTGGTGATCACGCCATGAATGCGCAGCGAACGCGTGCGCGATTCATAGAGGATCGGATCGGCGTTGATGTACACCCCACACATGACGAAAGCCTCCGTAAAACAGGCCGCCGCGCTCGCGCACGACGGCCAACTGAAAAAGCTACTCCGCTACGTGTCGAGCGGCAATCGCGTCAAACCCTGCGCTGCTTCATCTGCCCGGCGATGTAATCCGCCTGGCGAATCGCCAGCGTGACGATCGTGAGCGTCGGGTTTTCCGCCGCGCCCGTCGTGAACTGGCTGCCATCGGAGATGAACAGGTTCGCCACTTCGTGCGTCTGGCCGTGCGGATTGCAGACACCGTCGTCGGCTTTCGCGCTCATGCGCGCGGTGCCGAGATTGTGCGTCGACGGATACGGCGGCACGAGATACGTCGCCTTCGCGCCCGCCGCTTCGTACACCGCGCTGCCCTGCTTGTACGCGTGCTCGCGCATCGCTTCGTCGTTCGGATGATCGTCGAAGTGGACGTTCGGCACCGGCAGACCGTACTGATCCTTCACGTCGCTGTTGAGCGTGATGCGGTTCGATTCGCGCGGCATGTCCTCGCCGACGATCCACATGCCCGCCGTGTACTGGTACTGGTCCAGCGCCGCCGTGAAGTTCGGGCCCCACGCGCCCGGATCGAGAAACGCCGCGTAGAACGGCAGCCCGAGCGAAACCGTCTCCATGTGATAGCCGCCCGCGAAGCCGCGCTTCGGATCGAACACCGCTTCGTCCTCGATGATCCCCGCCATCGTCGTGCCCTTGTACATCTCGACCTTGTCCTCGAACACGCCGTAGACCGAGCCGGTGGTGTGCCGCATGTAGTTGCGGCCCACCTGCCCGGAGCCGTTCGCGAGGCCATCGGGGAATTTGCTCGACTGCGAATTGAGCAGCAGGCGCGGCGTCTCGATCGCATTGCCCGCCACCGCGACGACGCGCGCCCGCTGCCGCTGCAGCTTGCCGTTCGCATCGTAGTAGACGACGCCCGTCACCTTGCCGCGCGCATCGTGCTCGATCTTCACGACGTGCGCCTGCGTGCGCAACTCCATGTGACCCGTGGCCTGAGCGCGCGGCAGTTCGGTATAGAGCGTCGACCACTTCGCGCCCATGCGGCAGCCCTGAAAGCAGAAGCCGCGCTGGAAACAATGCGTGCGATTGTCGCGCACCGTGCTGTTGATCGCCATATGGCCGGTGTTGCACTCCTTGTAGCCGACCTTCGTCGCACCCGCCGACATCACCTTGAAGTTGTTGTTTCCCGGCAGACCCGGCAGGCCGTTCGTGCGTGTCACGCCCATTTTCTTTTCGGCGCGGTCGTAGTAAGGGTCGAGCTCCTCACGCGTGATCGGCCAGTCGAGCAGCGTGGCGCCCTGCACGTCGCCGTAAGTGGTCTTAGCCTTGAATTCATGCGGCTGGATACGCAGACTCGCGCCCGCCCAGTGCGTGGTCGTGCCGCCGACCGTCTTGCAGACCCACGCCGGCAGATTCGGAAAGTCCTGCGCAAGGCGCCACGATCCGGACGTCGTGCGCATGTCGAGCCACGAGAGCATCTTGAAGGCGTCCCACTCGGACGTTGAGAAATCGCCTTGCGTATGCGACTTGCCCGCTTCGAGCACCACCACGTCGATGCCCTTCTGCGCGAGTTCGTTGGCGAGCGTGCCGCCGCCCGCACCCGATCCGATGACGACGACCACATTGCCGTCGCTGTGCTTGAACTGCACCTTGTTACCCTGATCCATGTCGGTCTCCGCTCGTTGCTTGATGGGCGCGCTCTTCAACTGTCCGTCGGGATGGGCCCGCTCGCGCCGGCAGGTGGATCGGGCAGCCACGACAGGCTGTTGAAGCCCTGATGCAGATAGCCGCCATCGCCTTTCGACGCGCCGTAGCCGAAGTGCTCGTACGCCATCGGATTGCTGTACAGGGAAACCACGGCGGTGCTGCGCACCGTGTTGAAGAACGGCGTGCCCGCGAGCGCGGCGACGTCCTGCGCCTTGTCGTTCGCGCCGCGCTTCGTCCAGTCGGAGCGGGCTTTCGCATCCAGTTGAGCGACGCCGTCGGCGAGTTGTTGACGCACTGCGGGATCGGCTTTCGCCTTGGCATCGAGATCCTTGACGACGAGCGCATAGACGGCGTCATCGAGCGTTGCGTGCGGATAGATCTGCCGCGTCACCTGCAAGAGCACCTCGCCTTGATGCGTGTCGAGCCCCTGCATTTCGAGCGCCCAGACGCGGCTCGGCGCAAGACTCGCGAAAATCGACGTCGCGGCGATCGTGCCGACCAGCACGCCGGTGCCGCGCAGGAATTCGCGCCGTGTCAGCGCGATCGTCGGGGGGGCGGCGGCGATTCCATCATGTTCGTGATGATGTCCACCGTCGTGCGCGCGCCGCTGCGCGACGATCGGGATGATCGTGTCTCGCATGTCTCTCTCCTTGTGGGGTGCTGCAACAACTTATGTATGTGCTCCCGCGGTGCCGCCGTGACTACTCGTAATGTCCGTGACGTTCGAGCACTTCGATCTTGTAGCCGTCCGGATCCTGAATGAAGAAATAACGCGCGATCAGCGAGCCGTCGTCGTTCCTGAACTCGCGCACGTCGTTGGGCGCGAGGCCCAGGGCGATGAGACGCTCGCGCTCGGCCTTCACGTCCGGCACGCTCACCGCGACATGGCCGTAGCCGTCGCCATGCGTATAAGGCTCGGCGCGCCCCTTGTTCCAGGTGAGTTCGAGTTCGGCGTGCGTTTCATCGTTGCGCAGATAGGCGAGCGTGAAGTCCGGAAAATCCAGCCGATGCGCGACGTCGAGATTGAAAGCCTTCTGATAGAAATCGAGCGAGCGTTCCAGATCCCGCACGCGAATCATCGTGTGAATGAGTTTCGACATGGGCGCCTCCTCCTTGTGAGACAAGTTTAGGAAGCGGCGCGCGCAGAGGGTAATGGCGGGTTAAATCGGGCATTAGGCGTTTCCCCGAGGCGGACGGGCGCGCCTCGTTCAGGAAACGAGCCGCTACGACAGCATCCAGGTTCGCGCGAAGGCGTCGAAACGCGTGACCTCTTCGGATCGCCACTGCGCGCTTCGCCCAAGCTCTTCCGCGATGATGCGGGCGACGTCCGGCGCGGCGTCGCGGGCAGCGGCGGCATCGAGAAACAGCGCGCGATTGCGGCGCGCCAGCACATCCTCGACACATCGGGCGAGTTCCGCCCGAACCGCGAAACGCGTCTGCGCCTCGGTCAGCCCGCTCGCCTTCACCAGCACGTTCTGCGCGCCGGGCAGACGGTCGATCACGGCGGCATCGGAGCCGTACTGGCCGCGCTGCTCCGCTGTCGCGCCATGCAGCGGCAGCGACGCCGTCCGGCAGGGCGCAGCCGGCAACAGGCCCTTCGCGGCCGCGAGATCGATGACCTGCTGCGCCATCAGCCGATACGTCGTCCACTTGCCGCCCGTCACGGTGATCATGCCCGTCGCGTTCATCTCGATCGTATGTTCGCGCGAGAGCGCCGCCGTCGACGCCTGGGCGCCGGCCTTCACGAGCGGACGAAGCCCCGCCCAGACGCTTAGAACGTCGTCGCGCGTGGGCTTGACGGACAGGTAATCCGACGCCGTCGCGAGAATGAAGTCGATGTCCTCGTCGCTTGCGCGGGGGTCGAGCGGCAAGTCCTGACGCGGCGTATCGGTCGTGCCGACGATCGTGTGGCCGTGCCACGGCACCAGAAAAAGCACGCGGCCGTCTTTCGTCTTCGGCACGAGGATCGCGTCGTTGCTGTGCAGGAAGCGGCCCGGCAACGTCAGATGAACGCCCTGGCTCGGCGCCACGATCGGGCGCGCGCCCGGTTCGGCCATCGCGCGGATCGAATCGACCCAGACGCCCGTCGCGTTGACGAGGCAGCGCGCGCCGACGGTGAGGCTATCTCCCGTTTCGACGTCCGTCACCGATAGCCGATGATGCCCCGCCGCGCGATCGAAGCCGACGCCGCGCACGGCGGCATTGTTCAGCGCGAGCCCGCCGAGATCGAACAGCGTGCGCATCAGCGCGATGGCGAGCCGCGCGTCGTCGAACTGGCCGTCATGGTATAGCGTGCCGCCGCGCAGCGCGTGACCGTCGAGGCTGTCGGCGAGCATCGGCGATCTCGCGCGCGTTTGCGCGAGGCTGAGGCTGCGGCTCGCGCCGAGGTTGGACGCGCCCGCGAGCCAGTCGTACATTTTCAGTCCCGCGCCGTAGATCAGCTTGTCTCCGAAGCGATACGCCGGAACGACGAAGCCGAGGGCATGCACGAGATGCGGCGCGTTGCGCGCGAGCAGGCCGCGCTCGCGCAACGCCTCGCGAACGAGCGGAATGTTGCCTTGCGCGAGATAACGCACGCCGCCGTGAACGAGCTTCGTGGCCTTGCTCGACGTGCCTTTGGCAAAATCGCGCGCTTCGAGCAGCAAGGTCCGATAACCGCGCGACGCCGCGTCGACGGCCGTGCCGAGGCCGCTCGCGCCGCCGCCGATCACGACGACATCGAAGAGCGGTGTGTTGTCCAGTTCGCGCAAGAGGGATGCGCGGTCGGAAGGCGTGGTGATTGTCACTTGTCGTTGTGTTTGCAAACCTGGAGGTTCGTCGAATCGCGATTGACCATGTGATGACCGTTCCCTGTTCCCTTCGGAAACGCCGCACAATCGCCCGCGCGCTGCAAGGTCGATCCTGGGCATGGCAAATCTATGTATTGGCGATCAGCAGTTCTTCGGCATTGTTCGGCGGACGCAGGCCATCGGTCCGGTTCGAGAAGTATCGCCGGGTCAGATCCGCGGCGGATACGTGCCGCGCGTCCCTGAAGCCCGCATCGCGCGCCATCGCATGAATGTCCGCCGGCATGAAGAAGCTGATGAACGGCGTGCCGCTCGCACGCGCGCCCTTCTCAGCCATTTCCAGGCCCGGACGCACGTCGGGGTCCGCGAGTTCGAGCGGCAGCAGGAAGGTCATCGCGAAGGTCGAGCCCGATGCAAAGCCCGCGACTTCGCGCAATGTGGCCGCGTTCGCTTCCTTCGTGAGATACATGCTGACGCCCGTCGACACGACGATAGCGGGCCTGCTTTGGTCGAAACCATTCTTCACGAGCTTCTCGCGCCACGATTCTCCCTCTTCGAAATCCACCGGCACGAAATGCAGCCGCTCGGACACGCCATAACCGAGTTCGATCAGACGCCGGCGCTTCCACGCCTGCGGCCCCGGCGGATCGACTTCGAAAATGTGCAGCCGCGCCGCGATCTCCGGCCTGCGCTGCGCGAAGCTGTCGAGACCCGCACCGAGGATGACATACTGCGTCACGCCGCGATCGACCTCTTGCACGACGAGATCTTCGATGAAGCGCGCACGCGCAACGATCGACGCACGGAAAGGCCGCGTGAACTGCGGGTTCATGTCGCCGCGTTCGCGCCAGTTCGCAGCGGGCGCGAGCAATGCAAGGCCGATCTTGTCTTCCAGCACATGCGGCGGAGCATCGGCTTCGGCGTGCAACGCGCGCCACATCGCGACGCGTGCGGCGGTGCTGTCGGGCGCCGCGTTGGTGTTGTCGTTCATGCTTCAGCGTTCGATGAAGATGGAAGCAGAGAATGTCTCACACTTCGCCGCCGTCGTCTCCACACTACAATCGGTACTTCCGCTGCACACGAGAAACGAGCACAAGGACGTGAACATGGCGCAAGCGCCGCGCATCGACCGCAACGAAGACAGCCGCACGCAAACCGAGCGCCGCTGGCTCACGATCGGCGGACCCATTCTCTTTCTGCTGCTCTGGTCCGCCGGATTTCCGATCGCGAAGACCGGCCTGCACTATGCGTCGCCGCTGACGTTTTTATCGATACGCTTTGCGTTGAGCGTCGGCGTGCTGCTCGCCGTGTGCGCGGTGCGGCGTCCGCA
This sequence comes from Caballeronia sp. INML3B, assembly GCF_023631305.1. Lineage (NCBI taxonomy): Bacteria > Pseudomonadati > Pseudomonadota > Betaproteobacteria > Burkholderiales > Burkholderiaceae > Caballeronia > Caballeronia sp. INML3B. Next base: position 35,695 of record NZ_JALQDI010000070.1, read on the forward strand.
ATGGCCGCGCAATGCCCGCGCGTGGCTGCATCTCGGCGTCGTCGGCTTTCTCGTGCAGGTCATGTACTTCGGGCTCAGTTATCTGTCGATGACGGCGGGCATCGCGACCTCGGTGCTCGCGTTGATCGTGTCCTTGCAGCCGATTCTCGTCGGCGTGCTCGCGCCGAAGTTCGTCGGCGAGCGGATCGGCGTTCGGCGCTGGATCGGCTTGCTGCTCGGGCTCGCGGGCGCGGCGGGCGTGATCGCCGCGCGCGGGCCGCTGCATGCCGGTTCGCTCGGACCGGTGCTGCTCGCGATCGGCGCGCTCATCGGCATCACGGGCGCGATGCTCTACGAGAAGCGGCTCGGCACGGCGCAGGATCCGATCACGTCGAACCTCATTCAATACAGCGTCGGCTTCGTCTTTTGCGCGCCGATGGCGCTCGCCTTCGAGCACACGCAAGTGCAATGGACACCCACGTTAATCGCCACGCTCGCCTATCTCGTGATCGGCAATTCGCTGATCGCGATCACGCTGCTGCTCGCGATGACACGCGCGGGCAAGGTCTCGCAAGTCGCGTCGCTGTTCTTCTTCATTCCGCCCGCGGCCGCGGTGCTGTCCTACTTCTTCCTCGGCGAAGTGTTGCCGGGGGCCGCATGGTGGGCGATGGGCGTCGCGGTGCTCGGCGTTGCGATCGCAACGTGGAGCCCGCGCAGGTGACGCCTTCAGTGCGAATGCTTCGGCACCTCCGCGCCGCGGCAGCCGACGAGGAAATCGAAGTCGCAACCTTCATCGGCTTGCAGCACATGCTCCACATATAGCTTGCGATAGCCCGTGCGATCCTCGGGAATCTCGCTCTTCGCCGCTTGCCATGCTTCGAGGCGCGAGCGGATTTCGTCGTCGTCGATATCGATGCGCAGTACGCCCTTCTCGCAATCGAGCTCGATCCAGTCGCCGTCGCGCACGATCGCAAGCGGCCCGCCCGCGCGCGCCTCGGGCGCGACGTGGAGCACCACCGTGCCGTACGCCGTGCCGCTCATGCGCGCATCCGATACGCGCACCATGTCCGTCACGCCTTGCGCGAGCAGCTTCGGCGGCAAGCCCATGTTGCCGACCTCGGCCATGCCCGGATAGCCCTTCGGCCCGCAGTTCTTCATCACGAGCACGGAGTCCGCCGTGACGTCGAGATCGGGATCGGCAATGCGCTGCTTGTAGTCGTCGAAGTTCTCGAAGACGACCGCGCGGCCGCGATGCGTGAGAAGCGCGGGCGTCGCCGCCGATGGCTTCAGCACCGCGCCGTTCGGCGCGAGATTGCCGCGCAGTATGCACAATCCGCCATCGGCGACGAGCGGCTTCGCAATCGGACGGATCACTTCGTCGTTATAGATCGGCGCTTCTTGCACGTTCTCCCACAGCGTGTGGCCGTTGGCCGTGAGCGCATCCGGATGCGGGATCAGGTTCGCTTCGCCGAGACGCCTCAACACCGCGGGCAAACCGCCCGCATAGTAAAACTCTTCCATCAGGAAGCGCCCCGAGGGCTGCAAGTCGACGAGCGTCGGCGTGCCGCGTCCGATGCGGGTCCAGTCGTCGAGTTCGAGCTTCACGCCGATGCGTCCCGCGATCGCCTTCAGATGGATCGCCGCATTGGTCGAGCCGCCGATCGCCGCGTTCGCGCGGATCGCATTCTCGAACGCCTCGCGCGTGAGCAGCTTCGAGAGGCGCAAGTCTTCCAGCGCCATCTCGACAATACGCATGCCCGACAGATGCGCGAGCACATAGCGCCGCGAATCGACGGCCGGAATCGCCGCATTGTGCGGCAGCGTGACGCCGAGCGCTTCGGCCATGCAGGCCATCGTCGATGCGGTGCCCATCGTGTTGCAGGTGCCCGTCGAGCGCGACATGCCCGCTTCCGCCGACATGAACTCGTGTATCGAGATCTTTCCCGCCTTCACCTGCTCGCTCAGTTGCCAGACGACGGTTCCCGAGCCGATGTCGCGGCCGTGGTGCTTGCCGTTCAACATCGGGCCGCCGGAGACGACGATCGCGGGCACGTCGCAGCTCGCCGCGCCCATCAGCAGGGCGGGCGTCGTCTTGTCGCAACCGACGAGCAGCACGACCGCATCGACGGGATTGCCGCGTATGGCTTCCTCGACGTCCATGCTCGCGAGATTGCGCGTGAACATCGCGGTGGGCCGCAGGTTCGATTCGCCGTTCGAGAACACCGGAAACTCAACGGGAAATCCTCCCGCTTCATACACCCCGCGTTTCACGTGTTCGGCGAGCTTGCGAAAGTGCGAATTGCACGGCGTTAGTTCGGACCACGTATTACATATGCCGATGATCGGCTTGCCCGCGAACTCGTGATCCGGAATGCCCTGGTTTTTCATCCAGCTCCGGTACATGAAACCGTTCTTGTCGGCGGTGCCGAACCATGCGGCCGAACGGAGCTTGGTTTTTGGGGGGGCGCTCATGGTTTTGCTCACTCTGCGAGAAAGTCCTATAAATAGCATGACTATATGCAGGACACGCACCGGGAAAACGCTAATCGAAACGTCAAAACACTCTGCATATAGTTTGTCTATTGAAGTCGGCGCGCGGGCTTCGCAGATCCCAATTACTAGTTCAAACACGCCGCGCTTTCGAATCGCCCTCTCGCACACTGCTCGCATCGTCATCCGCAACGCTGCCGTCTTTCATTGATGAAAGCGGCGTGCGGACGGCATGCCGTGAAACCCAGTATCTGAACGTGATCGACGATGAGTCGACCCATCGACCAACGAAGAAGAGACCGGAGGAAAACATGGCGCAAGATCGGGATGACGACGCAAAAGACAGCCGCCTCATCAGTGCGGGCAGGCGCGGCATCATGCAGGGCGCGGGACTCGGCGCGGCGCTGTCGCTCCTGGGCGGCGTGACCGGCGGCGGCGGGCTGATCTCGACCGCGCAGGCGGCCGAAGCGGCGTTCCCGCAGCACAAGAAATGGAAGATCGTGTTCGTCAATCACGTGACGACGAATCCCTTCTTCGTGCCCACGCAGTACGGCATTCAGGATGCGTGCGCCATGTTCGGCATGGACTATCAGTGGACCGGCTCGGCCACGTCCGATGCGGGCGAAATGGTGCGCGCGGTGAACTCCGCGATCGCCGCGAAAGCCGATGCGATCGCCGTGCCTATCGTCGATCCGAACGCATTCGACAAGCCCATCCAGGCCGCGCTCGATGCGGGCATTCCCGTGTTCGCTTACAACGCCGACGCGCCGCGCGGCAAGACCAATCCGCGGCTCGCGTATATCGGCCAGGATCTGTATCTGTCGGGCTATCAGATGGGCGAGCGCATCGCGAGCCTGATCGACAGCGGCCTGGTCGCGCTCTTCATTGCGACGCCGGGACAGTTGAACATCCAGCCTCGTCTCGACGGCGCAAGCGATGCGATCAAGAAGTCCGGCAAGAAGATCGACATTCAGACCGTCGCGACTGGAGCAACCGTCAACGAAGAACTTTCGAAGATCAAGTCGTTCTATCTCGGCCACCAGGATTTGAAAGGCATGTTCGCCGTCGATGCAGGCAGCACGCAAGGCGTCGCGCAGGTGATGAAGGAGTCGAATCTGCCGTCGAAGGGCGTGCACGGCGGCGGCTTCGATCTGCTGCCGCAGACCATTCAGCTCATTCACGAAGGCTTCCTCGATTTCACCATCGACCAGCAGCCTTACGTGCAGGGCTTCTACACGGTGATGGAAGCGTTCGTGTTCCTCGCATCGGGCGGGCTCGTCGGGCCGGCGAACATCAACACGGGTCTCAAGTTCGTGACGAAGGATACGGTCGAGCCTTATCTCAACACCTCGACGCGTTACGAAGGCAAGACCACCAAGCCGCAAATCGTGCCCATGAAAGGCGCGATCAAGTCCTGATGAACACGGTCAACGAACCTCGTAAAGCAACCACGCCCGCGCAGACCGGCAGTCCGCGCGGCGCGTGGGCGTCTCATTGGGCGCCCGAATTGCGCATCCTGTTGGTCGCCTTGCTGCTCGCGGCGTATTTCCAGTTCGTCAATCACGACTTCCTGCTGAGCAACGCGAGCCTCGTCAATCTTTCGCAGTACGTTGCGCCGGTCGCGATCATCGCGTTCGGCGAAATCATGCTGATGATCGGCGGCGACATCGACTTGTCAGCGGGCATGGTGTTCGCGTTCGCGCCGTTCATGATGGTGTTCGCCAACGATGCGGGCGCGCCGATGTGGCTCGCGGTCATTGCCGGGCTTATCGCGGCGGCGATCATCGGCTTTATCAACGGCGCGGTGACGGTCTATCTACGCCTGCCTTCCTTCGTGACGACGCTCGGCACGCTCTTTCTCATCAACGGCATCACGCTGACCGTGTCGCGCGGCACGCCCGCCGCGACGCCCGGCTCGCCCGAGTTCGCCGCCGTGATGGGCGCGTGGGGCTACAGCGAGATCATCTGGACCGTGGCGATCGCGTTCGTCATGCATGTGCTGTTGCGGCATACGCGCTGGGGTCTGCACACGCAGGCGGCGGGTGCGAACGCGCTCGGCGCGAGCGAGGCGGGCATCCGCGTGAACCGGCTGCGGCTCGGCAATTTCGTGATCGCCGCAGTGCTCGCGGGCTTCACGGGCATCCTCGAGAGCTTCCGCATCACGTCGATCGATCCGCAAGCGGGCGGCAACCAGATCATGTTCCTCGCGGTCGCCGCCGCCGTGATCGGCGGCACGCCGTTGACGGGCGGCTCGGGCACGATCGTAGGCGGCCTGCTCGGCGCGGCGGTGCTCGGCATTCTGAGCGACGGCTTCACGCTCATCGGCATCAACGCGTTCACGTTCAACATCATTCTCGGGGCCGCGATTCTCGCCGCGATGATCTTCAACATCCACGTCGGGCGCATCCGCCGCAGGGGAGCACGGTGATGGCAGAACCGCTAACGGCTCCCGCCGCATCCGCCGATCTCGCGCTGCGTGGCGACAACCTAGTCAAGCGCTTCGGGGCGGTCACCGCGCTCGACGGCGTCTCGCTCACGCTCGGCCAAGGCGAAATTCTCGGCATTCTCGGCGACAACGGCGCGGGCAAGTCCACGCTCGTCAAGATTCTCACGGGCTTTCATCAGCAGACGAGCGGCACGTTGCATGTGCACGGCGAAGAGACGCTGCTCAAGTCCGTCGATCATGCGCGCGCGCTCGGCATCGAATGCGTGTATCAGGATCTCGCGCTTGCGAATTCGCTGTCGATCTACCACAACATGTTCCTCAATCGGGAGATCGTGCGGCGCGGGCCCGCCCGCCTGTTGCGTCTCGTCGATCACAAGCAGATGCGCGAGCGTGCGGCGCAGTGTCTCGAGGATATCGGCGTGCATGTGCCTTCCGTCGATCTGCCCGTCGAGCGGCTGTCGGGCGGTCAGCGTCAGGCCATCGCCGTTGCGCGGGCGGTGCATTCGAACGCGAGAATCCTGCTCCTCGACGAACCCCTCGCGGCGATGGGCGCGCGCGAGGCCGCGCTTATCATCGATCTCGTGATGCGCCTGAAGGAGAAAGGCGGGCTCTCGATCATCATGATCATGCACAACTATGCGCAGACGCTCGACATCGCGGATCGCATCATGTTGATGCAGCGCGGACGCGTGACCTATGAGCAGCGCAGCGCGAATACGTCGGTCGCGGAGCTGATGGATATCGTGAGGCGGGAATATCGGGCGATGCGCGCGACGACTGCAACCTAGAGGGCGCGCACGCCGCATCATGGATTACCGCAACCCGAAGCAACGCAAGAGCATGCACGGGCGCATCGTGCAGGAGCTCGGTATGCAGATCGTGAGCGGCCGCATCAGGCCCGGCGAGCGTCTGCCGGCCGAGCCCACGCTGTGCGAGAACTACGGCGTGAGCCGCCCGGTGCTGCGCGAGGCGACGCGCGTGCTCGTTGCGAAGGGGCTCGTCGTGTCGAAGCCGCGCGTGGGCAGCGTCGTGCGCGCGCGCGACGAGTGGCACATGCTCGACCCCGATGTGCTCGTGTGGACCATCAGTCATCTTCCCGAAGGCGAGTTCTTCCGCTCGCTGATGACGGTGCGCCAGATCATCGAACCCGCCGCCGCCGCGCTCGCGGCCATCTCCGCCACCGATGAGGACATCGCGCGCATCGCCGCCGCGTATGAGCGCATGGAAGGCGCGCAAAGCGCCGCCGACCTGCTCGATCCGGATCTGGCGTTTCATCACGCGATCATGACGGCGACGCATAACGACATGCTCGCGTATATCGGCAACATGCTGTCGCTCGCGCTCAGCGAATCGATCAAGCTGACGAGCCGTCATCCGAACACGCATGCGCTGTCGCTGCCGCGGCACAAGGCGATCTTCACCGCGATCGCGAACCGCGATGCGCTCGCTGCACGTCAGGCGAGCGTCGTGCAGCTCGACAATGCGCGCGCCGACGCCACCTCGATTCTGGGCGGCGCTGCGCTCGAACCGGATCGGCCGCTGTCGGGGTAACAATTCCCGATCTTGCGCGGTCGTAACGTTTGCTCGACGCGAAAAATGTTCAAGTACCGTCCATCCCCGCCGTAAACCCTATTGAGACCGGCATCGACGCGGTCTCCTCTTCGCCCCCTGCCTCCGGCAGCGCCCATCTCCGGGCGGTTCATCGGGGCCAATAGACGAGCATTCCACCATCCTTGCGCGCGACGCGGGATGAAGGTCCGTCACCGGTCCGTCCGCGTTCGTCCGGACGACTCGCGGAACGTGCGCCTACTTCGTGGACATGGATATTGACCATTTAGTAGTGCGTATCGACATGACGATTTCAATTCAATCCAATATTCCGGCTTTCCGTTTCATTCGATGCAAAGCCGTTGCGCTCGCCGCCGCGGCAAGCGTGCTGCTTGCCGCATGCGGCGGCGGCGGCGGTGGCGGCGGCGACACCGCTGCGTCCTCAAACGCCTCGCGTAGTGGCGGCGCGTCATCCGTGTCGGTTCCGGCGACGGATATTCCGGCCTCGGACACGGGGACATCGAAGATCACGACAAGTCCTTCTTCAGCGAGCAGCGCCGTGGGTGCGCCCGCGACGAATCCCGCCGTCGCCGAAAACACGGTGCCGGCGAGCGGCGCGTCGTCGCCCGTCGTCAGCGCGCCCGATCCGGCCTCGGGCGCCGGCAACGCGACGACGCCGCCGCCTTTGTCCGCGCGGCCCTTCTACGGCGTGAACGGCCACAACAACGAGGGCGGCGCCTACGATCTCTCCAGCCCCGCGCTGCAGCTTTCGCAATTGCAGGATCTCGGCGCGAAGCTGTATCGCAACGAGGTGTATAGCCAGGGCACCGCGAACAAGCTCGCGGGCATCGCCCAATTGATGGCGGCCGGCGGCGTCACCGTGTATCCGGTGATGCTCATGGGCATCGATACGTTCAATAGCGAAACCGAAGGCTACAACGCGGGCTTCGCGCTCGGTCAGCAAACGGCGACCTCGCGCCGTTACCCGTACTACGAGGTCACGAACGAGATGGAAGCCGAGATTCTCGTCGGCAATGTCGATGGCGTTTATCCGCAGCAATTCGATCTCGTGAAGTTCAGAATCCTGCGTGGCGTGATCCGCGGCATGATCGCGGGCATCAAGTCGGTGGATACGTCGGGCAAGATCATCATGGGCGGCGGCACCTGGCTGCACTACGGCTTCCAGCAGATGCTCGCGGCCGGCATGGAGCCGGACGGCAGCGTCGGGCATCCGGTCGTCGACTGGGACATCACCGCGTGGCACTGGTACTCCGAACAGGGCGATATCACCAACGCGTGCGGCGGCACCGGCTGTCATAACGTGCTCGCCGCGCTCAACGCGCTCGGCAAGCCGATCTGGATCAACGAGTTCGGCGTGCGCCCGAACTACGGCACCGATCAGCAGATCGCGGCGTATCTCGTCGGCAATCGCATGATGGCGCAGTTCGTCGCGCTCGCATCGACGTACGATATCGAATCGATCCAGAGCTACGAGCTCTACGACGATCCAGTGGGCGGAGAAGGTGCGTTCGGTTTGCTGAAGAACGACGGCGTGACGCAAAAGCCCGCCTACGCCGCATACAAGAGCTTCGTCGCGACGAATCCTATGTGATGTCCGCGCCTTCGATCATCACCCGGCCATTTTCGATGCGGATCGGAATCCGCCTGAGGCTCGCGCCGAGGCACGGCCCATCGACGCACATGCCGTCCTCGAAGCGAAACATCGCGCTGTGATGGGCGCACATCAGCAGTCCGCCTTCGTAAGTCCAGAACGCATCCGGCTCGTAGTTGAGCGGTATAGAGAAATGCGGGCAGACGTTGCGATACGCCCACGCTTCGCCGCCGCGGCGCAGCACGAGAATCGAAGGCGCGGCTTCGAGGCCGCCGCCATCGGGCACGTCGTGGAGCGCGCAGATGCCGTTCGATGTGGAATGGCTCACGCGCGCTCCCGCGGGATCAGCACGAAATCGCGCGCCGCGTCGTAGCCGCCGTCCTTGCTCACATACTCGATGACGAGCGAAGGCTTCACGCCGAACACCGCATCGGAGTTCACGTAAGGATCATCGGACGAATATAGTGCGGTCGTCAGGGGCTCGTAGCCGGGCGCGTCGATGCGAAAGTGGATATGCGCGGGACGCATCGGATGACGGCCCGTCGCGAGCAGCATCTGGCCGACCGGGCCATCGGTGGGAATCGGATAGCTCGTCGGCTTGATCGAATGAAATGCGTATGCGCCGTCCGCATCCGTGCGAAAACGCCCGCGCAGGTTGCCTTCGGGCTGATCCGGATCCTGTCCTTCATACATGCCGTTCGGCGCGGTTTGCCAGACTTCGATCAGCGCATCGGCGACGGGCTTTCCGCTCACATCGCTCACCACGCCGTGAAAGTACACCGGCTCGCCATCGCTTTGCGCGATGTTCGCGCCGAGGGCCGCCTCGTTCACGCCGTCGCGATAGAACGGGCCGAGCAGACTGCTTTCGGTCGCGCCGTCATCATGATGCTGGTTGATGTCGTCGAGCACGATAGAAAGCCCCAGCGTGTCCGACAGCAGAATGAACTCCTGCCGGATGCCGTCGCACTTCTTGCCCGTGGCCGTGAGGAACTCGATGCCGCGGCGCCATTCGTCGTGCGTGAGGTTCACGTCGCGCGCGAACGCGTGCAGATGGCGCACGAGCGCCGTGACGATTTCCTTCGTGCGGGCATCGGCGCAATGGCCGAAGGCTTCGGTGACGTTTTGCGTGAGTGACTCGTTCATGGTCGTCGTCCTTCGTAGGCCGCTTCCAGCAACGCACGCAGCGGCGCGCGTTCGACCGGCCGCGGGTTCCAGTACGGGCTCTTCAATGCGACATCGACCGCGATATCGATATCGCTTTCCTTCATGCCGATGTCCTTCAGCGCCGTCGGCGCGCCATTCGCACGCGCAAGCTCGAATGCGCCCCTTGCGGCATCGTCCGTGCCGAGCGCGCGCGCGATGCGCTTCATCGCGTCGGGCGCGGCATCGCGGTTATAGGCGAGCGCATGCGGCAATACGATGGTATGCGTCTGCGCGTGCGGCAGATCGAATGTGCCGCCGAGCGTATGGCATAGCTTGTGATGCAGCGACATGCCGACGCTTCCCAGCACCGTGCCGCACAGCCACGCACCATAGAGGCAATCGCCGCGCGCATCGAGATCGTCCGGTTTCGCGACGACCTTGCCGATGCCCTGTGCGAGCGCGCGGATGCCTTCTTCCGCCATCAGGCTCACGACGGGATTCGCGTCCTGCGCGTACAGCCCTTCGGCCGCGTGCGCGATGGCGTTGATGCCGCTCGTCACCGAAAGCGACGCGGGCAGCGACACGGTGAGTTGCGGATCGTAGATCACGGTCTTCGGCAGCACGCGCATGTCGCGGCCGGTCTTCTTGAGGCCCGCTTCCGTGAGCCCGTAGATGGGCGTCATCTCGGAGCCCGCGTACGTGGTCGGCACGGCGAGTATCGGCAGCGACGATGTCAGCGCGATCGCCTTGCCGAGGCCCGTCGTCGAGCCGCCGCCGATGGCGATCGCGCAATCCGCGCCGATGCGCTGTGCATACTCGCGCGCCTCGCGCGCCGTTTCGACGGGCACATGCATCACCGCTTTCGCGAACACGCCGGCCGCGCGAGGCCCGATGCGTTCGGCGAGCGCTTCGGCCTGGTCGCGCTGCGGCGGTGTCGCGAGAATGAGCGCGCGCTGCGCACCCAGCAGCTCGATCTCGCGTTCGATATGCTCGATGCTCCCCGCGCCGAACACCACGCGCGACGGCATGCCCTGATAAATGAACGATTGCATGATTCCCTATGCGCTCAGCGCGGATAGTAAGGCGGAATATTGGCGTCGACATTCACCCACACCGACTTCGCCTGAGTATATTCGCGCATCACTTCGAAGCCCATCTCGCGGCCATAACCGCTTGCGCCTACGCCGCCGAAGGGCGATCCGGGACTCACGCGTTTGTAGCAGTTGATCCACACCATGCCGCTCTTCAATTGGCGCGCGAAGAGATGCGCGCGTTGCAGCTCGCGCGTCCAGAGGCCCGCGCCGAGGCCGTATTCGGTGCCGTTCGCGATTGCGAGCGCTTCTTCATCGCTCTTGAACGTGCTCACGGCGACGAACGGGCCGAAAACTTCTTCCTGCGCGACGCGATCGGTCGGCTTCGCCTCCACGATGGTCGGCTCGACATAGCAGCCGTTCGCGAGCGCCGCGGCCTCCGGCGCCTTGCCGCCCGCGAGCACGCGCCCGCCCTGCTCGCGCGCGACATCGACATACGACAGCACGCGGTCGCGATGCATCTGCGATGTGAGCGGCCCCATTTCCGTCGACGGATCCAGCGGATCGCCGATGCGGATCGAGCGCGCCAGCGACGTGAAGCGCTCCAGCAAGTCATCGGCGATCGACTCGTGCACGATCAATCGCGACGCCGCGATGCACGCCTGTCCCTGGTTATGGAAGATGCCGAACGCGGAGCCTTGCACGACGGCATCGATATTCGCGTCGCCGAACACGACGTTCGCGCCCTTGCCGCCCAGTTCCAGTTGCACTTTCTTCAGATTGCCGCTCGATGCCTGCACGATCTTGCGGCCCACCGCCGTCGATCCGGTGAACGCGACCTTGCCGATCTCCTGATGCTCGGCGATATATTGCCCCGCGACGTGCCCGAGCCCCGGCAGCACGTTGACGACGCCCGCCGGAAAACCGACTTCGGCCATCAACTCGGCGATGGCGAGACTCGATAACGGCGTCAGTTCGGCCGGCTTCATCACGACGCAATTGCCCGCCGCGAGCGCCGGCGCCATCTTCCAGCTCGTGAACATCAGCGGAAAATTCCACGGCACCACCTGCCCGACGATGCCGACCGGCTCGCGCGTCAGATAGTTGAGAAAGCCCGCTTCGACCGGAATCACCGAGCCTTCGAACTTGTCCGCCATGCCGCCGAAGTAGCGGAACGTCGCGGCCGTGCGCGGCACGTCGAGGTTTCGCGTGTCGCGGATCGGGTGGCCCGTGTCCATCGACTCGAGACGCGCGAGTGCATCGGCGTTGGCTTCAATGGCATCGGCGAGTTTCAGGAGCAGGCGCCCGCGATCGGCAGCCGCCATGCTGCTCCACGTCGGGAACGCTTTTTTCGCGGCTTGCACCGCGCGATCGACGTCCTCGCGGCCTGCCATGGAGACTTGCGCGATCTCGCTGTTGTCGTGCGGATTCAGGGTCGCGAGCGTTTCGCCGGAAAGGGCGGGCACGAAGCGGCCATCGATGAAGAGTTGCGTTTGCATGTCTTGCTCGTGTCGAAGATTGAGGGCGAAGCCTTCCCCGCGACGCCCGATGAAGGCGTCGTCGTGTCGAAGAGAAGCGAAGAAGCCGGGAAGCGTTTAGAGCGCGACCGGATACGGCGGCAGTTCGCCGCTTTCGTAGCGCCTGGGCAGATCGGGCGTCGCGTTCTCCCAGACGAGCAGCATCGAGCGCTTCTGCGAGTAGCCCTTGTGGCGGATGTCGGCGGGCATCGCGGCGATATCGCCGGCGTTCATCGTGATGCGCGCGCGCGGCTCGCCGGTGTCCTTGTCGGCCACGTCCCAGATGATCTGATCCGACAGTTGCAGGAACCATTCGACGCGGTCGTTGCCGTGAAAAACCGGCAGCACGAACTCCTCGGTCGTCGGGCAAAAGAGGCTTTGCTTGCACACGGACGTGACCGACGGATTCCATGTCACGTCCGAACGCGACAGATACTTGAACAGGCTGAACGCGTGCAACTGCCCTTCGAATCCGGGCTCGGCGTGAATCTCCGGCTCGTCCTGCGAGACATCCGCGAACTGGCGATTCACCGGGAAGTCGTCGCGCAGCGGTGAGTCGCCTTCGAGACCGGGCATGCGCTTGGTCGCAATGCGCGTGCGGTCGATCGCCGCGATGTTGTCGCCGTGCTTGGCGCCGAACGCGGAGCCGGTTTCCTCGGGTGCCGCGAACGGATCGAAGCCTTCGTTGACCCAGTCCTTCAGGATCGCCTTGAAGGTCGCCATGATGATCGGCGTTTCGAACTGCTGCGTGTAATCGACGCCCGCCTCGCGGAAGCTCGCGTTATACGCGCCGGCATACATGTCGACCTTGCCGTAGTGATTGCGCGTGCCGAGCACTTCGTCGAAATTGACCCAGCCGTAGAAGAAGCCCCATGCGACGTCGCGCATCATCGCGCGCAGGAAGTCGTCGGCGTGCATCTGATGCGAGCGCGTCTGTCCTTGCGCCGGCCATTTCACGGTGACGAAGTACGCGTCGCGGCTGAATTCGAAATCGCCCAGCTTGAACGTGCGGTAGCCGGTGTTCGCATCGGGGTCGGTCGCGACTACGCTCTGAAGGAATGCTGCGTGATCCATGATGGTGTGCTCCGAATGTTTGAAAGTGGTTGGCGTATGCGTGTTCACTGAATGCAGATGTCGGCCCACTTCTCGACCGAAGCCGAACCGAGGATCGTCTGCACGAGCAGCACGCCGGTCTTTCGCGCTTCGAAGCGATACGCCACGCCAGCGGGCAGGAGCGCCTGATGACCGCGACGCAGACGCACGAAACCCATCTTCTGGCCCGAAGGCTCGCCTTCGAGCTTCACCGTGCCTTCGACGTTTTCGGCGACCAGTGCGCCATCGGAAGGCTTGATGAAGTGCACGTCGATTTCGCCATCGAGCGCGACCGCGAATTCATCGTGCGATGCGCAGAACCACGGCGACACGCCTTGTGCGCGCAACGTTTCGATCACGTACTTCAGGTTCTTGCCGACGACCACTTTTTCGTAAGGCGCGGCGTGGCTCGCGACTTCGAACACATTGGACATCGCGTAATGCGAGGCCTTGCCCTTGATGACTTCGATGTTGCCCTTGCGATAGTTATCGAGGCTGCCGAGTTGGGTCTGTTGCATGTCTGTCTCCTTGTCTGCGGTCACGTTCGCGGTGTCGCGCTGGAATCAAGATTAGGGCTGCGAGCGGCGAGAGGCAATGAATCGAGGTTCGCGTTTGCCGAACGATGCGTGCTCGATCGCGGCCCTAGGGAAAGTACTTACTGCTGCGCTTGCCTGTCCGCGAGCCACGGATAACGCAGCGTGTCCGCGCCTTCGTAGTCGGGATCGAGATAGATGAAGCAGCGCTGGATCTTGAAGTCGCGGATCTCGAATACGTCCGTCCAGCGGCCCGCATGCGTGACGCCCGCGCGCCAGTCGACGCAGCCTTTCGTGGTGCCGTAGCTCGTGCCTTCGACGACCACCGTGTCGCCCTGCTGAATCACATTCAGATACGCGAGGTCATGCTTGAACTTCGCGACGATGGAACCGAGATCCGCGAAGAGTCGTTCGAAGGCCGCGCGTCCCGTCGCGATGCCCCACTTCGGGAAATAGACTTCGGCGTTATCGTCGAACAAATCGAAAAACGGTGCGCCGCGATCGAGCCTGCGCAGATATTCGAGCGCGATGGTCTTGCGCTGTTCGTCGGTCATGGTGATGGGGTTCATAGTCTCGTCTCCTGTTGTCCAGTTCAATGCAGCGTGCGCAGATAAGCGATGATCTTCTGGCGTCGCGCTTCATCGCCTTCGAAATAGGTCATCGCGTTGCCGGGTGCGACGGATTGCGTATCGGTGAGCCACGCGTCGAGCAGTTGCTCGTCCCAGACCTTGCCCGCCGCGGCCGCCTTCATGCCCGCCGAATACTTGAAGCTCGGGTCGGACGCCATCGGCTTGCCGGCGATGCCGAAGAGATTCGGCCCTTGCCCGTTCGGCTCGCCCTTGCCGAAGGTGTGGCACACGGCGCAGTTGTTCGTCGTGAGCTTTTTGCCGACCGCAACGGGATCTTGTTGCGCGCGCACGGTGGTGCTGACGAGCGCGAGCATCGTCAATAGATAAGCGATCCGAATCATGATTGATCTCCGTTGGCGGACTGCGCCGCACGATAAGCAAACGCGATGATTGGCCCGAGCGTGCCGCCGCCCGCCCAGTAAGCGCGCGCGGACGCCGACGCGACGCAATTGCCGACGCCGTAAAGACCCTTGATCGGTTCGCCGCGCGTATCGAGCACCTGTCCGTGCGAATTGGTTTTCGGGCCGCCCTTGGTGTCGAGATTCCCCGCGACGATGAGCGCCGCGTAGTACGGTCCCTTTGCGCTCAGCGGATACATCGTCTCGTTCTTCTGATCCGCTTTCTTCGATACCGGCCCGTTGAACAGCTTCTCGACGATGCGCTCGCCGCGATGGAAATCCTGATCCACGCCCGTCTTCGCGAAGCCGTTGAAGCGTTTGATTGTCGCCTCGACATTGCGCACGAAGTCGTCGGAAAGATCGGCGCTGCCGAGCGCGCTTTTGTGCTTCGCCATGCGTTCGCGAATCGCGGCTGCCAGTTCCGTGAGCGTATTGCCGCGCAGTACGTGACGGTCGTTCGATCCCTTCGGCACGATGAGACTGCCGTAGTCATCGCTCGCGCAATGGTCCTGCGCCTGCTGGTCCCAGATGGAAACAAGCGTGAGATTCGGATACTCGCCCTTCGCGCCGTCCCATTCGGAGAAGGTCGCGCAGACTTCGTTGTACGCGAGCTTCTCGTTGACGACGCGCTTGCCGTACTTGTTCACGTAGAGCATCGAATCGCCGGTCGGCGTGAAGATGCCGGACAGCGAGCCGTCTTTTGCGACGGCCTTGTCGAGCGAGATCGGCGCCATCCACGAGTAGTTCATGTTGCGCAACTGCACGTCGAGCGCGCTCGAAATGCGCACGAAATCGCCTTCATTGGTGGGCGCGGCGCAACCGCCATACACCGCGCCATGCAGGAAGTTCTTGCGCAGTTCGGGATCGTGCGTGAAGCCGCCCGTTGCGAAGATGACCGCCTTTTTCGCGCGCACGCGAAAGAGCGTGCCCTCTTCCGTCAGCGATTCGACGCCCATCACCGCGCCCGATTCATCGACGAGCACCTTCTGCACGCGATAACCCGTCCTGATGTCGATGCCGTCGCGCCGTGCCGCGGCGCTCATCGTGCGGATCGCGACGCGTCCGCCATCGGACATGCTCGGCAGTCCGTCCTTCGGAAACAGCACGCGGCCGCGCGGCGCCTTGTCTTCCGGCAGCTCGGCCCAGTAATCCGGCACCGCCGCTTCATGTCGATACGGCAGCGCGCCCTTGCTCGCAAGCAGTTCCGCCGCGGGCGACGCGCTGTCGTAGATCGCCTCGCACATCTCGTACTCCCAGTCCGAGAGGCCGAGCTTCGGCAACGACGGATCGTATTGCTCGGGCCGCGACAGACGCGCGACATAGCGCATGTAATCGGGCTTCGGATCGGCGATCCCCGCGCGGCGCATCGGCTCGTTGTTCGGCACCCAGTACCAGAACGCGGCTTTCGCGGCCGTGCCGCCGACGCTGCCGGCCTTCTCCAGAATCACGACGCGGTTGCCGAGCCAGCGCGAGAACAGCGCGCACGGCAGGCCGCCGCCTCCGCCGCCGCACACGACGACGTCGTACTCCGCATCGAATTTGATGTCGCTCGCGGCACGCGCGGTGAGCGACACCGCGCCGAATGCGGCCGCCGCGGTGCCGGCGCCCGCAGCCTTGATGAAATTGCGCCTCGACGCGGCGGGAAGCTTGTTGGTCTCACTCATGTTCGTCTCCATCGTTGGAATGTGCTCACCAGTAGTGCCACGCCTGCACGAGTATTCCGTTGGTGAGCGTGGTGTTGCGCCCCGAAACCGAGTGCTGGTACTGGATGGAAAGCTGGTCGTACATCTTCTGGTGCAGAAACGGCAGGCTGTTCGGCTTGAACTGGAACAGCACGCCGAGCCCCACGGTCGTTTCGCGGCTCGCGCTGTTCGCAAGCGGCATCGACGCGGTCTGGTTGAACGTTCCGCCGCTCGTCTGGTAATCGAGACCGACGAAGGGAATCGCGAAGGGGTTGTCGGGCGGCGAGATGCTGTAGCCGACGCGCAGGTTCAGGTGAAACGTGTTGCCCGGGCTCAGGTCGTCGTGACCGGAGCGCAGCGTGCGTCCGCGCAGAATGCCGCCGAGCAGCAGATCGACGTTCACATGCCCGTACCAGTCGTCGTAGAAGACGGATGGCCAGAACGACCACGTGTTCGTCGATACATCGTTCTGGCCGATCGGCACCTGTACGTAGGCCTGGAAACCGAGCGTCGTCGCGGGCGCGGGGTTGTACCAGACGAGCCCGCCGACGAGCGGATCGCCGATACCGCTCGCGGAAAACTGTGAGCCCTGCGTGCGAATCTCGGGCAGCGTGATGCTCGCGTTGAAGCCGACATGCGGCAGCGACGGCACTTTCCAGTAGTGGATGAACGTCGAGAGCCCGACGAACGTGTTCGTGCCCGGACCCGCGACCTGATTGCCGTGCGAATCGAAGGCGCGGTTGTCGTGATTCCATTCGAGGTTCTGGCCGAAGGAATCGTATGTGCCTTCGAAGTCGCTGCTGAACTGCCAGGTCTGCGGGCGGTCCGTCGCGAAGGGAATGCCCGACGCGTGCGCCGTCATCGAACAAAGCGCGCCAAGCAGGGCGAGCGCGCATGTTCCCCGCCTTCGAATCGTCTGTCGTGTGTGCCGCGTTTGCATCGTCGTCTCCGTCGTTCGTGTCGTATGGGCGAACGTTACGAAGACGCGGCGCGCGGGTCTTTCAGGTTTTGCGAGTTTCAGATTCCGGGCGGCTCGCGGACGGATCCGGGTATACACCGGGACGCAAAGCGCGCACGCGGCGTTCGCGAATGGCGACCCATCGCGCGTGCAAGGGCTTCCCGCGCGCATCTATACTCGCGTGAACAGCGCCGTCCGATGGTCCAGTGGCAAGCCGCGCAAAGACATGGAGACACGATCATGAGCGCCACCGCCGCGCCCGCCCGCATCGACCGCTTCAGCGCGGTCACGGGCGTCCCGGGACTCGAATACTGCATTGCCGGACCGCGTCCTTATTCGCTTGAGCTGAACAATTCGTCGGACATGATCTGCCTGTTGCTCGGCACGATCGTCTCCGACACGCGCTACGACGACGGCCCGGCCGCGCCCTTCACGTTTCGCGCTGAAACGGCCGCTTATCATCCGCGCGGCGGCAGCATGTGCATCGACGCGCACGACGTGCGTCATGGCTTCATCGCGTTTCGTTATTCGGAAGCGTTCGTGAATCGCATCGCGGACAGAAGCACCGAGCGGCTGCGTCGCGCGGGCAGCCGCAGCAATCTCGGCGCCGATTCCATCCGGCATCTCGTGCGTTATGCGCGTCAGAAAGCGCCGAGGGAGTCGGGCAAGGTCGATCCGTGGGAGCTGCAATGCGTCGCGACGCTCGCGTGGATCGAAACGACGCGGCATCTCGAACGCGCCGCGCGCGAGCGCAAGTCCGCGCTGACGGACGCGGGATTCGCCACCCTCGAAGCGTTCGTCGCGGACAACATCGACCAGAGCCTCTCCTGCGCCGATATCGCCGCCGAACTCGATCTGCCCGTGCGCGCCGTCTTCGATGGCGTGAAGGCGCGCACCGGTTATTCGCTCTATCGCTACGTGCTGGAAAAGCGCATCGGCGTTGCGGCGCACATGCTGCGTTCGGGCGATGCGCCGCTCGTCGATGTCGCCGCCGCGTGCGGATTCTCGTCGCAGCAACACATGACGGCGCTCTTCTCCGAGCGGCTCGGCACGACGCCGCTGCGTTACCGCAACGGCGCAGCCTAGCGGACGGAAACAGGAGGAAGCATGGACCTCTTCATGTCGATGGAGGCCTTCGTCCGCGCAGCGGAAGCGCAGAGCTTCGCGAGCGCGGCGCGTCAGCTCGGCGTGGCGAAATCGGTCGTCACGTCACGCGTGAAGCAGCTCGAAGAGCATTTCGGCGTCGCGCTGTTTCATCGCTCGACGCGTGCGGTGCGTTTGTCGGAAGTCGGCGAAACGTACTATCGCGATTGCCTGTTGCTCGTCTCCAAGGTGCGCGAATTGTCGGGGCGCGCGAGCGCGGAAACGCAGTCGTTGTCGGGCACGCTCAATGTTCACGTGCTGCCGGGCTTCGCGCTCGGGCATTTCTCGCAGGCGCTGATCGCGTTTCGCGAGGCGCATCCGCGCATCGAGTTCGTCGTGACGGTGAACGATCGCGTAATCGATCCCGTCCAGGAAGGCTTCGATCTCGCGTTGCAGATCTATCCGCCCGCGTCGAATCTGCTCGTCGAACGCAAGCTCTTTCCGGTGCGCGGCGTCTTGTGCGCGACGCCCGCCTATCTCAAGGAGGAGCCCGTCATCGAGACGCCGCTGGATTTGCTGCGCCACGATTTCGCGCGTTACGCGCACTATCCGTGGGGCGACAACTGGCCGCTCATGAAGGGCAACGAGTGTTATGAAATCGCGCTCAACGCCGTGTTGAAGACCAACAGCGTGCATCTGCTGCTCGAGTTCGCGCGCGCCGGCGCGGGTGTCGTCTATCTGCCGACGATGGTCGCCGCGAGCGATCTGCTCGAACGCCGGCTCGTGCGCGTGCTGCCCGACTACGCGGCGCCGCCGCTGTGGCTCTCCGCGGTGTATCCGACCTCGCATCGCTCGACGACGAAGGTGAAAGCGTTCGTCGATTTCCTGCGCGAACGCTATCTGAGCGAGCCGCAATGGGACAAAGCGCTCGGCATTTCGCCGCCCGACGACGAAGAGCGCGACGTCGACGAAGAACTCGGCGACGTATGACACGCGCTAGAGAACATAGAGCCACGCGAGCAACGTGCCGATCGAGAATAGCGTGGTCATCGAGATGACCGCGCCGACCACGCTTTTCTCCACGTCGTACTCCGACGCGAGCACGTAAGCGCTTTTCGCGGTCGGCACGGCGGCGCAGACGACCGCGGCGATGGTCGCGGTGCGATCGAGTCCTGCCGCGATGCAAAGCGCGTACACGACGAGCGGCACGATGACGAGCTTGAGCGCCGTCAGCAGCGCGTAGAGATTCACGCGGCCGCGCAACTCGTTCAAGGTCAGATCGAGACCGATTGCGAAAAGCGCGCACGGCGTCAGCGCTTCGCCGAGTATCGTGAGGAACGACACGGCGGGCGCGGGCAGCGTCAATCCGCCGATCGACCACAGCAGCGCGCAGATCGTTGCGAGAATCACGGGATTGGTCGCGATCTGGCGCGCGAGCGCCGTCACATTGATCTTGCGCGACGCGTCCAGCCGGCCGATCTCGACCAGTACGACGAGCACGGGAAACATGATCGCGCCGACGAAGACGGTCGCGACCGCCGCCGCGAGCACGCCGGGCTTGCCGTACAGCGTCTTCAGGATCGGCAGCGCGACGAAGCCGGTATTGGTCATCGACACCGCGGCGGCGAGCATCGCGCTCGCGGCAAGGCTGGCACCGCGCGCGATTCGCGCGACGAGCAGCACGGCCGCGAAGCAGATCATCGAGCCGCCGCCGAACGCGGCGAGAAAGCGCCATTCGAGCAGCGAATGAAGCGGCTCATCGGCGATGGTGACGAATACGAGCGCGGGCATCGCGACGTAGTAGGCAAAGCGCATCAGCGACGGCGCGAGCGTATGCGGCATGTAGCCCGAGACGCGCGCCACCCATCCCGTCAGGATGACGGCGAAGATCGGAAGAATCATGCCGGCGAGATGCATGGCGGGCTCCGATGTGGATGAAGCGCCCGGGCGCGACCGCCCGTTTCTGAATGGGCATCATTATCGGAGAAAAGCAGCGCGCGACGTGCGAATCTGCGCAGTCGCGCGACGGCGGGGTTCAGCGCTCGAGATGTGGCCTCGTTGTCGTCTGCAATGCGAAGCGTCCCGAGCGCGCCAAACAATTGCTTTCATTCGCGCCCCGGCATCGCGCCGGCGGCGAGGCTGCCGTCGGCGCGTGCGGCGAAGTAGCGCTGGATCGCGTCGATATGATTCTCGATCAGCGGATTGCCGCGGTAAGCGGGCATGCCCATCTGCGGATTGCCGTCGAGAATCGCGGCGATGAAGCGCTCGCGGCTCTGCGTGCGCGCAAAGCCGACGATCGACGGCGCGGCGAGTCCCTCATGGTCCTTGCCATGACAACGCGCGCAGTCGGCGACACGCACCGCGCGCCATGCATCGACGAGCGCGGCGTCGGCTGCGCCGGGCGTCTGCGTTTGCGCACGCGCGAATAGCGACACGCCGGCCATGCACGCGAAAACGCACGAAAGCGATCGTCGCGTCATGTGGGCCGTCCGCGCCCCGCTCACTGCTTGCGATCGGACAGCCGGCCGACGTACTTCCATCCCTGGTCGCGCGTCCATACGTAGGTGAAGCCCGTCGGGCCGTCGATGAAGACGGTCATCGGCCGCTCGCTATCGGACGCTTCCTTTTGCGGTTCCGCCGACGCGGGCGTGATGCGCGCTTCCATCGGCTTGAGACCGGCGTCGCGATCGTCGAGGCGCCAGCCGTCTGTATCGGCATAGGTCAGGCGCGATGTTCCGCCCGACGGGGTTTGAACCGTGAGCGTGAGCGGACCGCCGTCGACGGCGATGGGGCGTGCGTCGGCATCGTTCGTTCCGTTCGCGGCGAGGCTCACGTCGCATGCCGCGCCGAACGCCGCTGCGATGATCGTGAGGAACATTGCGTACTTCGTCAGATGGGATCTCATTTCGGTAGCTCCTTGCTGGCCGCGTGACGGCGGCTGTGTGGATGTGCTCATACATCAGAGAACGAACGAGGCCTCGATGAATGTGAAGCCGGGAGATCCGCGAGCGATGGCGATAGGGTTTTCGCTACTGAATCAGGAGCGTCGCGCATGCCGGGCGTTGTGTGGCGAACCCACGTGCGGCCGATGAGAGGCCGTCTTGTGATGGGCTCTACTATCGACCGAACGATCGTCGGGAAAAACCACGCATCCGGAGGGACGTCACCCCGCCATCGGGGGACTGCGCATTGGAAGGTGATCGGCGGGAGGAAGGAATGGGATCGAAGGCGTCCCCGCCGCCTTCGTTACGTCACTGCCGGCACTTTGCTTTTATTGACCATCATAGATATTGCAGCTTAGTCCCGGCGTGCAGAGCTGACTGGTGCTGACCGGCCACGCGTCGCGCGATGCGCTGCCGGACTTGTGCATCGCCGTCGCCCCGCCATAGCTGGAATCGTTCGTTGCCGTGCTGCTGTCTTGCGCACTTTGCTGCGCGGCACTGCCTTGTGCCGGCGACATCTGCATGTCTTGCGCCTGCGCGAAAGGGCTCATCGCGAAGACGCTAGCGGCCGTTGCTGCCAATAGAAAAGTTGCTCTCATCGCCACCACCTCTTGGATCAGGGAATTCATTGAGGACTGCAAGCTTGCGACGAGCTTGCGGGCACGCATGCGGGGACCGGGTTGCGGGCGCGGGGCGGTGCGCCTTCCAGGCTTCTGATCGAACGCGAGGATTTAGGGGCCTGTAGGCACCGAAAGCGCGTAGCTTGTAGCACGCACTCCTACGTTATACCGTGGATCGAAAAAGTAAATTCCGATCGGCGCTCTCCTTTGCACGCGCGCGTCACGCAGGTTTTGCGAACGCGCTTGCTTAAGCGGGCTGCGATATCGCGCGATGTCCGGAACGCGAAGCGGCCGGCCGGTTTTGATATATTGGCTTTCCCGCCCGGGAGTTTCTGGCAATGCGTGTCGGCCGACCTGTCAAACCTCTGCCTCATCCGAACTGCGACTACTGCAACGCGCCCGCGACCCTGACACGCGCGGGCGACGAAGCCTATCCTTATCGCGACGACCACGGCCCGCTCTGGATGTGCGCCGATTGTCAGGCGTGGATCGGCATCTTTCCGCGCAGCACGCGCAACGTCCCGCTCGGCCGTCTCGCCGATGCGCGATTGCGCGATCTGAAAGTGAAGCTGCATGCGGCGCTCGAGCCGCTCGTCCAGGCCAAG
The DNA here is from genome assembly GCF_023631305.1 of Caballeronia sp. INML3B. Classification (NCBI taxonomy): domain Bacteria; kingdom Pseudomonadati; phylum Pseudomonadota; class Betaproteobacteria; order Burkholderiales; family Burkholderiaceae; genus Caballeronia; species Caballeronia sp. INML3B. The sequence continues at coordinate 58,003 of NZ_JALQDI010000070.1, forward strand.
GTCCGGCGCGACGGCTGCAATGTTTTCGAGGCGCGGTCCAAGGGAATGAAGTGGCTCGCGCAGACGATCGGCGTCGAGCCGGACAAGTGCAGCATCCACACGCTCGACGCCGACGAGTGCGAGCGCGCGATCGCGGTTGTCGAACATTTCGAACAGGAACGCGGTCAGCACCCTTCAGATTCGGCGAGCGATGAACGTTAACCTGAGAAGGTCAACCACCGATCCTCGCATGTCACGCACTCTACCTTTCCAGCGCTCGCCTCAGGCGACGCGCGCACGGCTCAGCAAGGCACAGCTGCTTCCCATCCCGCGCGCGGTGGCCGACGAGCTCGCGCTCGCGGCGCATATGTCGCTGACGGCTTTGCGCTCGGGCTCGCCGGATATCGCGCCCGCGCAGCACATCACCGAGGCGATGTATCTCGCGAAATTCCTCGCGGAAGCCGGCCACGGCGACTTCGCTCACGACGAACTGCTTCGCGCGGATCAGGCGATGGCCGCCGTGTTCGACGCCGGCCGCACCTCCGGCTCGTGGACGCTCGCGGCAGAAGACTTCGACCGGCTCGCCGCAATCGTGTCGCTTTACGATCATCAGTTGCGGCGGGCGTCCCTGGGGGCGCTTTCGGTCGCGAGCGAGCGGCTCGAACGGTTCAAGGCGGGCGAGCCTTATCAGCCGCTGCACGCGCGGAAGTGCGCAGATCGATTTTTCCTCGATGAACTTTAGGTCGGGATGCCGCGCATCCTGATCAAAGACGCGCCATGTGCCATCTTGATCCTCGCGATAGAACGCAGCGTGCATGCTGTGATGGAGTGGCTTCGTTTGGCGTCGTTGGTGTCGGCGCGATTTGGTTCATGTTCCATTGACGAGGAAGGCGGGCACTCCGTCAGTTAGTTGCGCAGGTGACCACATTCACCTCGCCGGCGCGCGCGCAGTTTTACTCTAAGGGTGACTACGCAACCTGTATCAATCGATACACTTGACCAATTGGATCGCTTCGGGGTGAGGCCGTCGCAATGGACGCGATTGAAAATGGACCCAAGTGCGATAAAACGGCCGCGTTTCGTGAAACAAATTCAGGTTATCTCGATAAGCTATTGAAATTTATATATTTTTTTTGGGCGAAGTTGGATTACCGTTGTTTCACGGGCATAGGAAAGGCTTCACTCACGGCGAAGACCAATACCCTCCGCTGCTCGATCACTCCGCTCCGGAATGGCGGAGATACTGCCGGACGGGTTGACGCCTTCAGCGGCCTATCACGACCTGCACGTAACCGATGAAGTATCGTTCGATTCGCGATGATGTTTATGGCGATGATCGCAAAAATCAACAACGCGGCACGTGGCCGCAAAGTGCGCTCGATTCGTCTCATTTTCGCAGGACGTCTCTAACTGAAAGCGCCGACTCCCCGGCGCCGTTATTCAACGCGTTCTTCGAAGGGCGAAGTGGTGCCCTGCAAGATGCCGTCTCTTGCCGAGCATCGCCCGAGCAATGGCGTCAAATAGCTGCGCCCGATAACGGTTCTTATGATCGGCACTCGCGCACAGTTTGCCGTGTGGCCCGGACTGTCGAGTGCAGTCATTTGGCCGGGTGCGTTCAGAGTACAAGGCTTTGGTCTCGCCGCCCGCCGGCCTGAGTACAACATGGCGTGCGGACTAAAGCGTTAGCTTCCATAGCGATGGATCGAGTGTCCGAATTCGGACACTAGGCGTGTCAGACGCTCGCATCTAGGCTCGATTTCACCGCGCGGTTACGATGCTAGCCCCAAAAATCCTCGAGAGGACACCTGGCTCACGCTTCATCTTGGCTGGAGGCATTCAGATCAACTGTCTACGAAACCGCTGGGGGTAGCCCAGGTCTTGGCCCCGGCTCGAATTAGGCGTGCGCAAATGCTAGCGTTCAAAAAATCAAACGCTGGCTGATTCTCGGGTAGTTGTTCGAGGATTTCCTACCCAGTTGATCCAAGGTTCCTCCTTGGGGCGCTATGCTGCAGGGACCGAAAAGTGTCCGAATTCGGACAGTCGGTGCGTACCGTGACGAATCGAGCGACAGAGGTTGATGATCCGTTTGCCTCCGCCCTAAGTGTCCGAATTCGGACACTCCTTCAACGCCCGGCGTATTTTTCGATTGCGCTCGATCGCGGACCATAAAAAAAGCCCGCCGAAGCGGGCTGTCCATTGGCTCACTCAGAGCGTATCGAGAACATCTTCCCAATATGATCTCTAAGCTGGTTTTCCTGCTCCTCCGTCATGACACCCGCTTTGAACTTGAACGTGAGCCCTTTCACGTCTTTCGTGATGCTCCCAGCCTGAACCTTCCCCGCGAATATCTTGAGAATGCTTCGACCGCCGGCATCCGTGGCTGACTCTCCCCGACTCGCCTGCGCGCTCAAACTCGCCGCTACCTTAGTCTGCACCAGATCACCGGAAAGAACCTGTGGCCACAATTCCTGAAGCGCCCTCAATCCTTGCTCGCCAGTCTTCTTCAGCGCGTTGACGATATCTTGCGCTGCCGAGGCCCCCAGAACAGAAGGATTCAAATCCAAATCGCGCTTCACGAAGTCCGGCAGCGAATCGTAGGCGAGAAATCGGTAGAGATCGCTCCGCGTAATCCCCATCGCTTCCGAAAGCCGCGTCCGATTAGGAAACTCCGACTCTGCCCGGCGAATCGCAATCGCAATCTCGTAGTCAGAGAGATCATCGCGCGTGACGTTCTCCATGAGCGCCAACGCAGCCATATCTTGGTCCGTGCACTCGATCACCACCGCACGAACCGACGTCTTGTTAATCAGTTTGTGCGCGCGCCAGCGTCGCTCGCCCGCGACGAGCTGAAACGCCTCGCCGACGCGCCGGACGGTAACTGCTTGCAGCAATCCGACTTCTCCGATCGAGCGGGCCAACTCAGCGAGTTTGGCCTCGCTGAACTGACGACGCGGTTGCCACGGGTTGGGCACAATGGCGTCAACGGGAATCTCCGTCTCGACGCCCCGCGCCTCGAGTTCCTGAATCCGAAGTTGCGCCGCGGCCAACGCGCTCGTGATGCCCGGCATCGTTTGCGGACCGCGGTTCGACTTATCCTTTTTGGTCTCACTCTTGAAATCCGCCGGCTTTGGCAAGTTGGCCGTCTTGGCCATGAGTTGTTCTCGGATGTTATTACTCATGCCGGCTCCTTCCACGATTTGACGAACATATCATCCAGCCATTTGGCATATTGCATCATGGGTTGCCGCACCCGTTGAAGCGACTTCGCCGTGGAATGCGTACTGACGACGTCAAGAGCGGTCGAGAAAGAAAGCGCGCCACCGCTCATTACAGAACTAGCCGGAATCTCAAACGGATCGAGCCAGCGACCATACGCGCTTTGCGCCCATTGACGTACAACCGGCGCAGACGAGGTCTTGCCGTAATCCACCTTCGACAACAGGATGGAAATGAAGTCGTAGACTTTGTCTTCCTCATACGGAAGGAAATCCTCGGCAACATCGGAGAATAGCCGCCAGAACGCGAGTGAACTAATGAAGTCGAGATTCTCCGGAATCATCGGCATGACGAGCGCGTCCGCTGCGAGCAGCGCATTAAGATTCATATACGACAGCGACGGCGATGTGTCGATCAAAATGTAGTCGTACTGCGATCGCAGCGGCTCGAGTCCCTCGCGCAGCACTGCCCAGAATCGGTAACCCTGAATCGTCTTTTGACGAGCGGGGAGCAGGAACTCTGCTCCATATAAGAAGGTATGTCCGGGGATAATGTCGAGGCCATCCCAATACGTCGACTGGACGCTTGCTCCGAGACCTCCTTCCACGTTCTGATCATAGATATAGGGTAGCACCGTGTCGTCGCCGGATATTTCTTTCTCGGCATAAAGACCACACAACTCCGAAGCCGAAGCCTGCGGATCGAGGTCGATGAGCAACACCTTGCGGCCCAGAAGCGTCAACGCTTGTGCCAGGCAAACAGTCGTCGTGGTCTTCGCCGAACCGCCCTTCAATTGAGCGGTCGTCAACACTTTGCCCCTGAAGGCACTGTCGCCGTCGCCAAGGCGAGTCTGATAGATATCGGATGCCATCTTCACCCAGACCCGTACCTCGGGCAGAGTAAACGTTCGACTGCGGCCGCTGCCGTTCAGCGTTCCCGGTGGCAACCCTCCTTCTCCCTTCGTCACCAGATACTGGATCTGCTGGCGGGTCAGATTGCACATCTCGGCCAGTTCGCTGATCGTATAAAAAGGCGCGAGCTTGCGAGGGCGCGGAGCGAGGATCTGCTCCCGGAGGTTGTCCGAAAAGGGTTCAAGGTTATCGGCGAACTCCGCCACTTCGCGAAGGGTGACCTTGCGGTCTTCCATAGGTAGGGTGCCTACGTTTGCCATTCTGCGCTTTCTCCATGTATTGACGTCGAAGCGCAGAATACACGAATACGCGTAAACAAGGTTGTATTGCGTCGAGAAATGACGCTTCGGCTACATCGAGACCGACATCCGATTGATTTTTCGGGTCTTTTTATGCCCAAGCGGATATCAACCGACTATCTTTCACGACCATAACGGCTCCGACGCGCTTCCGCCACCCGAATCCTCTCTCGCCGACAGCACAAAAAGCACCCCGGGGGGCGGTTTTTGGTCAACGATCCGTTTCTCTATTTACGCTGCATTTTCAATGACTTAGCAATTCGAATGCAAAATCCGTCCGTAAACTTCCACCGAGTCCGTTTTGTTTTTTTGTAAACCTAGACCCACCCACCAACAAACAAAGACCCTCATTTTGCTTAAAAATCAACGACCGTCCCTGTGGATAGGGACGCTTTTTGTGAAGCACGGGACGGTTTTTGTGCTGGATGCTCCGCAAATTGGGCTCATGGGAGCGGAAATTGTGTCGACCGGGGCGGAAATTGTGATCGAGTCCAGCGATCGGGGCGGTTTTTGTGCGGCTAGGCTCGTGAATCGCGCGGGGTGGTTTTTGTGTTGACACCCCTTGCTCGCCTGATAGAGTGCCGGGGATCGAAGCCGAATCGGAAGCATGGAAAACCAAGACCTCACTGTCACGCCGAAGCAGTTGGCACTGGACATCTACGAAGACATGTCCGCGCAAGGCTCGGCGATCTGCGAATCGACACGGGACATTGGTTTCCTGCGCAACAACATCTTCACGCGGGTCGGCGGCTTGGGCATTGCCGCGCGGCGCGTGCTCGATGCGGCGTACTTCATCGTCGCGACCAAAGCACCTGAAGAGCTCATCGACGACAAGGTGTACACGTTCACGGCCGACATCAACTACTTCAAATGGTTGATGCGGTATGACAGCCGCAACCACAGCCATCTGATCGCCCAGATGCGATCTGCGGCGCGGGCTCGTGTCGAAATCATGACGGCCCCGTCGATCGAAGAACTGACCGAAAAGGACTCGTGGGGCACCATCAGTCTGCTGGGTGATTGCTACATCGAGCGCAACGTCGTTTGCATCCTGCTTGCGGGACGCGTCATCAAGTATCTGATCAGTCCGTACAAGGCGCACTGGCTGAGCCTGCGGGCATCGACGGCGTTTTCGCTTTCGCTCGCCCGGGCAATCTACGACCGCCTCATCCCATGCGAAGGCCACGGCGTGACCGAGTGGTTCGCATTCGAAGACGTGCTGGAGTGGCCGGGAAAGGTCGGCGAGTCGCGCAAGGAAGTGAAAGAGTTCAAGAAGCGCTTCCTCGAGCCCGCGATCGACCAGCTCAACGATGTCTCGGATTTCGATGTCAGCTGGGAGCCCAATGCCGAACGCGTTACCGCGGACAAGCTGAAAATCCGGTTTCGCTTCACGAAGAAGCAGGGCGCGGATGCCGCCCGCGCCGGCATTCAGGATTCGATGTATCTCCTGTTGCACAACGAGTTCGCCTTCGATACGCCCGACTTCGAGCGCCTCGCCAAGCGCCGCGACGTCTGGACCGACGAGCGGCTCGAGCAGGCCATCGAATACACGCGTTTCAAGCTCAACGAGGGCAAGGTGACGGTCAGTCCCCGCGGCTATCTGTTCAAGGCGCTGGAGGGAAACTACCGGATCGGCGATGCGGATCGAAAGATGGCGTCGATCAAGGCGAAGCAACTCGAGGACGACAAGAAAGACCGCCGTTCGCGCGATACGGTGAAGGCGCACCTCGAAGCCAGCATCCAGGTCCAGAACGACACGGCGAAGGCCAAGATGAGCGAAGAGATCCGGGCCGGCCGCGAGTATTTCGAATCGGTCGACGCTCCGTCGCGCAAGGAGCTTTGCCATTCGTTCGTAAGCCAGTTGATTCCGCAGCGGCTCATCGAGAAACAGGGTCTTTCACGCGAAAGCGTCAGCGCCGACAACATTCTCACCGTCAATCGCGTGGTCGCCGATGCGTTCTGTGCGCATGTCTACGCGAAGCTGAAGAAGGCGCGCGCGGGCAGCCGGATCTGATTCGTACGAGGCGCTGCGAGATGATCCGCAATTCGTAGTATCCAACTACCCCGTCATCCAGGCCGCTTCAGCGGTTTCTGACAACCCGCGAGCACCGCGCCCGCCGCCAGCACGAGCGCGGAATAAACGAGGCCGCGCGTCAGCCCCGCGCTATCCGACACCCGCCCGATCACCACCGGCCCGACGATCTGCCCCAGCGCGAACACGATCGTGAATGCGTTGATGCCGGTCGGCCACTGATTCGCGGGCAGATTGTGCCGCACGAATGCCGTCGTCGACGCCACCGCCGACAGGAACGTCGCACCGAACAGCGTGCCCGAAATGAATGCCGCCAACGGATGCACGAGCATCGCGGGGATGAGCGTCGCCGCGGCGAGCAGCCCGTTGAGGATCGCCAGCGCCTGGCCGCCGCGCATGCGATCGAGTAGCCCGGACCACATCCGCGCCGATACCACCGTCGCTACACCCAGAAGGATATAGAAGCCGCTCACCACAGCCGCGCTCATGCCCGCGTTGCGAAGCAGGGCGACGATGAACGTCATGTAGCCGATATAGCCGATGCCGAAGCAGCCATATCCGGCGAGCGCGAGCGCGAAACGCCGCCGTTGCACAGGTGCGCCGGACACGGCATCCGTGCCGTGGCGCGCCGACGAAAGCGGATGCGCGGATTCGATCCGCCGCGCGGCCCAGACCGCGACGCCGGAAAAAGCGGCGCAGGCGGCGGCGAGCGCGAACCACGCGAAGCGCCAGCCGTGCGCAACGGGCAAGACCGCGACCGGAACGAGCAGCGACGAAATCACGATTCCCCAGCCCGTGCCGCCGTAGTAGAGGCCGATCACGAGCCCCGCATCGCGCGGAGACATCGATGCGAGCCGGGCGGCCAGCACACCGCCGCTCACGAAGATGAGCGCGCTGCCGATGCCTGTCGCGACGCGCAGCACGAGCAGGGCGTCGGTAGCGGTCGTTGCGCCGCTCGCCGCCATCAGCAAAGCGGTGAGCGCGCAACCAGCGATGAACAGCGTGCGTGACGCGACGCGCATCGACAATCGGGAGAACGCGAGCGCGCCGAGCAGATAGCCGAACGCGTTCGCCGTATTCATCGCGCCGGCCTGGGCGAAGTTCCACGCGAGGTCGAGCCGCATCGGCGGCAGAAGGAGCGCGTATGAAAAGCGCGCGAGCCCGAGCGCGATGGCGCTCCCGAGCGACAACGCCACCGCGAGCAAGAGCGCGTGTCTGCGATCGGCCTCGTAGACGATCGCGCGGGAAGGGGCTGGGCTGTTCTCGCGAAGGTCTGCGCTCGCATCGTCACGCTGTCTCACGCTCTTGTCGTCCTATGGATGGCGATTCGTCTTGTCATGTCGTCGGTCTGCCGGCCTATGGTATCGCGGACCGGTCACATTGCTTACACACGTCATGGCTAAGCTTCGCTGCGCTGTATGGATCTGCGCGACCCTGCCGGAGAACCCGATGTCGATCGTCTCGTGCCGCTACGTGAGCGTGGCCTGTTTCGCCGTATGCGTCAGCGCAATCGTTTGCGGATGCAGCAAGCCGGACGCGGATTCGCCGTCACCGGTCGCCGTCATGCGCAGCGAGCCGTCCGAAACAGCCGCCACGAGCGAGCTTCAGGACTGGGCGAAGCAGGCGACAGGAGGCGCATCCGCTCAAGCCGCGCGACCCGCCATGGCACGGGCCGCATCGGAGCCGCTCGCAACACCGGTGATGCACACAGTGGACTAACCTTTCCTATTCACTTCCCCCGCGAAACGAATGAAAAACAAGAACCGTCGTGACTTTCTGCGCGCGGCCGTCGAGGCCGCAGGCGCGACCGCCGCACTCAACGTGATGCCGCTCGGCATTCGCCAGGCGCTCGCGATTCCCGCGAACAACCGTCATGGATCGATCGAGGACATCGAGCATATCGTCGTGCTCATGCAGGAAAACCGGTCGTTCGATCATTACTTCGGCACCTTGCGCGGCGTGCGCGGTTTCGGTGACAAGAGCGCGGTGACGCTGCCGAATGGCAAGCCCGTTTTCAACCAGCCGATCGCGGCCGGCGCGGGCGAAGTGCTGCCGTTTCATCCCGGCGCGTCGAACCTCGGCCTGCAGTTCCTGCAGGATTTGCCGCACGACTGGGTGAGCGGGCAGGGCGCATTCCACGGCGGTCTGTACGATCAGTGGGTGCCGTTCAAGGGCACGACGACGATGGCGTACCTGCAACGCGACGACATCCCGTTCCACTATCAGCTCGCCGACGCCTTCACGATCTGCGACGCCTATCACTGCTCGACGAACACATCGACCGATCCGAACCGCTACTACATGTGGACGGGCTACCTGGGCAACGACGGCGCGGGCGGCGGTCCGGTCGTCGACAACGCGGAAGCCGGCTACGGCTGGTCCACGTTCCCCGAAGTGCTCGAACGCGCGGGCATCTCCTGGAAGATCTATCAGGACATCGGCGCCGGGCTCGACGCGAAAAACGCGTGGGGCTGGACTGACGACGCGTACATCGGCAACTACGGCGACAACTCGCTGCTCTACTTCACGCAATATCAGAACGCGCAGCCGGGCAGTCCGCTGTACGAAAAGGCGCGTCGCGGCACGAACGCGGCCGCCGGCGACGACTACTTCGCGATTCTGAAGCGGGATGTGCAAGCCGGCACGCTGCCGCAGGTCTCGTGGATCGTCGCCCCGGAAGCGTTCTCCGAGCATCCGAACTGGCCCGCGAACTATGGCGCCTGGTACGTCGATCAGGTCTTGCAGGTGCTCACGTCGAATCCGGATGTGTGGAGCAAGACGGCGCTTCTCATCAACTACGACGAAAACGACGGTTTCTTCGACCATCTCGTTCCGCCTTTCCCGCCGACTTCGAGCGCAAACGGACTTTCGACCGTCGATACGGGCGGCGAGATCTTTCCGGGCACCGCGAAATATGCGAGCGGCCCGTATGGACTCGGCGCGCGCGTGCCGATGCTCGTCGTGTCGCCGTGGTCGAAAGGCGGCTGGGTGTGCTCCGAAACCTTCGACCACACGTCGGTGATCCGCTTCATCCAGAAGCGCTTCGGCCGCGCGCACGGCCTGGCCGAACCGAACATCTCGCCGTGGCGCCGCGCGATTTGCGGCGATCTCACATCCGCGTTCGACTTCCGCAATCCGAACACCGCGACGCCCACGCTGCCCGCCACGAGCGGCTACGTTCCGCCCGACAAGCTGCGGCATCCAGACTACGTGCCTGTTCCGCCCGTCGCGCAGGCGATCCCGAAGCAGGAGCCGGGCGTTCGCGCCGCGCGCGCGTTGCCTTACGAACTGTTCGTGCGAACGCGCGCGGATGCGTCGAAGGACACCGTCTCGTTCGATTTCGTCAACACGGGCAGCGCGGGCGCGGTATTTCTGCTCTATCGCAACGCGAGCGCGGACGCGCCGCGCACCTACACGGTCGAAGCGCGCAAGCGTCTCGCGGACCGCGTCGCGGCGAATCCGGACGGCAGCTTCGATTTCGTCGTGCACGGCCCGAACGGCTTTCTCCGGCGGATCGCCGGCAAGGCGGGCGCGCAGTCGCACGGCTGGTGGTCGCGCGAGCAGGCCGCGCCCGATGTCGCGGAAGGTTACGACGTCGCCAACGGCAATCTGCAATTGCGGCTCGCGAATCGCGGAACGGCCGCGTGCACCTTCAGCGTGACCAATGCGTACGATCCCTCGAAGACGATCACGCGACGCGTGCGGGGCGGCGACACCGAGCAGGTCTACCTCGATTTGCGCGAAGCGCACGGCTGGTACGACGTCGAAGTCAAGGTCGACACCGATCGCGCATTCTTGCGCCGCCTCGCCGGTCACGTCGAGACCGGCCGCGACAGCATGAGCGATCCCGCGCTCGGGGAATGATCTCGATCGCAAGAATGACTTCCTTATCGCAGTAGGCAACGCCGACCAGCGAACTCTCATGCCCAACCCCGCGCATGCGGGACTTTTTTCCGATCGCGGCTCGTCGTGCAGCGCACATACGTGGGACATCACGCATTGCGAAGCGCGACGAACCCTGTGAAGATCGAGCGTGCACGCCAGTTCACGCTTGAGCTCGACGCGACGGTGAAATCAAAATGGCACGCCGCGCGTCGTATCGCACCATCGAATCCAACAACGAATTGGGGTGCAACACGGAGAGACGGGGATGAGAGAACGAGCAACAGTGCTGCTGGTTCGTCACCAGTCAGTACTGCTGGTCCGGGAACGCGGCGGACCGTGGTTGCTGCCGGGCGGCGCGGTGGCATTCGACGAACTGACGATTATTGCGGCGATCCGAGCGCTGCACGAAGACACCGGGGTGCAGGCGAGCGCCGCCGCTTTTCTGTTTCAGCAGGCATCGGCGCATCATCTGCATCATGTCTTTCGCATCGCGATACCGGACGACGTCCATCTGCGGCCGAAAGCCGGAGCCAGATTCCATGAGCTATTTTGGGTGGAGGCGCATCAGCTCGCGCATGTCAGCGCGACTCCGGGCACCCGGGCGATCCTGACGCGCGCAATGGGCGGCGGCCGTGAGTCCACGCGGCACGCGTGGAGCAACGGTGGGGTGGAGCAGGAGGCCGCGGCCGGTTTTGGGAGGCGCGGCCGCTAAGTCGCTTCGGCTTGTTTCCAGCTAACTGTATTTCTTGTCTGCGCAAACCACGCAGGCGCGTACTTCGCTGCGAAATGAATACTTTTTCGGCGACGTTGGGCCTATGCTACCGTTTGAACGGTTGCGGGCGCTCGAGCGAAGGTCGAGCGCCCGCACCTGCCATTGAGCAACGGAAGCATTCGCCCCTGATTGGCGGAGGAAACCATGAAGCTCGTCAGCATGTTTGCCGGAACCGTCGGATTCGTGGCCGTCGTCGGCCTTTCCTTATTGGCCGTTGCGGACATTCTCTTGACGCCATCCGACAAACCCGCAGAGAAAGAACGGCTCGCGTAACACGGCGCTTTCTTTCAGACCGCCGAATGACCGTTTAATTGTCGGTCAAATCGATGAGCCGGCTGTCCATGAAACGTCGAATTTCAGTTGAAGGCATTCGAATGCGAAATGCTGTCTTTCTATAACCAGACGACAGTGATAATGAGCGATGCATCATAATTCCATTATCGCGGACGCCCTTTGCTCCGGCGGCGCGACGATGCCAGGCCCGGCGGGGCAAGGGCCAAGTGCCGCCGGGCGCGGCGCGCGTCGACGGTCGATCGAACAGACCTGCTTTCACCCCTTTGTTCAGGGATTTGCGCGCGTCGGATGCATCCGAAAATCATGCCTACAGTTCGCATGCCGGAAATCGGCGAATTTGAGATGTGATATAATCGTCGATAAATCAAAGTTCATTCGGTCAAAACTTTCAGTCACGGGTTTTATCAAATGCTTGATTCAACGCGTATGAGCGCGGAGGAAGCATGTCAGTAGTCGGTGTCATAGGCGCAATTGTTTTTTTCGCAATAATCGGTCTTGCATTGCTGGCCGTGATCGAAATTATCTTTTCGCCTTTTGCCAAACATAAGGCAAATGAAACGAGCAAGCACGGCCACAAGCGGCCGACCTGGTATCGCAGGCGCGAAGTCGCCGTGCGCCGCGACGAGCCCTGATCGACGCCAAATTTTCCTGATCCGCCAACAGCTTAGCGTACCCTCCCGAGCCGGCTGACACAGCCGCCACCAGCCTGCCGATCATGAAGCAGTGCCATATTTTCGGCACATCCGTTCAAATCCCTCGCATTAATTAGCTCTCGCAACTGTGCGATAACGCACCGCACGCGCTTTCCCCAGACTCTAGTCTTTCTTCGCCGGCACACGCATGAAATGGACTGTTCATCATTTCAAAAGCGCCGGACCACAACACATATAAAGACAGTTAAGCGTTTAGCTAAAGACCTGCATCGGGTCGACTGGCGAATGGCTGCTGTCTGAGGGAAAAGAAATGGCGCAACCCGCATATCCTTCCGTGCTTGAATGGTGGACGCGCGTCGAAAAGCGGCTCTATGGTGACTCGGACGAGACTCCGCAGAGCCGCTCTCTTGTCCGTGCACCGATCATGGTCTTGTACGACGGCTGTGAGAACATCGAAGCGCTGTGGAAAGCGCTGCTCCAATGCCGAACGCCGCATATCCAGGTTGTTTGGAAGTCGCCCGAGTCGGACGAAATGCGTCTGCTGGCGGAGTCGTATGTCGCGATACCGGAGAAGCTCTTCTTCCTGAAGTCGCTTCAGACGAGCCTGCGGCGTGTCGCCGTTCTCGTCGGGCGGGCGCAGAAGCGTCTGGAGTCCGCTTCGTCGCCGCGTGACTTTCCGCTCGTCAAGGCGAAGGCGCAGCCGGCGCGACTTTCGGCTCTCACGTCGGCGTGCTTCGCGTTGCGGCATCTCGGCCGCAAGGTGCTGAATCAGCCGCTCAAGCTGCTGGTGCAGCGCGGACACTGGGTGCTGGCGTACCGTCGCACCGACACGCCCTCCGAGTTGCGCGCGGGGAGCAGTGTCGACGGTGACGAAAGCCGCAACTGGGTCACGCTTCCCGGCATGACGTCGCAATTTCACGCCGACCCGTTCCTCTGGCGCGGCAAGAACGGCGACTACCATCTGTTCTTCGAGAGCCTTCCCTACGACACGAACCGCGGGACGATCAGCCATATTGCGTTCGATCCGGTCAAGCAGACATGGCAGGAGACGCCGCGCGTCGTGCTCGACAAGAGCTATCACCTGTCGTACCCGTTTCTCTTCGAGCACGAAGGCGAGGTCTTCATGATTCCGGAGACCTGCGGCAATCGCACGATCGAGATGTATCGGGCCGCTTCATTCCCGACCGACTGGGCGCTGCACAAGGTGATCATGCGCGATGTCGTCGCCGCCGATACGACGCTCCATCACGACGGCAAGACCTGGTGGATGTTCACGAGCATCACCGAAGAGGGCGGATCGAACTGGGACGAACTGTCGATCTTCTATTCGGATAGCCCGTTCGGCGAATGGACCGCGCATCCGATGAACCCGGTCGTCTCCGACTGCCGTCTCGCCCGCATGGCCGGCAACCTGTTCAAGGACGCGCAGAACCGCCTGATTCGTCCCGCGCAGAATTGCGAGCGCGAATATGGCGCCGCGCTGACGTTCCGCGAGATCACCGAACTCACGACCACGACGTATGCCGAGCGGACCGTGTCGATTCGCACGCCGCCGCGCGGCCACCAGGGACTTCACACGTGGAATGCAGTCGGCGGGATCACCGTCATCGATCTGAAGACGCAGCTTCGCAAGTGGAATCCCTGGCGCGGGCCGATGAGGCGCGCATGACGCGACAGGCGCCCGTCGGCGGCTGCGCACGGGCAAGAGAACCGGCGTGTGGCACGTCGCACAGTGCGTGCCACGGCGCCGGCTTACATTGGTGATTCATCGGAGACTGGAAGCCGCATCGCGCGTTTGTCTTTAGCGCGCGTCACGCAGGTCCTCCGGCGAGGCAGCCCATCGCCATAAAACACCCGTCACAGCACCAGCATCTCCGCCAGCGGCGCGCGCGTCGGTTGCCTGGGGACGGGCCCATCGTAGAAAAACGGCAGCCGGGACCATGAAGCTTCTCCATGTCATCGTTGCGCTCAATGCGGACGGCGCTGAACGCATGCTCCAGCGACTCATCGAGTCGCACATCGAAGATCCGCGGTTTCGTCACGTCGTCTGCTCGCTCACGACGACCGGCAAGGTCGGTGAGGAACTTGCCGCTCGCGGCATCGACGTGCATAGCCTCGGCATGCGTTCGCCGCTCGGCTTTCCGCGCGCGCTGTGGCAACTCGTGAAACTGATTCGCGCAGTACGCCCCGACATCATTCAGACGTGGATGTATCACGCCGACTTTCTCGGCGGACTCGCGGGACGGCTCGCGGCGCACAAGCGCATCGTCTGGGGCGTGCGCACCACCGACGTCAGATCGGGCGGCTCGCGCGTGACCGTGCTGCTGCGCAAGGTCTGCGCGTGGCTGTCGTACTCCGTGCCGCAGGCGATCGTGTGCGCGGCCGAGGCATCGCGCCGGGCGCACGTATTGGTCGGCTATGACGCGAGCCGCATGATGGTCGTGCCGAACGGATTCGATGTCGCACGCCTTGCCGCGACGCCCGAGCAACGCGCCGCGATCCGCCAGCAATGCGGATTCGGCGATGGCACGGTCGTCGTCGGCATCCTGGGGCGTTTCCATCCGGTGAAGGATCATCAGAATTTCGTGCGCGCGGCAGGCATCCTGGCCGCGCGCCATCCCGACGTGCGTTTCATGATGGTCGGGCGCGATCTCGACGCGAACAATCGCGAGCTCGCCGACTGGATCGCGCAGACGGGATTCGCGTCGCGCTTCGTGCTGCTCGGCGAGCGGCGCGACGTGCCCGCGTGCCTGTCGGCGATGGACGTGTTCTGCCTTTCGTCGCGCACGGAGGGCTTTCCGAACGTGGTCGGCGAGGCAATGGCGATGGCGCTGCCATGCGTCGTCACCGATGTCGGCGATGCGGCCATGCTCGTCGCCAATACGGGCGTGGTTGTCGCGAAGGAAAACACCGACGCGCTCGCGGCCGGACTGTCCCGCGTCGTCGACATGACACCCGACGAGCGCATCCGTCTCGGCCAGATGGCGAAAGCGCGCATCCATGCCGAATTCACGATGATGCGCGCGCGCGAGCGTTTCGAAGATATCTACCTGCGGCTCGTCGAAGAAAAGTGAGCATCGCATAAGCGTGGCCTCTGGCCGCAACTGAAGGAGAACGAACATGTGCGGTATCGTCGGCTTTCTGGGTGGTCGCGGCATCGGCCCGGGCGACTCGAAGACAACGGTCAGGAAGATGGCGCTCGCCATCGCCTATCGCGGACCCGACGACGCGGGCGAGTGGACCGATGATCTGCGCGGCATCGCGCTCGGCCATCGCCGGCTGGCGATTCAGGATCTCTCGTCGGCGGGGCATCAGCCGATGTCATCGGGCAGCGGCCGTTATGTCATCGTCTTCAATGGCGAGATCTATAACCATCTCGATCTGCGCGATGAGCTCGAGGACACGCAGCGCGCGCCTGTCTGGCGCGGAAGTTCGGATACCGAAACATTGATGGCCGGCTTCGATGCGTGGGGCATTCAGGCGACCATCGAACGCGCGGTCGGCATGTTCGCGTTCGCCGTGTGGGACCGGCAGGAATGCCAGCTCACGCTCGCGCGCGACCGGATCGGCGAAAAACCCCTTTACTACGGCTGGCAGGGACAGGGCGAAGAAGCCGCGTTCGTGTTCGGCTCCGAGCTCAAGGGGCTGCGCGAGCATCCCGCGTTCGAGAACAACGTCGATCGCGGCGCGCTGACGCTGCAGATCCGTCACGGTTGCGTGCCGGCGCCGTATTCCATCTTCGAAGGCATCTACAAGCTTGAACCGGGCAAGATGCTCACCGTGTCGCTCGAACGGCGTGAGCCGCGCATCTGGCCGTACTGGTCCGGCGTCGAGGCGGCCGTCAACGGTGCGGCACGCGGCTTCGCGGGCAGCCCGGAGGACGCCGTCGACGAACTCGAGCACCTGCTGAGCGATGCGATCCGCCAGCAGATGCTCTCCGACGTGCCGCTCGGCGCGTTCCTCTCGGGCGGCGTGGACTCGTCGACCATCGTCGCGCTGATGCAGAAGCAATCGTCGCGTCCGGTGAAGACGTTCACGATCGGCTTCAACGAAAGCGACTTCGACGAAGCGAAGCTCGCGAAGGCCGTCTCGGCGCATCTCGGCACCGACCATACGGAGTTGTACGTGACGGCGCGTGAGGCGCTCGACGTCATTCCGCGTCTGCCCGAACTCTACGACGAACCGTTCGCCGATTCGTCGCAGATACCGACGTTCCTCGTGTCGCAGCTCGCCAGGCAACACGTGACGGTCTCGCTGTCCGGCGACGCCGGCGACGAGCTCTTCTGCGGCTATCAGCGCTACCGGACCGCACCCGACATGTGGGACAAGATGACGGTGCTGCCAGCGGCGCTGCGCAAGCTGGCGGCATCGGGCATCGTCGGGATATCGCCGAAGCGCTGGAACAGCATGGCGGGGCTGATGGAACCGATTCTGCCGTCGTCGCTGCGCGGCGTGAAAGTCGGCGACAAGCTGCACAAGGGCGCGCAACTGCTGTCGTGCCAGTCGCGCGACGAGGTTTATCTGCACCTGATGTCGCAATGGAACGACCCGGCCGCGCTCGTGATCGGCGGTCACCAGCCGCCGACGCTGATGACCGGCAACGCGCCGGCCTTCACCGGCCTCGACGACGTGCAGCGCATGATGGCGCTCGACATGATCACCTATCTGCCCGACGACATTCTCACGAAGGTCGATCGCGCCGCGATGGGCGTCTCGCTCGAAACGCGCGTGCCGTTCCTCGATCATCGTGTCGTGGAGTTCGCGTGGCGCCTGCCGCAGTCGATGAAGGTGCGCGACGGACAAACCAAATGGGCGCTGCGCCAGGTGCTTTATCGTCATGTGCCGCGCGCGATGATCGAGCGGCCCAAGCAGGGCTTCGGCGTGCCGATCACGCACTGGCTGCGCGGCGAGCTGCGCGACTGGGCCGAAGCGCTGCTCGACGCATCGCGGCTGCGTCGCGAGGGCTTCTTCGATCCGACGATCGTGCGGGCGAAATGGCAGCAGCATCTGTCGGGCGAGCAGAACTGGCACCGGCAGTTGTGGAACGTGCTGATGTTCCAGCAGTGGCTCGAGCATCAGCATGCTTCGTCGATCCCGCTGTTCACGTCGCCTGCGGCCGATCTCGCTGGCATGGAGAGCTGATATCGTTGCGCGGCGCATGCGCGCCGCGCGTGACGACATCCATGACGAAAGGCCCTGGTCTACCGGACCAGGGCCTTTTGCCTGGGCGCACACGCCTGCGATCTTCTCCCGGTTTCATGATGGGCAAATATGGGCAGGCGTAGCCGATGCGCTGCCGATTACGGCATCGGCACGGGCGTCTCCTTGCGCGCACACGCCCGCGATCGACGCGCCTGATTCTCCCCGTTTCATCAAGGGCGAACATGGGCAGGGCGTGGTTACGCCATCGCCGAATCTGTCAGGCCCCGGCCGGATGACGAACGGCCTTTTGTTCGTGCGCGAACGCCTGCGATCGACGCGCCCGATTCCCCCGTTTCCCGTTGAGAGAATCCACGAAGAGCGTGGTCGACGCTCGGCTCACGAGGGCACCGCCAAAGCAAAAGGCCCCGGTCTGATCGACCAGGGCCTTTCGTCTTTCTGCCATTCTCCGGCGCGCCTCGCGCCCGGAATTGCACGCCTACTTGTGATGCTGCTCGGGAACGGCGCGGGGAACGACGGGCTGTCTGCTGCCCACCAGCCAGCGCGGCGTCTTGAACCGGACGATCGCGGTGTACAGCCAGACATACGCGACGGCGAACACGACCGCGGTCACCGCGAGCACCACCGGGTTGTGCCAGAAGAGCGAGGCCGGCACGATGCCGATCATGCTCAGCACCCACAGATACGGCGACGTCCGCGCGTTTCTGCGCTGACGCTGACGCGGGTCGGAGCCTTTGCGCACGATACGCTTGAAAATCAGCGTATGCAGGTGGATGCCATCGGGCGCGCCGACCGGCCGGCCGCGCACGATCCTGCGGCGGTAGATCGAGAACAGCGTTTCGAAGAGCGGATAGATCGCCACGACCATGGCATACCACGCGCAGACGCTCGGGTGGCGGGCGACCAGCAGCACGAGCAGCTCCGCGATCGTGAAGCCGATGAAGTACGCACCGCCGTCACCGAGAAAAATCGACGCCGCGGGATAGTTCCAGATCGCAAAGCCGCCGATCGCACCGATCATCGTGAGCGCGGTGCTCATCACGAGCAGGTCGCCGACTTCATGCGCGACATAGCCGATCGAACCGAAGATCAGAATCGCCACGACTGCGGCGAGCCCGTTGAAACCGTCGATGATGTTGACCGCATTGGTGAGGCCCGCGACCGCGAGCACCGTCAGGCCGATCGCGATGGGCGCGACGGAGAGAATCGGATCGACGAGCGGAAGGTCCACGCGGCTGACCACGCCGTTGAGCAGGAACGCGCCCAGGAGCGCCGCGAGCATCGCACTGAGAAGGCGTGCACGAACACTCACGCGCTTGGTCAGATCCTCGATCACGCCACTCGCAAATGCCGGCGCCGCACAGAGCAGCAGCAGCAGGGACTCCTCACGCGGATTACCCCCGAAAATCGCGGCGATGGGAAAGGTCACGCAGGCCGCAACCATCAGCGCGATGCCGCCGATTCTCGGCACCGGATGAGAATGATTCTTTTGAACCCCGTTCAAATCGTGATCCAGGGAAAGCGCCCCGTAGCGTCCCGCGAATCGAACTATAAGTAGCGTCATGCAGAAAGAACTGATGAAGCCAAGCGCAAGGTTTAACATTTTTTTCACTCACGAAGAGGGCGCATCTCTTTTCGAATATCAAAACCCGAAAACGTATGGTAGGTACAACCCCCGCCATTGTCCACGCATTTATGGCGCTTTAATGTGTGAAACCGAGCCTATCGGGATTATATCGGGACTTCCCCCGATTATTCATACAAACCGGCTTTTAAAATCCCGTTAAAACACGATTTTCATATAACGGACTTAAAAAATCGCTTTAGAGAAATCGTGCGTCGTCGGTGCGCAAGCCCACTTTCGGGCGCATTTTCTTCGTGGGGCCGGTACGTTTTGCCGCGGCAAAAGGCCGTCAGGTCGTCTCTACGCCTAGCATAGGCTAAAAGAACCACGGCGGCAGGCGAAAAAATGTCCGCAAATCGAACCCCGGCTAAACCGGCTTTCTTCATAAAATTAGCAGTTCGATTAAAAGCGATTATATGTGCGGTGGCGCGCATACAGCAATACGCGTTGTGATAGCTTCCGATTTGCTCAAATGGCCCGCATACTCAATAAATTCTTAAAAGTGGGTTATAGAACACTCGATCGCGTTGAAAGGTTCGTTAAACAACAAAAATCGTCTGTTGGAATTTCTCTTTTTTTGAGTCGTGTGTTTCAATACGACTGCAATGCCGGGGCGGGATTTTAACGGCTCCGAATGTCGACCTGAATTCAAGAATAAGGAAATAGTGTTTGCGCCCCTTTGGGCGCGCTGCAAGTGTTTCGATCCGCATCCGGTGCGCATGTCGCGCCGGTCCCATAAGAGCCTGTAACGAGACGTTCCATGAAAGTTAAAAATCAGGCGTCAGCCGTAACGGCCGAGACCGACAAAGAGATCGAGCTCACGTCGATTCTCGAAACGCTGGGCCGTCACTGGAAGATGATCGCGACGACCGTGGCGGTCGTCTTCAGCATCGGGGTGGTGTACGCGTATTTCTCCGCGCCGATTTACCAGGCCGGCATGCTGGTCCGCGTCGACGACTCGACCGCCGCGCCGCCGACCGATTCACGCGACATGGTAAGAACCGCTGCCGCGATGTTCGACCAGCGGGCGACGGCCGAAGGCGAGATCCAGGTCATCGGCTCCAAGTTCGTGCTCGGACCCGTCGTCGATGCCCTCAAGCTGTATATCCAGGCCGCGCCGCATCGCTTCCCGCTGATCGGCGGGATGGTCGCGCGCATGAACGACGAAACGTCGACGCCGGGTCTCTTCGGCCGTGGCGGCTACGCCTGGGGCGCCGAATCGATCGACGTGTCCGCGTTCGACGTGCCGAAGAAGTTCGAAGGCAAGGAATACACGCTGCGCTATCTCGGCAACGGCCAGTATCAGGTTCGCGGTCCGGGCGTCGAAACGGGCGTCGGCGGCCAGGTCGGCACCGTGCAGCGCTTCGACACGGAAGCGGGCCCGATCTCGCTGCTCGTCGGCTTCATTCACGGCGAGAAGGGCGTCGAATTCGATCTCACGCGTAATTCGCGCACGTCCGCCATCGACCGGCTGCAGAACTCGCTGACGATCGCCGAGCAGGGCAACAAGTCGGGCGTGATCAGCACGTCGCTGGAAGGCAAGGATCCGGTGCTCGTGGCGGCGATCATCAACGAACTCTCGCAGATGTACGTCCGGCAAAACGCCGATCGCCGCGGGATCAACGCCGCGAAGTCGCTCGAGTATCTCGAGCAGCAGTTGCCCGACGCGAAACGTCAGATGGAAACGGCCGAGGACAACTACAACGCCTATCGCAACAGCCGCACGCTGTTCAATCCGGACGAAGAAGGCCGCATCGTCATGCAGCAGGCTTCGCAGGCGGACGCCCAGTTGCTCGACCTGAAGCGCCGCCGTTCGGACCTGGCAGTTCACTTCTCGCCGTCGCATCCGAGCGTGGTGGTGATCGACCAGCAGATTGCGGCGACCGAGAAGTACATCAACGACCTCGCAGCGCGCGTCAAGGCGATGCCGGCAGCCGAGCAGGGCGCGCTTCGCCTGCAACGCGACGTGCGCGTGAGCACCGATGTGTATTCGGCGTTGCGCAACAACATCGAAACGATGCGCCTGATCAGGGCCGGCCGCGTGCCGACCGTGGAACTGCTCGACCGCGCCGAAGTGCCCGAGCGTCCCGTCAAGCCGGTCAAGGCGCTGGTGCTCGTGATCGCAGCAGGCCTCGGACTCTTCATCGGCATCGTGCTCGCCTTCGCTCGCGACTTCCTGTTCAAGGGCGTGCTCGACCCGAAGGAACTGGAATCGAAGACGGGTCTTTCGGTATTCGCGACGATTCCGGACAGCGAACGCCAGAAGGAACTCGCGAAGCGCATCGCCGACAAGCGGCCCGAACAGCTCGCGCTCGCCTCGCGTTACCCGACGGACCCGGCCGTGGAAGGCCTGCGCATGATGCGCTCCTCCCTCCACTACGCGTTGATGGATGCGCCGAACAACGTCGTGATGCTGGCGGGCCCGCTGCCGGGTATCGGCAAGTCGTTCGTGTCGGCGAATCTCGCGACGCTGCTCGCGGCCGGCGGCAAGCGCGTGCTGCTCGTCGATTGCGACCTGCGCCGCGGCCACCTGAACCAGTACTTCGGCCTGCCGCGCGGCAAGGGGCTCGTCGATATCGTCAACGGCTCCAGCACGCTCGAAGAGACCGTGCATCGCTCGGTGCTGAACAACCTCGACTTCGTGCAGTGCGGCTTCTATCCGCCGGACCCGGCCGAGCTGCTCCTGTCGAACGCGTTCACGGAATCGGTGAGCCGCGCATCGGAGCAATACGACATCGTGCTGCTCGACGCGCCGGCGATCCTGGCGGTGTCCGACACGGCGATCATGGCGCCCGTCGCGGGTTCGATCTTCCTGGTCGCGCGTTATGGGGATACGCGCTCCGGGGAAATCTCGGAGTCCGTGAAGCGGCTTGAACAGTCGGGCGCAAGCGTCACCGGCGTACTGCTCAACGGCTTCAAGGTGCATTACGGCAACTACGCCCAGGCGCGTCAGTACGGCGGCTACGCCTACGCTGCCTACAAGGCCGAGAAGGCTGACTAGAGGCTGACTCATCCGGCATGCGCTCCTGCCGGACCCCGAATCAAAAAGTAGTACTAAACAAACGTCCTGAGTCGTATAACGAGGAGAAGTGAATATGTTCTCGCCGCATGAGTTGAAACTCGGCATCGTGGGCCTGGGCTATGTCGGCCTGCCGCTCGCCGTTGAATTTGGAAAGCGTCATCCCGTCGTGGGCTTCGATATCAACCGCGCGCGCATCAACGCGCTGCGCGAAGGCCGCGACGTGACGCTCGAAGTCGACGATGCCGAGCTGGCCTCCGCGACGTTCATGCAATACAGCGCCGAAGTCGAAGACTTGCGCAGCTGCACCGTCTTCATCGCCACCGTGCCGACGCCGATCGATCACTACAAGCGTCCGGACCTCTCGCCGCTGATCGGTGCATCGACGACCATCGGCAGCGTGCTGAAGAAGGGCGATGTCGTCATTTATGAATCGACGGTTTATCCCGGCGCGACCGAGGAAGAATGCGTGCCCGTGCTCGAGAAGATGTCGGGCCTGAAATTCAACGAGGACTTCTTCGTCGGCTACAGCCCGGAGCGGATCAACCCGGGCGACAAGTCGCACCGTCTGCCGGACATCAAGAAGGTCACGTCCGGCTCGACGCCCGAAGTGGCCGACTTCGTCGACGAGCTGTATCGCGGCATCATTACCGCGGGCACGCACAAGGCGAGCAGCATCCGCGTCGCCGAGGCGGCCAAGGTGATCGAGAACACGCAGCGCGACGTCAACATCGCGCTCATCAATGAACTCTCGATCATCTTCAACAAGATGAATATCGATACCGAATCCGTGCTGCTCGCGGCCGGCACGAAGTGGAACTTCATCCCGTTCCGCCCGGGCCTCGTCGGCGGCCACTGCATCGGCGTAGACCCGTACTACCTGACGCACAAGGCGCAGGCGATCGGCTACCACCCGGAGATCATTCTCGCGGGGCGGCGTCTGAACGACAGCATGGGCAATTACGTCGTCTCGCAACTCGTGAAGACGATGACCAAGCGCGATATCGCCATCTCCGGTGCGCGCGTGCTCATCATGGGCCTCACCTTCAAGGAAAACTGCCCGGACCTGCGCAATACGCGCGTGGTCGACATCATCGCCGACCTCAAGGAATACGGCGTCCAGGTCGATGTGTACGACCCGTGGGTGTCGAAGGAAGAGTCGCGGCACGAGTACGGCATCGATCCGATCGAGCAGCCGGCCAAGGGCGCGTACGACGCGATCGTGCTCGCCGTCGCGCACCAGCAGTTCGCCGAAGAAGGCGCGGAAGGCATCCACGCATACGGCAAGGCGAAGCACGTGCTGTGCGACCTCAAGTACATCCTGCCGCTCGAGTCGAGCGACATGCGTCTCTGAGGCTCGGTGGCATCGGCGTGACTGCCGATGCAGGCCGTCGCACAACATCGCCGCGGTTCGGCCCTCGACATTCGGGGGTTGCCCGCGGCGATGTCAACCGGACGTTCGGAGTTCGCAATGAAGATGCCCAAGGTAGTTCTGTACGCCAACACCGATTGGTATCTATATAACTTTCGCCTTTCGTTCGCTCGCAGACTGCGCGATGCGGGTTTCGAAGTCATTCTGTTGTCACCCGACGGCGAGTACGGCCCGAAGCTGCGCGATCTCGGTTTTCGCTGGCACGCGGTGCCGATGAACCGTCGCAGCCTGAATCCGCTTCGCGAACTGGCGCTCGTGCTGTGGCTCGCGCGCTTCTTCCAGCGCGAAAAGCCGCAGCTCGTGCACGGCTTCACGATCAAGAGCGCGGTGTACGGCTCGTTCGCGAGCAAGCTCGCCGGCGTCCCCGCGCGCGTGAACGCGGTCGCGGGCATGGGCTACGTCTTCACGAGCCGCGACCTCAAGGCGCGTATCCTGAAGCCGGTCGTGCGCCAGGTGATGCGCACGGCGCTGAACGGCCGCGACAGCATTCTCGTCCTGCAGAATCCGGACGACATCAAGCTGTTCGAGGCCGCGCGCATCGTCGAGACGCAGGGGATCCGCCTCATCAAGGGATCGGGGGTCGATCTGACGCGCTTCAAGGTGCGCGAGGAATCGGCCGAAGACGCGGGCAAGCCGCTGCGCATCCTGCTGGCGGCGCGGCTCGTGTGGGACAAGGGTATCGAGGAATACGTCGAGGCGGCGCGCATGTTGCGGCGCGAGAATCGCACCGTGCGCTTCCTTCTCGCGGGCTCGCCCGATGACGGGAATCCGGCGTCGGTGAGCACGGCGATGGTGCAGGGCTGGGTGAAGGAAGGGCTCGTCGAATGGCTCGGCCATGTGAGCGACATGCCGAAACTCTTCACCGAAGTGGATGTAATGGTGCTGCCGAGCTATCGCGAAGGCTTGCCGAAAGCGCTGATCGAAGCCGCCGGCTGCGCGCTGCCGCTCATCACGACCGATGCGCCGGGCTGCCGCGAAGTGGTCAGCGAGTCGGGTGTGGATGGCTTGCAGGTGCCGGTGCGCGACGCCCGCGCGCTCGCCGACGCGATTCGCCAGCTCGACGACGACCGCGCGCTCGCGAGAAAGCTCGGCCTCGCCGCGCGGGAAAAGGCACTGAAGAATTTCGACGAACGCATCGTCATCGAGAAGACGCTGGCCGTGTATCGCGAGCTGGTGCCCTCGATCGCGATCGAAGGCGAGCGCCGCGAACATGCCGCGCCCGTCGGTAATCTTGGAGACTTTCATGTCTGATCGTTACGAATCGATCCGCCAGCAACTGACGCGCGCTCCGCGCAAGTGGCTGATCACCGGCGTGGCCGGGTTCATCGGCTCGAACCTGCTCGAAGCGCTTCTCAAGCTCGACCAGGAAGTCGTCGGGCTCGACAACTTCGCGACGGGCCATCAGCGCAATCTGGACGAAGTGCGCTCGCTCGTGAGCCCCGCGCAATGGAACCGTTTCAGCTTCATCGAGGGCGACATCCGCAATCTCGACGATTGCCGCGCCGCGGTGAAGGGCGCCGCCCACGTGCTGCACGAAGCCGCGCTCGGCTCGGTGCCGCGTTCCGTGAACGATCCGATCACGACGCACGAAGTCAACATCAGCGGCTTTCTGAACATGCTCGTCGCCGCGCGCGACGCGAAGGTGGAGAGCTTTACCTACGCGGCGTCGAGCTCGACGTATGGCGATCATCCGGGCTTGCCCAAAGTCGAGGATCGTATCGGCCAGCCGCTGTCGCCGTACGCGGTGACGAAATACGCGAACGAGCTGTACGCATCGGTGTTTGCGCGCACGTATGGCCTGAACGCCATCGGCCTGCGTTACTTCAATGTCTTCGGCAAGCGTCAGGACCCGGACGGCGCGTATGCGGCCGTGATTCCGAAGTGGACGGCCGCGCTCATCGACGACGAGCAGGTGACCATCAACGGCGACGGCGAAACGAGCCGCGACTTCTGCTTTATCGATAACGTCGTGCAGATGAACATCCTCGCGGCGCTGTCCGACGCGGCGGCGCGCAACCAGGTCTACAACGTCGCGGTCGGCGATCGCACGACGCTCAATCAGCTGTACGACGCGCTGAAGCGCGTGCTCGCCGAGAACGGCGTGCCGAACGACGGCAGCCCGGTGTACGCGCCGTTCCGCGCCGGCGACGTGCGCCATTCGCAGGCCAACGTCGACAAGGCCGCGCAGTTGCTGGGCTACGCGAACGCCATTGCGCTTGCGGACGGGCTCGCGATCGCGATGCCGTGGTACATCCGCTTCCTTTCCGAGCGGCGGCTCGTGCCGGCGGAAGCCGACATGGCGGCGAGGCCCGCATGAAGATCGTCGTTTTCATCTACTCGATGCACGGCGGCGGCGCGGAGCGCGTCACCGCCAATCTCGCGAACGAGTGGGCGGCGCTCGGCTGGGAAGTGACCGTCGTCACGCTGACGGCCGGTGAGGGCGACGTCTATCCGTTCCATCCGCGCGTGAAGCGCATCGAGCTCGGACTCGCGGGCGGCGTCGAAGGCGGCGGCATGCTGCGAACGGTGATGGCGAACCTGAAGCGCGTCCTCGCCTTCCGCAAGGTGCTGCGTGAGACGAAGCCGACGGTTGCGCTCGGCGTCATGGCGACCGCCAACGTGCTCGCCGTTCTCGCGGGCATCGGCCTGCCCTACAAGATCATCGCGAGCGAGCACACGCATCCGCCGCGCGCACCGCTCACGCCGTTCTGGGAGCGTCTGCGGCTGCTGACGTACCGCTTCGCGGACAAGGTCGTCGCGCTCACCGACGAAACCCGCGAATGGATCGAAACGCATTGCCGTTGCACCGACGTCAAGGTGATTCCGCCGCCGTTCACGCTGCCGATCGCGCGGACGAATCCGGTCATCGAGCCGCGCAGCGTCGTCGGTGACGAGCGCCGCGTGTTGCTCGCGGTCGGACGGCTGTCGCCTGAAAAGGGCTTCGACAGTCTCATCGACGCGTTCAGGAAAATCGCCGGCGCGCTGCCGCAATGGGATCTCGTGATCGTCGGGGAAGGCCTGGCGCGCGCGAGTCTCGAGCGGCGCCTAGAGGAGGCAAGGCTGCGCGGCCGCGTGTTCCTGCCGGGCCGCGCCGGCAACGTGGCGGACTGGTACGAGCGCGCGGATCTCTACGTGCTGAGCTCGCACTTCGAAGGCTTCTCGATGACGCTCGTCGAAGCGATGGCGAGCGGCTGCGCGGCCGTCAGCTACGACTGCGATTCCGGCCCGCGCGTGATCGTCACGCACGGCACGAACGGCCTGCTCGTGAATCCGGTGGGCGATGCGGCCGCGCTCGCGAAGTCGCTCGAAACGCTGATGAGGGACGACGCCGAGCGTCATCGCATGGCGTTGTGCGCGACATCGGTCAACGAGACCTTCGCGCTGCCGAAGACCATCGCGCTGTGGCAGGAAGTGTTCGAAGAGTCCGGCGTGAAGGTTCCGCGGCGCGCGGCGGACCTGCGCGTTCCCGTTGCCGAGCGATGAGGAGCCGCCCATGAAAATCATGCTCGTCGTCAGTTCGATGGGAAGCGGCGGCGCCGAGCGCGTCGCGGCTTCGCTCGTCAATGCGTGGGCGCAACGCGGCGACACCGTGACGCTCGTCATCACGTACAGCGGCCGCGGCGCGTGCTTCTATCCGCTCGCGGAGAACGTGCGCTGCATCTTTCTCGCCGATCGCGTGAAGGCCGGCGCGCGCATGCTGCAATATCCCGCGCGGTTCCGCGCATTGCGCGCGCTCATCCGCGAGAGCGCGCCGGATGTCGTCGTGTCGTTTCTCTCGAACGTGAACATCACGACGATTCTCGCCACCCGCGGGCTCGGCGTTCCGGTGATCGCGTGCGAGCACATCGACCCTTCCGCCGATGGCCGCTCGCAGCTCATGAGCCAGATGTGCCGCTTCGTCTATCCGAGCGCGGATCTGCTCACGCTGCTCACGGACAACATGGAGGCATCGTTCAGGAAGATGGTGCCGCGCGTGAAGCGCATCGAGGTGGTGCCCAATCCGCTGCCGGACGAACTATTGCTGTTGCAGCCCGAGACCGTCGAGAAGAGTGCGCGCAAGCGGCTCGTCGCGGTGGGGCGTCTGAACACGCAGAAGCAGTTCGACTTGCTGATCGACGTGTTCGCGACGCTCGCGCCCGAGTTTCCAGACTGGGACTTGTGGATCTGGGGCGAAGGCCCGGAGCGCGCGGCGCTCGAAGCGCAGGTCGCCCGCTTGCAGATGGGCGAGCGCGTGCTGATGCCGGGCAAGACTACGAGTCCCTGGGAAGAAATGGCGCGCTCGGACGCGTTCGTGCTGTCGTCGCGCTATGAAGGCTTGCCGATGGCGATGCTCGAAGGCATGGCGCTCGGACTGGCGACCGTCGCGTTCGACTGCAAGAGCGGCCCGCGCGAACTGACGCGCGACGGTGAGGACGGCGTGCTCGTGCCGCCCGGCGACAAGTCCGCGCTCATCGATGCGCTGCGGCGCGTGATGTCGGACGACGCGCTGCGCGCCGAGCTCGGACGCAAGGCGGCGGCCTCGGTGCGGCAACGCTATTCGTCGCCGGCCATCCTGCGCCAGTGGGACGCCATCTTCGCGCAGCTCGGCGCGCGCACGCGTGGCGACGAAGGCAAGAGCACGGCGTATCCGCGCACCATCACGGGAGAAAAAGCGTAATGGTCGACAGGCGACGCGTGATCCACTCGCTGCTGATGGGCGCCGTCGCCGGTGGATCGGGTGCGCTCGGCCTCGGCGCGCGCGCGGCCGGACGGCGCGATGTCGTCACCGACAAGTCGTTCGGCGTCAAGGGCGATGGCAAGACCAATGACCGCGCCGCGCTGCAAACGGCCATCGACCGGTCCGTCGACCAGACGCTCCTGATCACGGGCAAGTGCCGCATCGACGAAAAGGGTCTCGATCTGCGCCGCGACAGTCACGTGCGATTCGCGCCGGGCGCGTCGATCAAGCTGCTGCCGCACGACACGTCGTTCTATTCGATGTTTCGCATCTGGGACGTGAACAACGTGCTCGTCGAAAACGCGGTGCTGGACGGCAGCAAGGAGTTGAACGCCGCGAAGCCCGAGCTGCGCGAAAACGGCCACGGCATGGGTTTTTCCATCGCCGGCAGCACGGAGGTCACGCTCGTCTCGCCGAAGACGGTCGGGTGCTGGGGCGACGGCATCTATATCGCCAACAGCTACAACGTGCCGTTCAAGTACAGCAGCGGCATCCGCGTGGTGAATCATCATGCGGACCGCTGCCGCCGGCAGGGCCTCTCGATCATCAGCGGGCGCAATATCGTGTTCGAGAATCCGCTGTGGGAGAACATCGGCGGCACGCAGCCGGAGGCGGGCATGGATGCGGAGCCGAACAGCAACGCGGACATTCTCGAGAACATCCGCATCGTCAATCCGACGACGCGCAAGTGCCGCTACGGGATCATCGTGTGGCTGGAAGAGATCGTGGGGCCGATGCCCAAGCATGTCGATATCGGCATCACGAATCATCGCGACGAAGGCGCGAGCGATGCGGCGTTCGCCGTGTCGTCGCTCAAGCTGAAAGGACGAAAGGTGTCCGGGCAGATCGCGAGCCACTCGCCGACGTGGGTCAGCCCGAGGCTTGCCACCGTCGAGAGCATCGATTACGACAAGGCGGGACCGAAGATCGTCGTCACCAACCTGAGGCTCGTGCCATGACAGCCGCGCCCACGGACAATAACTAAAGCGTATAAAGGCCAGAACGATGCAAGCAACGACAATGGACAACACGGCGCAGCAGCGCGCACCCGCGAAGCGGGTGCGCGGATTCGCGTACTTCTTGACGCCCTCCGGATGGGCGTTCCTGGTGCTGGCGACCGCCGCGATTTCGATCGTCGCGTTCCGCGAGCGCAGCGTCGGGCTGATCTTCGACCAGGAAGCGTACATCCAGTACTTCCGGTCGACGGACTGGCACTGGCTCGTGCAGTTCTATCAGAACCGCCAGTCGGACATGGGCTTTCTCATCAGCCTGATCACCGAGGAGCTCGGCTGGCGCTCGTGGGTCATATTGCTCAACGCGTTCGGCGTGACGCCCGAAGGCGGCATTCGCACGACGGTCGTGCTGCTCAACCTGATCGTGATGTACTCGCTGCTGCAGACGCGGCGGCCGCTCGTGGGCCTGCTTCTGTGGCTCGTCATTCCGTATGCGCTCGCGACCGTCGGCCTGTTCCAGATCCGGCAGGGCTTCGGGCTCGCAATTGCCATGCTGTTCACCTGCCGCTTCAACCGCCCCACGCTCGGCATGGGCCTCGCGAGCTTCGTGCACACGACCTTCGCGGTGCCCACTGCGCTGCTGCTCGCGGCGGGTTTCGGCGGCGAGAAAAAGCGCTCGCTCATCGTGGTCAGCGCGGTGGCGATCGTGCTGGCGTCGGCGGCGAAGTTCCTGTTCGCGAACTACGGCGGACGCCGTATCGACGAATACACCGGCTATCAGGAAAACTTCACGATCAAGCTGCTGGCGCTGCTGTTCTTCTACACGATGGCCTCCGTCATGGTGCTGTACTCGTCGTGGCGCTCGCCGGAAACAAAGCGGGAAATCGCCTACACGCGCCTGTCGATCATGCATTTCGGCCTGTTCGTGTATCTCGTCGTCGCGTTCTTCGTGTTCCCGTTCGCCAAGGGCCGCGTCTGGTATTGCGTGCCGCTGCTGCTGCCGTTCCTCGCGCCGGAAATCAAGTTCAAGAACGCGGCCGTTCTCGTCATCACCTTCGGCGTGTTCGTGGCCGTCGCCGCCGACGCAACGAAGAGTTATTTCGAAGGCGTCTATCACTACTTCCTGATGCCCTGACGACGATGTCCTACTTCCTGATTTCGCTCGATTTCGAATTGATGTGGGGCGTGCGCGACCATCGCTCGATCGCTACGTACGGAAAGAACATCCTCGGCGTGCGCGAGGCGATTCCGGCCATGCTCGCGATGTTCACGAAGTACCGCGTGAAGGCGACATGGGCGACGGTCGGCATGCTGCTCTTCGATAACAAGAAGGACCTGCTCGCGAATCTGCCCGACATCCGCCCGACCTATAACGATACGAAACTCAGTCCGTACGCGAACGGCTATATCGATTCGATCGGCACGGACGAGAAAAGCGATCCCTACCATTACGGCCTGTCGCTCGCGCGACAGATCGTCGATACCGAAGGCAGCGAGCTCGCAAGCCATACCTTCTGTCACTACTACTGCCTCGAAGCGGGACAGGACAAGGCGCAATTCGCCGCCGACATGCAAGCGTCCGTCGCGTCGATCCGGCGTCTCGCCGATCCGCCCGCGAGCATCGTGTTTCCGCGCAATCAGGTGAACAACGCGTACCTTTCGGTGTGCGCGGAAGCGGGACTGATCGCGTACCGGGGCACCGAACGCAACTGGATGTATCGCGAAACATCGCGCGCCGATGAAGCCGCGCTGCGCCGCGCCGCGCGTCTCGCCGATGCCTATGTCAATCTCTCGGGCGATCACGCCTTCGATCCGCGCCCTTCGGGTGGTGGGCTCGTCGATGTGCGCTCCAGCCGCTTCCTGCGTCCCTATGCGCGCAACAAGGCTGCGCTGGAATGGCTGCGCATCCATCGGATCAAGCAGTCGATGACTTCGGCGGCGCGCACGGGACGCTCGTTTCATTTGTGGTGGCATCCGCATAACTTCGGCGCGAATCTCGCCGAAAACCTCGCGGTGCTCGAAGCGGTGCTCAAGCATCAGGCGCATCTGAGAGACACCTACGGCATGCAGCCCGCGACCATGGCGGAAGTCGCGCGCGCGACGCAATCCGAAGAGA
This sequence comes from Caballeronia sp. INML3B, assembly GCF_023631305.1. Lineage (NCBI taxonomy): Bacteria > Pseudomonadati > Pseudomonadota > Betaproteobacteria > Burkholderiales > Burkholderiaceae > Caballeronia > Caballeronia sp. INML3B. Next base: position 89,065 of record NZ_JALQDI010000070.1, read on the forward strand.
GCCGGCTTGCGGAGATGGAATTCGGCCTGTTCGTTTGACCAAGTTCGAAGAAGCAACAACAAGACACTAGAAAACGACCCGCACCGCGGGTGCGATGCACGGGCGATGGCCATTGCATCGCGCCGGCGCGCGCCGGGGATAAGAACAAAGGGGGAAGTGCGATGAATTTTCGTAACGACATAAACGGCTTGCGCGCGTTCGCGGTCCTCGCGGTCGTCCTGTTCCACTTCGATGTGCCCGGCTTCAAGGGCGGCTTTCTCGGCGTCGACGTGTTCTTCGTGATCTCCGGCTACCTGATGACGAGCATCATCTTCAGGCGCATCGCGAAGGGCAGGTTCTCGGTGCTCGAGTTCTATGGCGATCGGGCGCGGCGCATCGTTCCGGCGCTCGCGTTTCTCTGCTTCGCGCTTTTCGTGCTCGGCTGGCTCGTTTTCCTGCCCTCCGAATTCCGCGCGTTCGGCAAGGCGGCGGCTTCGAGCCTCGGGTTCTTCTCCAATATCGTCTACTGGCGCGAGGCGGGTTATTTCGATGTCCGCTCGCACCTGAAGTGGCTGCTGCACACGTGGTCGCTTTCCGTCGAGTGGCAGTTCTATCTTCTGTATCCGCTCGGCATCCTCCTCGTGCGCAAGCTGTTCGGGCATCGCGGGACGGTGATCGCGATGATCGGTACCGCGCTCGCGTCGCTTGCGGTGTGCGTCTATCTCTCCGATCCCACCAAATGGCCGACGGCTGCGTTCTTCCTGCTGCCGACGCGCGCATGGGAAATGCTCGCGGGCGGTCTCGTGTACCTGTTCCCGGTAACGCCGCGCAGACCCCTGCGCCGGACGCTCGAAATCGCCGGCCTGGCGATGATCGTGTACGGCACGCTCACCTTCAACGAAAACAATGCGTGGCCCGGCTATCTCGCGCTCGTGCCGGTTCTGGGCACGGCGCTCGTGATCCTCGCGGCGCGCAAGCATTCGATCTTCACGTGCAATCCGCTCGCGCAGTTCATCGGCAAGATTTCGTACTCGGTGTATCTCTGGCACTGGCCGTTCGTCGTCGCGCTCACGTACTTCGACAAAGAAGGCTCGCTGCCGTGGCGCGTGGGCGCCATCGCCGGCGGTTTCGCGATGGGGTATCTGTCGTACGCGCTCGTCGAGTCGAAGACGAGAAAGCCGTCGCATGGCGAGGCGCGCGCGTTTCCGAAGTTCATCACGCTGCGCCCGATTCTCGTGTTCACGCTGCTGCTCGCAATCGGCGGCGGCAGCATCTATGCGAACCAGGGCGTGCCGAATCGCTTCGACCGCTCCGTGTTCATCGCCGACAGCGAGACCTACGACACGAATCCGCACCGCACGAAGTGTCACATGATGATCGATCCGTGCGACGTCGCGAGCAAGCAGAAGGATAGCCGCGCGGTCGTCCTCGGCGACAGCCACGCGGAGGCGATCGCCGAAGCAGTCGTCGATGCCGTGCCGAACGGCAAGCCGGACGATGTGCTGCTCATCACGATCGAAGGCTGTCCGACGATCTACGGCATCCGTCGCGGCGACGGCGACTGCTTCGAGCAGGACCGCAAGTACATCGATATCCTGAGCCGCGATCAGACCGCGAAGACGCCCGTCATCATCGCCAATCACTGGTCGCAGTACTGGTCGGGACCGTCCCCGGATGATTATTCGTTCGTCGATCCGGAGCGGCCTGCGCAGACGCCCACGCCGTTTTCGACCGAGTCGTATCGCGAGCATTTGCTGTCGACGGTCTGCCGCATTTCGAAGATCCGGCCCGTCTATCTGGTCGAGCCGATTCCGGAGTTCGACTTCAACGTGCCGCTGGTGCTCGCGCGCGAGAAGATGAAAGACCCGCACGCGCCCGATCTGTCGATCACGCTCTCGGATTACGTCCAGCGCAACGGCGGTTTGCTGCAGGCGATGCGCCAGGCCCACGACGAGTGCGGCATCCATCTGCTCGACCCGCGCCCGTATCTGTGCCCGGACGGCAAATGCATGGGCTCGCACGACGGCCGGCCGCTCTATTCCGACTTCCACCACATGAGCGAATACGGCAACCGCTTCCTCGTGCCGATGTTCCGGCATGTGTTCGAACAGACGTGAGCGCGCGCGAAATCGACGACAGAACGGCCTCCTTCGGGAGGCCGTATTTCATTCGGACGTGCCGGCTTCGGTTTGCGGACCATTACCGGTGAAGGGCGGCGCGAAGCGCGTCCAGAAGATGTAGCTCGCAAGCACCGCCATCGCGCCGATGCCGGTTGCGAGCAGCACGCCCTGAGCGCCATAGAGACGCACGAGAATGACGTTGCCGATGATCTTGGTCCCGAAGCCGATCAGCGAAATGACGGAGATCGCCCGATAACGCGTTTCACTCGCGAACAACTGCACGAGCACGCACATGCCGAAGTAGAACGGCACTTGCAGCAGCCCGTAGCGAAAGAGCGTGGTCACTGCGATCGTGTCCTCGGCCGTGAAGGCGCCTTTCTGGAACAGCAGCTTGACCACGTACGGTGCGAGCGCATACGCGAAGAGTCCGCCGACGAGACCGAGCATCGTCATGATGCCCGACCACTTCAGCGCGGTGCTGCGCGCGCGCGCATGATCGCCGCGATGAAGAATCTCCGCGAGAATCGGCAAGGTTGCGCGGGTGATGGCGAGCGCGCCCATGCTGAGCACGAGCGAGAGCAGGCGGTTCGCGTAGCCGAGCGTCGCGATGGCGCCGTCGCCTTGCTGCGCCATGAAATACTGGTCGATGGGAAGCCAGAGGCTCGCGACGACCGAACCGATCATGAGCATGCCCATCGAGCGGATCGTCGACGGCCACTGTGTCGCGCGCGCCGAGACGCGCGGCAGTACGGCCATCGAATCGGCGCGTCTGGCCAGCACCCGCAGCCACGCAGCCTGAACCACGAAGCCGAGCGACGTGCCGAGAACGAGCGGCATGATCGACGTGTTGTTGCGCGCGGCAAGCACGAAGACGAGCAGGCCGATGGCCGGCACGCATTCCAGCAACGTATTGATGTGCTTGCCCGAAGCCTGCAGGCGCGACGACGAGATGCAGATCGTGAAGGTCAGCACGCCGACCGGCGTCATGCTGATGATCATGTCGCGGCACATGTCGCGCGTGGATTCCGCGAGACTGCCCGCGATCACATCCGCGAGATAAGGCCAGAAGAGCCAGAGCAGGAGCGAGGACGCGAGGCCGAGGACGAGCCCGATGCCTTCCAGCTCGCCGAGAAAGCCGTCGCGCTGGGACTTGTCTTCCTTGAGCGACACGAGCGCGGGAACGAGCAGCACCGCCAGCACGTTCGTGAGCATCGAGGGCAGCCAGGTGACGAGCGTGAGCGCGAACTGATACGCGTCGACGGTTCCGCTGATCCCGTAGCGATACGCGATCGCCATTTCCTTCGACGCGCCGATACATTTCCCGGCGATCACGAATATCAGCAGAACGACCGCGCTTCTCGCGATCCGCTTGTGATCCTGATGCACGCCGCCGAGACGTCGTCTTACCGATTGCACAGCTGTGCTCAGCACGTGTACTCCTCCTGCGTTGGAGCCTTTCGTCGCGTGGCTCGACGTCAGGTTGAAATCGCCATGCGATGAGATACGCGAAAGCCGCCGGCTTTCGCGTGAGAGTGACGAGCATGCACGAAAACGGGCGCCGCGACTGTTCGCCAAGGCACCCGGCAACGCCGATGACGGCGCGCTTGCCGTCCGGAAGACGCGAAGCGCGTCTTTTCTTACGACGATTGCACGCTCCAGGGACGCACGATGTAGCGCGCCGCGCGATCGGGCGATGCATCGTTCGTCAGGATTCGCGCCGGGCAGCCGGCCACGGTCACGTTCGATGGAATGTCTTTCGTCACGACGCTGCCCGCGCCGATCGTCACGTTGTCGCCGATGGTCACGTCTTCGACGATGCAGACGTTCGGCCCGATATACACGTTATTGCCGATCGTCGCCGCCTTGCCGTGGTTCGATCCGATCGTCACGCCTTGGGAAATATTGCAGTTGGCGCCGATGACCGCGGTCGGATTCACCACGAGCGAACCGACGTGACTGATATAGAAGCCCGGCCCGATCTTCGTGCGGGGGCTGATCACGAATCCGAACCTGCGCTGCTTCAGGCGGACGATGTGGTTGAGCACGAGCCGCACCGGCCGCGACGACGCCGCGCTCGCGAGGCGCAGCCAGAACATGTAGTTGAACCCTTCGTTCAACACCAGTTGCTCGAGGAGGAGCATGAGGCTGTACTCGCCGCTGTAGCGATAGAGGTCGCTCTTGATCAGATCGAAGGTTTTCATTGCAGCGTGTCTTTTTCGTTGGCATGGACGCTTTCAGGACTTCCCCCGCCGCTTCGGAGAGAAGCACGGCGAGCGGCGCCAACGTTGAGACTAGTGATTAGTGCTGGTGCATTCGGTGCGAAATGGAACACATGGACGGTTCGTGCGGCAAGGTCTGCCGATTTCGATTAATTTGTCTGCTGAATACCTGATTTGTTTAATCAGATTATTAGATATTCAGCCGCCGACCAGTGGCGGCGGTCGATCTGGCCGTTTAGACCGTCGTGCGTATTAACCCGATAAGGGTATTCACGGTAGGGTCTTTTAGTTTCGTATTTAAAAAAATTTCCGGCGTCGCATTTACAAAATCGTATTGATCAGTTGAAAACAGCAAGAAGCCACCTTTCATGTTGTAATTTTTGCATGTAATCCGATAGAAAGCGGTCATTCTGGCGTGTGGAATTACAATTATCGGCCGAATAATCGGTCATTAACGGTGATTAATCTGGCGAATCGATGTCGTTTCGGCATACGAAAGGCGCTTCGCGAAGCCTTGCGGGGCTTTCCGCGAGCGCGTTTTACCGACCCGGCGAGTGAAGGTTCACGTTCTAAGTCGCAAATGTTCATATGAATGTCAATCATCTTATATAAGGTGGTTTGAAGTGGTGTCATTCATCTACGGTATTAACAATCAAAACGACCTGGATTAATTCACTCATCGGTGAATGAAAGAGAAAATGCGTAACGATAAAGCGCTCAAAAAAGAAAATAAAAAGTTACAAGCGTACATTCTGTAACAAGTCGCGGGTAGAAACGCCTCGTAACAATCGGTAGTATTAATAAAAGACGGTAATTACTTCCGTCAGACTTCAGTGCTCCGGCGGTCCGTTCACGGACGATCGGGCATGGGGTGAATAGGTCTTCCGGCATATCTGGTTCCTTATCCCGAAGTCGCCCTGTTTTTCGCCGAGATGCCTTTCGGAGTCGCCGTGTGCGGCTGTCGAGCGCTGAGCGGCGCAATCGTTTGCGCCTGCTTTTTTGCGTTGGTCATCTCATTGCCCATTAAGAAACGTTGCGTGCGGCCGATGTCGCAGGAACGGGATCGTCCGTCGATAACGCACGACCAATTGGAAAGACTAATGCTTCCTAACAACACTCAGGCAGACACCCAAGCAGACAACACCGTCGTCGGCGCCCGTATTGCAACCCGTCGCAAGCTGCTGACCTCGCTCATCGCGGGCAGCGGTGCGTTCGTGCTCGCCGCATGCGGCGGCGGCGGCGATGGCGCGACGCCTGATTCCGTCGCGGATCGCTGGAGAAGGAGAAACAACGGTGGCGCCTCCACGGCGACGCCCGCGAGCTCGGCTTCGTCCACGACGACTGCCAGCGCGGCGGCCCCCGCCAGCGCGGCAACGCCTGCCAGCTCGACGTCCGCCGCAGCCGATAACACCGCCGGCACCATCAACGCGTCGTCGTTCGGCGTGAAGGCCGATGGCTCGACCAACGACCGCGCCGCGCTCCAGGCTGCCATCGACGGCTCCGTCGGCCAGATCCTGCTGATCTCCGGCCAGGTCCGCATCGACACGACCGGCCTCAAGCTGCGCACGAACAGCCACATCCGCTTTGCGTCGGGCGCTTCGATCAAGCTGCTGCCGCACAACGCCGACATTTACCAGATGATGCTCATCGAAGACGTGAGCAACGTCATCGTCGAAAACGCGTATCTCGACGGCAGCAAAGAGCTGAACTCGGCTTCGGGCGGCGAGCACGGCATGGGCTTCTCGATCATCGGCGGCCAGAACGTGCATCTCATCTCGCCGACGACGATCAACACGTGGGGCGACGGCATCTACATCAACGATAGCCAGACCAAGAAGAACACGCCGACGTACAACCTGACCGTCGACAACCACAAGGCGGACGGCTGCCGTCGTCAGGGCGTGTCGATCATCTCGGGCGACACGATCACGTTCAACAGCCCGGTGTGGCAGAACATCACCGGCACGGCGCCGGCGTGCGGTCTCGATTTCGAACCGAACGACAACTCGGCCGTGTTCAAGAGCATCACGATCAACAGCCCGACGACGGCGAACTGCAAGGGCGGCGGCATCAACGTGTGGTTCGGCTCGCTGCCGGGTCCGATCAGCAAGACGGTCACCATCGCGATCAACAACCACGTCGACACGACGAGCCCGGGCGGTTCGTTCGCGGTTCAGGGTCTGTCGCTCGACGGCTACATCGTGAACGGCCAGATCAGCAGCTCGAATCCGAAGTGGAAGTACCCGCTGATCGTCGAGCAGTGGGACAACTCGGGTCCGCGCATCAACGTCACGAACCCGACGATCGTCAAGTCGTAATCGGCGACGAAGGAAAAACGCCATGCGGAAAAGCTCATCTCCGCATGGCGTTGCGTTTTTGCGGCGTGACATGACGCCGCTACTTGAACCAGCCGAGATTCACCGAATTGGAAATCGCCTGCAGTCCCGCCTGATTCGGATGCAGATGATCGCCGCTGTCGTATGCGTGGAGCATGACGGGAGGATTCGAAGGATCGCCGAGCGCGGCCGCCTGATCGAGCACGGCGTCGCATCCGCTGTCGGCGGTGGCGACGAACGCGTTCACCGCTGCGCGCGTCGCCTCGATGTCCGGCGTCCACGACGAAACACCCTCGAACGGCGTGAGCGTCGAGCAGATCACGCGGACGCCCGCTGCGTGCGCGCTTTGCGTCAGCTGGCTGAACGCGCCGGTCAGACTGGCGGCTGTCGGCGGCGCGCCACCGATCAGGTTGTTGACCGCGTCGTCGGAAATGATGACCCACTTCACGTTGTATTGGTTCAGCACGTCGCGCTGGAAGCGTGAAAGACCCGCCTCGCCGGAATCGTTCGTGAAGAAGTCGTTGCCGGAGATGCCCTGGTTCAGCACGCCGACCGTCATGCCGGCTTGCTGCAGACGCGCGGCCAGCAAGTTCGGCCAGCGTCCGTTGGTGTTCGGCTGCGACGCGATGCCGTCGGTGATCGACGCGCCGAAGGCAACCACGGCGCCCGTCGCACTGGCGTTCTGCACGACGACGTCGGTGAGGAAGTAATAGGACTGCGCGCCGAGTGCGTTGAGCACGCCGCCCGTGAAGTCCGGGTCGGCGCTGACGTCGCCGGGTGCGATGTACACGTCCTGCAGGCCCTCGGCGTGCCCGGTCGTTTCGCTCGGCGTCCGCTGCGGCAGATAGGCGCTGACGACGATATCCGTAAGCGCCGGCACCTGAAACGCGATCGGATCGCTCATGACGGCGCCGCCCGGCGGGATCGTGACGAACGGCTGCCCTTCGAAGGTGACGGCCTTGTCGGTGCCGGGCACGGTGCGCTGGCCGCTCGCGCGTAGCGCGACGTGCACGTCGCCGATCACGAGCGGATCGCTGCCGTAAAGATTCGAAAATTGCACGCCGGCGGCCGTCCCGCCGATGCTCGTGCGCACGATCTGCCGGATCGTCTGATTATTGAAGCCGCCGTCTCCGGTGACCATCGGCGCGGCGCTCCATGTGCCGGTCCACGGCAAGGTGGCGCTGATGCTCTGGGCGAAACAGGACGACGAAAGCGGCAGGGCGAGCGCGGTGGCCACGAGGGCTCGCCTGTTGCGACTGAATTGCTTGATCAACTTGTTCTCCGAAACCAGCCAGACATGAAGTGGACGTTTCGCGCGACACGGCGACGTCCTTGGAGTGGGGAGTTCGGAACGTCAGGTTCGCGTTCCTGTTGGCTGGCGCGTGTGGCCACAGCGCGCCGTTTCGCGCGGCGAAATCTTCAGCTGATTGCTTCGCCTTGACGCATCGAGCATCGGAGCATCATTCGCGCCCGTGCGCTGTGCGCGGGCGCGCATATCGTCACAAAAGGCCGTAATGCGCTATTGCTGCGCGCCGGAGGCGGCTTCGGGCGATGACGCCGCCGCCGCATCGCTCGTGCTTTCGCCCGGCGACGGCAGAATCGGCGGCATGGTCGTGAACACCGGCGCTTGCGGCGGCTCTTCCGTCACTTCGGCCACCGGCTCCGAAGCCGCGCGCTTCGTGCGCACCGGAGGCTGGGCCGCCGTCTGCGCGGTTTTCGGCTTGCCCGGCTTCGGCGCTTTCGAGAACGTCTCGTCGAACCAGGTCCTCACGCGCGTGGACACCGTCTGCCACATGCCCGGCGTTTCCTGCGTGTCGAAGCGCGCGCGTGCGTCGATCAGATGCGAACGCAGCGAGCGCTGCACGAAGTCGCCGACGATCGGCAGCGCGCTGTGCGCGCCCTGTCCCCAGTAATCGCTGCGCAGCGTGACGCGGCTGTCGTTGAAGCCGACCCACGCACCCGCCACGAGTTGCGGATGCATGAGGATGAACCAGCCGTCCGCGTTGTCCTGCGTGGTACCGGTCTTGCCCGCGACGTCCGCGCGGATGCCGAAGCGCGTGCGGATCGCCGTGCCCGTGCCGCGGTTGATCACGTCGCGCATCACGTCGACGAGCTTGCGGGTCGCATCGACGGACAGCGCGCGCTCGGGCGCGCTTTCGAACTGCGCGAGGACGTCGCCGTCCTTGTTCTCGATGCGCGTAACGAGCAGCGGCTCTATATAACTACCGTCATTGGCGATGGTGCCGTACGCCGACACCATTTCCTTGAGTGTGACCGGGCTCGTGCCCAGTGCGAGCGACGGCACCACGTCGAGATGACTGTCGCGCACGCCCATGTCCCGTGCGAGCCGTGCGACGCGTCCGGGCCCGACCTGTTCCATCAGTTGCGCGGTGATGCGGTTCTTCGAATAGGCGATCCCGTCGCGCAGGCTCACGGGGCGGCCCGAGGGCGGCGAGTCGTCGGTCGGACGCCAGGTTTCGGCGCCGCGCACCGGAATTTCGACGGCCTGATCGATGAACGTGTCCGCCGGTTTCGCGCCCCGCTCGAAGGCCGCGCCGTAGACGAAGGGCTTGAACGTCGAGCCGGGCTGGCGGCGCGCCTGCGCGACGTGGTCGAACGGATCCTGCGTGAAATCGCGGCTGCCGACCCACGCCTTGATCTGGCCGTTGCGCGGATCGAGCGCCAGAAACGCGGCCTGCACGCGCGTCTTGTTCTCGCACAACGCCTGCATGAATGCGCGGTCGGCGCCGAGCTTTTTGATGGCATCGGCGTCGTTCGCGCCGCTCGTGCGCAGCGCGCGATACTGATCCGTCTCGCGGATGAACGCGTGCCCGAGATCCGCGTTCGTGTTCGCGCAGCCGCCTTGTCCTCGCCCGGCGCCCCACGCCGCATTCGCGATCGACTGCAACTGATTGCCCTGTAGCGCGAGCGCGTTCGTCGCCATTGCCTGCAGACGCGAGTCGATGGTCGTGCGCACGACGAGACCATCGGAGTAGATGTTGTAGTCGTTGTCGTCGGCCCAGCCGATCAGCCACTTGCGCAACTGCTGCGCGAAGTGCGGCGCGCGGCCCGGCTCTTCCGTCTGCCGCTCGAAGTCGATGCGCAACGGGCGCTTCCTGAGCGCATCGAGCTTCGCGGCTTGCAGGTGGCCGAACTTGACCATCTGCCCGAGCACGATGTTGCGCCGGTCGAGCGCGCGCTCGGGATTGATCACCGGGTTGTAATAACTGTTGCCCTTCAACATGCCGATGAGCGTCGCGCTCTCGAGCACGTCGAGCTGGCCCGCGGATTTATCGAAATAGGTGCGCGCGGCCATTTCGATACCGTAGGCGTTGTAGAGGAACGGCACCGTGTTCAGATAGGTTTCGAGGATCTCGTCCTTCGAATAGAGCGCTTCGATCTTGAACGCGGTGATCGCTTCCTTCAGCTTGCGCGTGAGCGTCTGCGAGCGGCCGATTTCCTCGGGATACAGATTGCGCGCGAGTTGCTGGGTGAGTGTCGAGCCGCCCTGACGGTCGCCCGAGAACGTATGCAGCGCCGCGCCGGCGGTGCGCCTGAAATCGATCCCGTGATGCTGATAGAAACGCCGGTCTTCCGTCGATATGAGCGCGTCGATCACTTGCGGCGAGATTTGCTTGAGGCTCACCCATTCGCGATGCGTCGGCTTGAACTCGGCGAGCAGCTTGCCATCGGCGGAATAGATCTGCGCGGGCTGGTCCACCTTTGCACGGCGGATATCTCGGATGCCGGGTGTGAACGGAATCAGCACCAGCACGTAGAGCAGGAAGAGCGCGGGCAGCAGGAGCAGCGTGCGGGGCCGCAGATGCGGACGCAGCCGCGACGCGAGGCGAGCCAGAGTCGCCTTGGCCAAGGCTTTGAAATCAGACGCGGTCACAACGAAACGGGATGCCCGGACATGGAAAACCCTGAATCGTAGCGTAATTTTTCAGCAGGTCTTTCGCAAATTTGTCATCGAGGTGGCGGCGTGCGCGCGCCGGCCGACTCGCCGATCGGAAACGCCGTCGTCGAGAGGATCTCGCGCAGCACGACGAACGTGCGGATCTGGCGCACGCCGGGAAGATAAAGCAGCTTCTCCGCGTGGAGCCGGTTGAAGCTCTCGCTGTCGCGCGTGCGGATCAGCATGAAGAAATCGAACTCGCCCGTCACGACATGGCACTCCATGCAGCCGGGCACTTTCTGCGCGGCCTTTTCGAAATCGGCGAAGGAATCCGGCGTCGAGCGGTCGAGGATCACGCCGATCAGCACGAGCATGCCGGCGTCGAGCGCTTTCGGATCGAGCAGCGCGACGGTCGCGCGGATCAGTCCCGCTTCGCGCAGGCGCTCGACTCGCCGCAGGCACGCGGGCGGGCTGAGATTGACCTTCTCCGCGAGCGCGACGTTCGAGATCGACGCATCGCGCTGCAACTGACGCAGAATCGCGCGATCGACGCGATCGGTCTGGACGCCCGCCGGAAGCGGGTTCGAAGCGGTCGTGGTTTTTTTCATTGCTCTATGTCTGAGTCAGGCGAAATAAAAGTTTGCATAGGCATCAAGTCCTTCGAGAACGTTAGGTCGAAAGCATTTTTTTCGCAACCCGACCCATTCCGACAATCTCTACGATGGTGTTCCACCCCCACGAGGATGCCGATCATGAACCTGCAACGTTTTCCCCGTTATCCGCTGACTTTCGGACCGACGCCGATCCAGCCGCTCAAGCGCCTCTCCGCGCATCTCGGCGGCAAGGTCGAGTTGTATGCCAAGCGCGAGGACTGCAACAGCGGCCTCGCGTTCGGCGGCAACAAGACGCGCAAGCTCGAATATCTGATTCCTGAGGCGCTCGCCGAAGGCTGCGACACGCTCGTGTCCATCGGCGGCGTGCAGTCGAACCAGACGCGCCAGGTCGCGGCGGTCGCGGCGCACCTCGGCATGAAATGCGTGCTCGTGCAGGAGAACTGGGTCAATTACTCCGATGCCGTCTATGACCGCGTCGGCAATATCCAGATGTCGCGGATGATGGGCGCGGACGTGCGGCTCGTCGCCGATGGCTTCGATATCGGCATCCGCAAAAGCTGGCAGGACGCGATGGACAGCGTGCGCGCGGCGGGCGGCAAGCCGTTTCCGGTCCCGGCGGGTTGCTCGGAGCATCCGCTGGGCGGGCTCGGCTTCGTCGGTTTCGCGGAAGAAGTGCGCGCGCAGGAAGCGGAACTCGGCTTCAGTTTCGATTACATCGTCGTGTGCTCGGTGACGGGCAGCACGCAGGCCGGCATGGTCGTCGGCTTCGCGGCGGACGGCCGGGCGCGGCGCGTGATCGGCATCGATGCATCGGCGAAACCGCAGCAGACGCACGACCAGATCCTGCGCATCGCGAAGCACACGGCGGAACTCGTCGGGCTCGGCCAGGACATCACGCGCGAGGATGTGATCCTCGACACGCGCTTCGGCGGCCCCGAATACGGCTTGCCGAACGAAGGCACGCTGGAGGCGATCCGTCTGTGCGCGCGGCTCGAAGGCGTGCTGACCGATCCCGTCTACGAAGGCAAGTCGATGGACGGCATGATCCAGATGGTGCGCAACGGCGAATTCCCCGAAGGCTCGAAGGTGCTGTACGCGCATCTCGGCGGCGTGCCCGCGCTCAACGCGTACAGTTATCTGTTCCGCAACGGCTAGCTCTAGAACGCGTCGCGGAACGCGTAGAACAGCGCGGCGGTCCGTTCCGACGTATCGGCTTCGAAGACCGGCATGCGTGAGCCGAGCATGTGCGTGAGGATCGGCGGCGCGGGATCGTCGGCGTGCAGGATCGCGCGAATCTGCGCGCGCAGCTCGCCGTCGTTTGCGATGGCCGCCGTGTCGCGCCCGAGCAGCGCCGCGCCCGCGATATCCGGATCGTGGCCGTGGCGCTCGACGAGATCGAAGGCATCGGAATAGAGCCGGTCGAGGTTGCCGGCTTGCGCGTAGCGCGCCATCAGAAAGAGCAGGTCGATCGCGTCCTTGCGATCCGCCGCGTGCCGGTCCTGCCATGCGACGATCTTCAGCATCGCCTGCGCGGGCAGCGATGCAACCGGCACGACGAGATCACGGTCGATGCGCACGGCAATCGCCGCATCGAGCGCCTGCCTGAAACCGGCGACGTTCATCCGCACCGACCCGTCCGGCGGCCACGCGATTTCGCCGTGCTCGTCCTGCACGCCGCCGAACGGCACGATGTCGAGCCACGTGCGCTCGCTGGTCTGCGGCGCGCGGTAGTTCAGCCGATGCGCCGAACCCTTCGGCGCCGTGAAATTGCCCGAGGCGAGCAGCGCTTGCCGCAACGTGTCGTGGCCGGTCCAGCTTCGAATCGAAATGCCGATGTCGATGTCGGCGGTCGCGCGTGTCGCCTCCATGTCGTGGACGTGCGTGAGCAGGATGTCGCGCGCGCTTGCGCCGCCGACGAACCAAGCGATGCGGGTCGCGACCGATGCGGCGACGACCTCACGCAGCATCGCCGACATGACGCCGGTGAGCGGGCGATGCGGCAGCAGTTCAAGCGGCGAGGTAGCGTTCACGCAGCATCCTGGCGGTTTCGAGATTGCGCGGGTCGCCGCTCGCGACGAGATCGGCGTAGACGATCAGCGGCGCGACGACGTTCGCCGGCAATCCGTCGATGGGCGCGAGCGCGATGGGCGCGCGCAGGAACTCGACATTTCCGGCGGGATCGGGCCGCAATCGCGCCTGCATGATCCACTCGCGCGGCACGGTTTCGGCGCAATAGGCGGTGACCGTCGCCGGCTTCAGGTATTCCGTGAGTATGGCCGCTGCGGGCTCGCCGCCGAATTGGCATCGACCCGGCAGATCGGGCGCGTCGCGCCACCAGTCGTTCGACTCCGCGCGATAACGGCCGATGACGAGCGATTCACGCAATTGCCGCGGATAGAGCGTGACCCATTCATCGATGAGCCGTTGCTTGTCGGCGAATTGCAGGCCGCGGCCATCGGGCCGTTCGAACACGTCGCGATGATCGATGAGCGCGCGCACGGCGTTCTGCACCGTGCCGTGACTGACGCCCGCGTTTTGCGCGATGTCGCGATAACCGCGCTCCAGCAGCGAAGGCGTGGTGAGCAGCGCCAGCGTGACGCGCAGTGTCGATTTGGTCCAGGTTCTGGAACGATGCGCCTTGCCTCGCGCCGTGCGCGGACGGCCCGAAACGATCACGACGCTATTGCCTTCAATGAGGGTCGCGTTGCCAGCGAGATCGAGTGCATCGACGCCGGTTTCGCGGCACGCACGGATCATGTCCGGCGAGAGATACAGGGTGACGAGCGTGGGATTCGCGCCGCTGTCGCGCATGACCGATGCGCTGAACGCGGACAGCGCGCTGAACCGGTCGATGTTTTCCCGCACGATGACGGGACGCCTGACACGCGCGCCGCCGATGCGGAATTCGATGGCGGCGTCGTATTCGCCGCGCGCGGGCGGCTTGACGCGGCGCGCGGCGAGGCCGGTGGCGTCGCTGAAGGCGGCTGCGGCGGCTTCGACGAGTTGCTCGGCGTGGCTGTCGGCGGGCGGCGGCATGATGCGGCTCGTTGTCCAATTATTCGAAGTGTACACGAAACGTGGACACCGCTGAAAATTGGACAACCGATTCGCTTAGAGGTAGCTGCAAACGTAGTCGAGCGTTTCGATCACGTCGATATGGAAGCGGCTCTTGCCCGGCACCGGGAACGAATCGCCTGCGCCGTACGTTTTCCACTCGTCGCTGCCATCCAGGCGGATGCGGCATTGGCCGGCTTGCACTTCCATGAGCTCGGGCGCGTCGGTGCCGAAGTTGAGCGTGCCGGGCAGGATCACGCCGAGCGTCTTTTTCGTGCCGTCGGCGAAGAGAACGGTATGCGACACGCACTTGCCGTCGAAGTAGACGTTGGCGCGCTTGATGACGGAAACCTGATCGAATTGCGTTGCGGCGGTCATGGCGATGGTCCCTGGACTGTCGGAAATGGATGGCCTGCAATCATACAAAAAAGGGCGACGCGGTTTCCACCGCGCGACGCAGATCAAGTCTGCGAAAGATCGTCGCTATTGCGCTGTTGCGGCGGCATTGAATTCAGACTGCTCCCATATTACGAGACGTCAGGTACGAGAAGAATTCGGGGCCTTTTGCGGGGCCGCTGTCGGCATCCTGCACCCAGAAAAGAAGAAAAAAATCCAAGTAATGAATAACAGGTTTTATAAGCTGGTCTTTAGCCGCGTGCGGCAGATGATGGTGGCGGTCGCGGATTTCGCCACGGGGCAAGGCGCAAGGGGCAGCAGCGGGACGCAAGGTGCGTCGGTCGCTCCGCTTCGAAATATCGGTTTGGTCGTTTCCATGCGCGCCGTGGCGTTTGCCGCGATGCTGATGCTGGGCACCGCCGCGTCCGTGTCGTATGCGCAGATCGTCGCGGCGCCCGGGTCCGGTGCGCAGGTGATTCAAACGCAAAACGGCCTCCAGCAAGTCAACATCGCCAAACCGTCCGGTGCCGGCGTATCGCTAAATAATTACTCGCAATTCGACGTGCCGGGCAAGGGCGCGGTCTTGAACAATTCGCCGACCATCGTTCAGACGCAGCAGGCGGGTTACATCAACGGCAATCCGAATCTCGCGCCGGGGCAGTCGGCGGGCATCATCGTCAATCAGGTGTTGAGCAATTCGCCTTCGCAATTGCGAGGCTATCTCGAAGTCGCCGGGCAGAAGGCCGAAGTGGTGATCGCGAATCCGAACGGCATCGTGGTCGATGGCGGCGGCTTCATCAACACCTCTCGCGCGATTCTCACGACGGGCACGCCGAACATCGGGGCGAATGGCAGTCTGACGGGCTTTAACGTCAATGGCGGCAATATCACCGTGCAGGGCGCGGGGCTGACCGGAACCGGCGTGGATGCACTCGGCACGATTTCGGCGACGAACACTGCGACGGTCATCGCGGGGCGTGACGTGAACCTGAATGCCGCGGTGATACAGGCGGGCGGCAACGCGGGCATCGCGGCGGGACGCGATCTGAACGTCGGCACGACGGAACTCACGAGCACGCGCGAAGTGCATTCCTTCGACGGCCAGAACGGCAGTCACGATGAAGTCAGTCAGCAACTCGGCAGCGCGATCGTTGCGGGCGGCAATGTCACGACCCTTTCCGGGCACGACACGACGTTCACGGGCGCGGCCGTCAAGGCGGGCGGCGACGCGACGATGATCGCGGGCGGCGATCTGACGGTGACGGCATCGAAGGACACGGCCACGCATCACGAACAATCGATGGGCGGCAAGAACGCTCAGCACATCAGTTCGAGTTATGACGAATCGGTCAATGGATCGAACGTGAGCGCGGGCAACGGCGTAACGCTGGCGGCCGGTCAGAACGGCGGCGGCAATCTGTCCGTGCTCGGCTCGAACGTGACGGCGGACAAGGGCGGCATCGCGCTTGTTTCGACGGGCGACATCAACATCGGCAGCGTGAGCGAAACGCATGATTCGCAGAGCTGGTCGGGCCATGCGCCGGTGAAGCTCACGAACGTGGCTGACGGTACGGAGAATCCGGATGCGGTGAACTTCGGTCAGTTGAGCTCGCTGTCGAGCTCGGCTTCGACCGGCCTCGACTCGCTGTCTACGGGCATCAGCTCGCTGTCGACCTCGACCTCCACGGCGGTGAGTTCGCTGTCCACGGGCGTGAGTTCGCTGTCGAGCTCGACCTCGACGGCAATTAGCTCGCTGTCCACGGGTGTCAGTTCGCTGTCCACGTCGACCTCGACGGCAGTGAGCTCGCTGTCCACGGGCGTGAGCTCGCTGTCCACGGGTATCAGTTCGCTGTCCACGGGCATGAGTTCGCTGTCGACTTCGACATCGACCGCGATCAGCTCGTTGTCCACGGGTAACCGCGCGTTCCATCCGAACTAATCCAACCAGTCCCATCAGTGGTCATTTTCGCACCATCTCCAACCCAGGCTTTCCCAAGTTGATCAGCCTCTGCCGCCGTACCAGTCTACGTGCAAGTGTCGAAGCGCTTCGGCGCGATCGGCATTCGCGGCGGCATCCCAGCGAAATACGCGGGTTTCAGCTACGACCTGTTCGCTGGCACGCCCATCTACAAGCCGTCGGCATTTCCGAGTTCGCGTGTGACGGCCGGGTTTCAGGTGACGGCGCAGCTCTAACTCACGATGGGCGGCAAGAACGCTCAGCACATCGGTTCGAGTTATGACGAATCGGTCAATGGATCGACCGTGAGCGCGGGCAACGGCGTAACGCTGGCGGCCGGTCAGAACGGCGGCGGCAATCTGTCCGTGCTCGGCTCGAACGTGACGGCGGACAAGGGC
>NZ_JALQDI010000071.1:0-43251 GCF_023631305.1 Caballeronia sp. INML3B
GCGTAACGCTGGCGGCCGGTCAGAACGGCGGCGGCAATCTGTCCGTGCTCGGCTCGAACGTGACGGCGGACAAGGGCCGCATCGCGCTTGTTTCGACGGGCGACATCAACATCGGCAGCGTGAGCGAAACGCATGATTCGCAGAGCTGGTCGCATCAGAACAGTTCGGGCTTCCTTGCGAACACTGAAACGACCGACACGGCGAACGCGCACGCGGTGTATGCGAACGGCTCGACGATCTCGGGCGATACGGTCATGGGCGTGGCCGGTCGTGACATGACCATCAGCGGTTCGACGGTCGCGGCGACGAACGATGTGGCGCTGAGCGCCGGCCATGATCTGACGATCGACACGACGCAGGATAAGAGCCAGTCGTCATCGTTCCATCAGGAAACGAAGACCGGCATGGGCGCATCGGGTACGGCCATTTCGTACGGCACGCACGACCAGAAGGACACGAGCAACGACGCGTCGGTGAGGAACAACGCGAGCCTGATCGGTAGCACGGATGGCAGTGTGCATCTGTCGGCCGGCAATGACCTGCACGTCACGGGAAGCGATCTGATCGCGGCGAAGGACATGATCGGTACGGGCGCGAACGTGACGATCGATGCGGCGACCGACACGTCGCATCACGACGAGACGCATGAGACGAAGCAAAGCGGTGTCTCGCTCGGCGTCAAGGGCGGTCTGGTCGACATGATCCAGTCGGCGGCGGATCAGGCGGACGCGTCGGGCAAGAGCGAGGATTCCCGCGCCTCGACGCTTCATTCGATTGCGGCGGCGGGGAGCCTCGCGGCGGCCGGTGAATCGATGGCAAGCGGCAAGCCGGACGTCAAGGTCGAACTGAGCTTTGGCAGCAGCCACAGCAAGGACACGTTCACCGAAGACACGACGACGCAGCGCGGCTCGAACGTGCAGGCAGGCGGTACGGCAATGTTCGCGGCGACGGGCAGCGACACGCCTGGCAGCGGCAACGTGACGATCGCGGGCTCGAATGTCAACGCAACCGATGTGGTGCTCGCGGCGAAGAATCAGGTCAACCTGGTCAACACGACGGACACGGATTCGACGCGCAGCACGAACGAGTCGAGCAGTTCGAGCGTGGGCGTGTCGTACGGGACGCAGGGTTGGGGCGTCAGAACAACAAACCCTGCTTCGAGCTGGGTTTGTTGTTTGTGGGAGTGGTTCAAGCGGGCGTGATGACGAGTCTTCCGTGTTCGACTTGCACTCTCACGCTTACCGGCCGCGCAAGACTCCTGCGCCCCTTTATCCGTGGATCCAACAGGCCGAGCGCGAACGGCCGTTTCTCTTGATGTGTCGCTCGGCAAGAGCGGTTGATGCTTTAAGATTGGCGTCAGCCATAGTCAACTCCTCAGATGAGTTGGTTGTGGTCAGCGGGTCGTATGGGTTGCCGCCCATGCGGCCCGCGCTTCTTCAAACGTGTTTCTTCCCTACTTCTGCCCGCCGATATGTGCCCTGGAGCGACGCGCCGCGTTCAAGGCGGCCATCGCGGCTCGCTCCGAACTTGCAGCCGAGCGATTGCCTTAACGAATGCCGTTGATCGAATATCTGCAGGCCGAGTGAGTTAGCGGACGAAAAGGAAAAACTATTTCGATCGATCGCGAAGATCGATTCTTTGCGCCATGCCTGTTTCAACGGCGTGCCCGACAGGCTCGTTCTGCAATTGGCTGTCGCGCTGTGAGCCGACACATCATCATGAGCGGCTATGCGGCGAACGCCGGTGCCTTCGTCGAGACCCACATCCTCGACAATCTTTGGTCGCGCGTGCGGTGCCGCAGCGCGAGAAGGAATACGAACCCGCCTTGGTCAGGCGATTGTCGAACGAGATACGCTGACCCGGCGCGGAACCCGCTCTGATATTTTTAAGCCTCTGTGGAGTCGGCATTCCCCTTAGGTATAAGCAATGCAACGTTTTTCGCGCCGACGCTAAACCGCCCTCCATAACGCGAGCCTCGGCTCGACGACGCGCACGTAGCGCGCGGAGCCCCGTGCAATAAGGCCTGACGCCAGCGCAACGCCTGATCTTCAAAAGGCGCATCCGAAGCCGTTAACCACGTTTGCAACATTTTGCGAGCGCGCACCATTTCCGCTGTGACAAGGCTTCGGGGCCCGCAATCAGCAACGTTTTGATGACGGACCCCTCGCCCGGCGCCCCACCCGACAAGGCATTCGCCAGACGAAAACGTTTGGCGTGGGCGCGATGTCGCGTTCGATCCGTATGAAGGTCGCCTTTCATGTTTGAATCAATTTTGTTCGTAGTCGAGCACGCGCCGCCGCGCGCTGCGTGCGGACTCGCGCAAACCCCAACTGGTATAAGGATTGGCGTGCGCTGGCACACCTCTCGCTAATGTATGACCACGCACGAAGGTCACCGCGATCCTTCAACAACAGATAAGAGCGGTGAATTCGTGCTACGGGGCTGGTCGCAACAGGGTTCGATGTACGCCGACAGATGCATACGCGAATCCTGTTGCGAGCCAGAAGAAATCAAAAGCGCCAGGCGCACACGCACGAGACTAAAAAAAATGTTGACTCTCCAATCCGATCTGCACGGCAATCATCTGTTGGGCGCGCTTCCGGCACAGGAATGGCAAGCCATTGCGCCGCATCTCGAACTTGTCCAGTTGCGCACCGAGCAGTTGCTGTGCGATTCCGGTCAGCGCATTCACCACGTCTATTTCCCGACCACGGCGATTATTTCGCTGCTGCATACGATGGAAGACGGCGGCTCCGTCGAAGTCGCGGCGGTCGGTCGTGAAGGGATGTCCGGCGTTCCGGTGCTCACGGGCGGCGACACCATGCCCACGCGCGTCCAGGTGCAATGCGCGGGATTCGCGTATCGCATGAGTGCGGGCGCGCTGCGCGAGCACTTCGGTCGCTCGGACTTTCTGCGCCGCGTGATGTTGCTGTACATGCAAGCTCTTCTCACGCAAGTCGCGCAGACGGCCGCATGCAACCGCCATCACTCGCTGTCGAAGCAACTGTGCCGCTGGCTGCTGATCCAGACGGATCGCACGCCGTCGGATCAACTGCGTGTCACCCAGCAGATGATCGCGGACATGCTCGGCGTGCGCCGTGAAGGCGTGACCGAAGCCGCAGGCAAGCTGCATGACGCGGGCGTGATTCATCATAGCCGCGGCTGCATCAAGATCCTGGATCGCGCAGAGCTGGAAGAGCGCGCGTGTGAATGCTACGGCATCGTTAAGCGCGAGTTCGATCGGATGCTGCCGCGTCGGCAGGTGGAAGCGACGGTTTGAGCGATTTTCGCCGGATTCCGTATTGATGTTGGTTTATCAGCGTTGCGCCGCACAGGGGCAGTGCCAATAGACCAACAAGAACCGGGATCCGGCGAAAAAAGAAAGCATTCAAACGAGGGCACGGCTGGCCGCAGCCGCCCGCCCCCGCAACCAGTTGATGCTCGCAAAAAGCAGCACAGCAAACACAATCAGCATCGTCGCAACCGCGAGAATCGAAGGATCGATCGAATCGCGGATACCGCTCCACATCTGACGCGGCACGGTGCGCTGATCCGGCCCGCCGATGAACAGGATCACGATCACTTCATCGAATGAGGTCGCGAAAGCGAACACGCTGCCCGTGGCGACCGCAGGCGTGATGAGTGGCAAGGTCACCCGCCGGAACGCCGTCCAGGGCGTCGCGCCGAGGCCGGATGCCGCGCGCAGCAGACTCTGATCGAACGACAACAACGAAGCCGTCACCGTGATCACGACGAACGGCGTGCCGAGCGCCGCGTGCGCGAGAATCACGCCGGGATACGAGTTCACGAGCCCGAGCGGCGCGAAGATCAGATAGAAACCCGCCGCGACGACGACGATCGGCACGATCATCGGCGAGATGATGATCGGCATGATCACCGAGCGCAGCGGAAACTGCGAACGCGAGAGACCGAGCGCCGCGAGCGTGCCGAGACACGTGGCGATCAACGTCGATGCCGCGCCGATGCCGATGCTGTTCAATAACGAGCGCTGCCAGTCGGGGCTCGTCAGCGCCTGTTCGTACCAGCGCAGCGAAAAACCCTGCAACGGATACGAGAAATACGATCCTGAATTGAACGAGAGCGGAATGATCGCGAGAATCGGCGCGACGAGAAAGAACAGCACGATTGCGGTATGCACGCGCACCCAGCGCGATGCGATGCGTTCGGTCAATACCTTGTTGCGTTGCTCTTTCATGGAAGGAGGACTCCTCAACCGAATCGCAACCGGTCGATGCCGACGATGCGGTTGAACAGGAAATAGAAGATCGCCGTGAAGATCACGAGATACGCCGATAGCGCGCCCGCAAGCCCCCAGTTGAGCTGCGTGTTCGTTTGCAGCGCGATGAGCTGACTGATCATTTCATCGCCTGCGCCGCCGAGCAGCGCGGGCGTGATGTAGTAACCGAGCGCAAGCACGAAGACGAGAAAGCAGCCCGCGCCGACGCCCGGCAGCGTCTGCGGAATATAGACGCGCACGAAGGCGGTGAACGGATGCGCGCCGAGCGATTGCGCCGCGCGCACGTATACGGGCGATACGCCTTTCATCACCGAATAGATCGCGAGAATCATGTATGGCAAAAGGACGTGCGTCATGCCGATCAACACACCCGTGCGATTGAAGATGAGCGGCACCGGATGCGTCGCAAGGCCGAGCCCCATCAACAGACCGTTGATGACGCCGCCCGGTTGCAGCAGCACATACCACGCCGTCGTGCGCACGAGCAGCGACGTCCAGAACGGCACGATCACGAAAAGCATCAGCCGATTGCTGCTCTGCGCGGGCAGATTGGCGAGCAGCCATGCGACGGGATAACCGAGCACGAGGCACAACAGCGTGACGGACGCGCTGATCGATATCGTGCGAAGGAACGCCTGTCGATACACCGACGAGTTATCCGGCACGAATGCGACGTTGCCTTGCGGCGTCACTTGCGCATCGACGGCGGCGAGCAGATAGTCCGGCGTCGGCGAGGTCGCTGCGCGCTTCAAAAGACGCCAGATTTCAGGCGAATTCCAGCGTTCGTCCATCTCGATCAGCGCCGGCTTCCATGCAGGCGGTGTCTCGTCGCGGACGCTGCGCGCGGTGCGCATCAACAGGCTGCGAAATTCGGGCTGCGCGAAATTCAGCCTGCGGGCGACGGTGCCGAGCTGCCCGCTCTGCTGCGCATCCCTGAGCCCGGCGGCGAGCAGCGCGAATGTATGTTCATCGGGCACGCCGCGTCCGTCCCACGCATTGAGCGCGCGCGTGAGCGTGGGCATGCTGCCCGGCACTTCCTTGTTCTCGACACTGCGCGCAAGCAGCAGCGCGATCGGTGCGATGAACGTCGACAGCAGAAACACGATCAACGGCAATGCAAGCATCAACGCCTGCACCGATGCGCGGCGGCGCGCTCTTTGATACGAAGCACGGCCATCGGCTCTCGTCGGAGAACCGGTGGCGGGCGCGTGAATCGATGCAGGCATGAGGTCCTCGAGTCGTCGAACGCGTTACTGCGTCAGCCACACCTGAAAGCGCTTGTTGATCTGGTCCGCGTTATCTGCCCAGAAATTCGCGTTGATCTGCACGGCGCGCTTGAAGTTGTCCGGCGCGGTCGGCATGTCGGCAAGACGCTGTTTATCGACGAGCGCAACCGCATCCTTGCGCGGCGGCGCATACGCGATGTACTTCGACAGATCCGCGGATGCCTTCGGCTGCGCTTGCGACACGATGAACTTGGCGGCCGTGTCGGCGTGTTTCGCGCCAGTCGGAATGGCCCACCATTCGAAGTCGTAGACCTGCGCATCCCAGACCGCCTTGAACGGCTTGTTGTCCTTCTTCGCGGCATCGTCGATGCGGCCGTTATAGGCCTGCACCATCACGACCGCGCCATCGGCGAGCAGCTGCGGCGCCTGCGCGCCCGACTCCCACCACACGATATTCTTCTTGATCGTGTCGAGCTTCTTGAAGGCGCGATCGACGCCGGCGGGCGTGCCGAGCACCTTGTACACGTCCTTCGGCTCGACGCCGTCCGCGATCAACGCCCACTCCATCGACACCTTCGGCGACTTGCGCAAGCCGCGCTTGCCGGGAAATTTCTGCAAGTCGAAGAAATCGTTGACAGTGGTCGGCGCGGTCTTCAGCTTGCTCGTGTCGTAGGCATAGACGGTGGACCAGACCATGCTCGCGACCGCGCAATCACTAATCGAGCCGGGGATGAAATCGCTCGTCTTGCCGAGTGACTTCTTGTCGAACTTCTGCAGCAGGCCTTCATCGCAAGCGGTGATCGCGTCGTTGGTTTCAAGATCGATCAAATCCCATGTCGTGTTCTTCGCCTGCTCCATCGCGGAGAGCTTGGCTAAGCCGCCGTCGTACGATTCGGTCGAGAAGTTCACGCCCGTTGCCTGTGTGAACGGTTCGAACCAGGCCTTCTTTGCCGCGGCTTCGAATGCGCCGCCGAAAGTCACGACAGAGAGCGTCTCCGCTGCGTGTGTCGGGATAGTTGCAAACGCAAATACTGCGAGTGCGGCGCATTGTGCTTTGATGTGAGTGCGCATGTCAGTTGGCTCCTGCGGGTGCGGTCGAGATGAGGGAAGGTGAGGGCGGTGTGGTCGGGGCTATCGCGGGTGCGCTCTTTTGCGCCATCATCGCGAGAATCTTGCAGTCGTCGTGACGCCATGCAATGTCGATCGTGCTGCCGGCGGACGGCAACGCATGGCGCTGCGTGTTGGGTACTTTGACGACGATGGAATCGCGCGAGCCGAGCTTCAGATGCACGCGATGATGATCGCCGCAATACACGAGTTCCTCGACGCAGGCGCGCACCACGTTGCTGTGCTCGTCGGGCTGCGCGCCTTCCGTCCCCGGAATATGCGCGCGTTCGGGACGCAGCGCGAGCATCGCTTCGTCGCCGGCGCGCAGGCCGTGTTCGCAGCGTCCGCGAATGACGCTGCCATCCGACAGCGCAAGCGTCGCCCATTCGTCGTTCACACCGGTCACGCGCCCCGTGAGCCCGTTGTTCTCGCCGACGAAGTTTGCGACGAACGCGTTCTGCGCGTTCTCGTAGAGTTCGCTCGGCGTGGCGGCCTGCTGAATGCGGCCATCGGAGAAGACGGCGACACGGTCGGACATCGTCAGCGCTTCGGCCTGATCGTGCGTCACGTAGACGATCGTCAGCGAAAGCTCGCGATGCAGGCGCATGATTTCGTATTGCATCGTTTCGCGCAGGCGCTTGTCGAGTGCGCCGAGCGGCTCGTCCATCAGCACGACGCTCGGCTCGAACACGAGTGCGCGTGCAAGCGCGACGCGCTGCTGCTGCCCGCCGGAAAGCTGGGAGGGACGCCGGTTCGCGAGATGCGGCAGCTCGATCATCTCCAGCGCGCGCCGGACGCGCGTCTTCTGCTCGGCGCGGCTCACGCGACGCACGGAAAGCGGAAACGCGACGTTCTCCGCAATCGTCAGATGCGGAAAGAGCGCGTAGTTCTGAAACACCATGCCGATGTCGCGCTGATGCG
This sequence comes from Caballeronia sp. INML3B, assembly GCF_023631305.1. Taxonomy (NCBI): domain Bacteria; kingdom Pseudomonadati; phylum Pseudomonadota; class Betaproteobacteria; order Burkholderiales; family Burkholderiaceae; genus Caballeronia; species Caballeronia sp. INML3B. The sequence goes on from NZ_JALQDI010000071.1 coordinate 7,513, forward strand.
GCGGCTTGTCGTCCAGACGCCTGCCATCGAGGCGGATCTCGCCTTGCGTCGGCGTCTCGAAGCCGGCGAGCATCATGAGCGTGGTCGTCTTGCCCGAGCCGGACGGACCGAGCAGCGAAAGAAACTCTCCCTTGCGCACGTCGAGGTTCAGGTCCTCCACGACGTAGTTCGCGCCGTCGTACGATTTGCTCACGCCCGAGAAGGAAATGAAGGAAGGGTCTGACATCGTGATCGCGTCCTGTCTTTCAGTGCTGTGCGAGCTTCGCCGCGATGTAGCGTGCGAAGTCGTAGTTGGGCCGTTCGAGATGGCTCAGGTTGCCGGGCTTCGCGAGCGGCGCATGCACGCCGCGAAACACGGCTTCCACGCCGCGCCTGTCTTCCGCGTTCACCTCATCGAGCAGCTTCTTCAACGTCGTCATATGCGCATTCGCTTCCGGATCGGCAATGAACTCGGGCGCGAGCCCGCCGCCGAAGCGGATATGCACTTGCCCGACGCCGCGCGGCTGCAGCACGAGATACCAGAAGTAGCCGGGCGTGAGCGTAACGAGATGCGCCGGGTAGATCGCGAGCAGCGCGGTCGTCTTGCGCCAGTGACCGGATAACCGCGTGTTGTCAGGATGCGCATTGCCGATCGGCAAGCTCGCTTCCTTCGTGATCCAGTGATAGTTGAACGCGGGATAGCCGGGCGGGCACTCCATCTCTTCGAGCCTCGAATGCGGCCCCACGGTTGCGCGATGCAGCATCGGCAGGTGATAGCTTTCCATGAAATTCTCCGCGAGGATCTTCCAGTTGGTATCCCACACGTGCTCTTCATAGAAAGTTTCGATGTAGTCCGTCATCCCGTACGCGCCGATGAGTTCGCTCAATTCGGCCAGTTGCTGCTGAACGGGCGGCGCACTTTCATTGAGCGTCACATAGATCCAGCCCTGCCATTGTTCGCAGCGCACAGCGGGTAATTTATAGCTTTCCTTGCAGAAGCCTTCTTGCCGGTCCATGAGCGGCGCGCCTTTCAATTCGCCGTCGAGCCCATAGCTCCATGCGTGATACGGACACACGATACGGCGCTTGTTGCCGCGCCCTTCCAGCAGCACCGACATGCGATGCAGACACACATTCGACATCGCCTTGAGCTGCATCTGCTCGTCGCGCAACACGACGATCGGTTGTGCGCCGAGTTGCGCCGTCAGATAGTCGCCAGGCTCTTTCAGCGCGCTTGCACGGCCGACACACTGCCATTCGCGCGCAAAGATGTCGTGCTCTTCGAGGGACAGAAACTCGGGCGATGTATAGACGCCGGGCGGCATGGCGCGCGCATCGCTGAATGATCGTGCGCAATTCGACCGCAATTCGTCGATGACCGTTTGCACCGCGATGGTCCTTGTCATGAGGCTCTCCATGTTCCTCCCCGTGGAAGCGCGTCAACGCGAGGTTTCAAGGCGTTGCGCCCGGCATGGACATCAATCTATCAAGCCAAATTGCCAGCCAAAATATTGTTTTCGGATACAAAGCAAAGCTTTTACCTATGCAGCGCGGATAACTTCTCTATCCGATAGCGCGCATCATGTATCGATATGCAGCCGCCGTATATAAGTCTCGCAGAAGGACGAAAAGCGATGCACGACCTGGCGCGGGCGCATCGTGCGCGATTGCGCGATGCCGAGCGTCGTCGCGTTGACGTTGTCCTTGAAGCGTTTAATCACGAAGTCTTCGCCGTCCACCGTGCGATTCGACTTGAGCGGGAAATTGAGGATGCTATAGCCGAGGCCGTTCGCCACCATGCCGCGCACGACTTCCGGCTGCGATGAACGAAACGCGGGCACGGGGCGGCTGCCGACCGCATCGAAGAGCGCCGCGAAATACTCGCGGCTGTGCGGCAGATCGAGCATCACGTAAGGCTCCGGCAGCAAGTCGGCGAGCGATACCTTGCGTGCGCGCGCAAGTCGATGCGTCTTAGGGAGGATCACATACGGCGGCAAGGAAATCAGCGGCGTGAAGGCGATGTCTTCGGTGAGGTCCAGGCTATAGGTCAGCGCAATATCGAGCGAGCCGTCGTGCAGGCCGCGCAACAAGCCGTCCTGATGGGCTTCTACCGTGCGAAACGAAATGCCCGTGTGCCCGGCCGTGAAGCGGCTGATGAGACCCGGCATGAGCGGCGGCGCGAGCGACACGAGGCAACCGAGCGCGATTGAGCCTGTCATGCCGCCATCCATTTCCTTCGCGGCCATTTGCAGTTCTTCCGCGATCTTCAGCAAATTGCGCGCTTGCCCGAGCAAATCGCGGCCTGCTTGCGTGAGCGACAGGCCGCTCGCGTGACGGCGGATGAATAGTTGCACGCCGAACGACTCTTCGAGATCGGCGAGCGCGGTCGAAATCGACGGCTGCGAGATATGCAGTCTTTTCGCGGCGGCGGTGAAGGACAACGCTTCCGCCGTGACGACGAAATAACGTAGCTGCCGCAGCGAGTAGCGCAAGGGATGGATGTCCATCGACGATGCTCCAGAGATCATGCTTCGATGGGCGGCATTGTGAAACGCTCAAAAATCATTGCATAGCCAAATCCGATGCTAGGCATTTTTTAAATATATTTTTCAGATTCTGGCGGGGCGCGTAGATTTTCACGAGACATCACGGATACAACGGCCTTTCAGAAGGACATAGCCATGACAGTGGAAATGAAGTCAATCGACACGCTGGTGGTCGGCGCGGGACAAGCTGGTGTCGCGATGAGCGAACATCTGAGCAAGCTCGGCGTGCCGCATCTCGTGCTGGAACGCGACCGTATCGCCGAGCGCTGGCGCACGGGCCGGTGGGATTCCCTCGTCGCCAATGGCCCTGCATGGCACGATCGTTTCCCTAATATGGAGTTCGCCGATTTCGACCCCGACGGCTTTGCATCGAAGGAACAGGTCGCGGACTACTTCGTCCAGTACGCGAAAAAATTCGATGCGCCTATTCGTACCGGCGTCGAAGTGAAGAAGGTCGTGCGCAATGCGGGGCGGCCCGGCTTTACCGTCGATACATCTGAAGGAATCATCGAGGCGAATCGCGTCGTCGTTGCAACGGGCCCGTTCCAGCGTCCCGTGATACCGCCCATCGCGCCGAAGAGCGCCGCGCTCATGCAGATTCATTCCGCCGACTATCGCAATCCGCAGCAATTGCCGGAAGGCGGCGTGCTGGTCGTGGGCGCGGGATCGTCGGGCGTGCAGATTGCCGATGAACTTCAGCGCGCGGGCCGCCGCGTGTATCTGTCGGTCGGCGCGCACGACCGCCCGCCGCGCGGATATCGCGGACGCGACTTCTGCTGGTGGCTCGGCGTGCTCGGCGAATGGGACGCGGAAGTGATGAAGCCCGGCCGCGAGCACGTGACGATCGCGGTGAGCGGCGCGCGCGGCGGACATACGGTGGATTTCAGGCGTCTCGCGCATCAGGGCATCACGCTCGTCGGCCTGACGAAATCGTTCGACGATACCCGCGTCACGTTCGAAGCCGATCTCGCGGACAACATCCGTCGTGGCGACGAAAACTATCTGTCGCTGCTCGACGCCGCCGATGCCTATGCACGGCGCAACGGCCTCGATCTTCCCGAAGAGCCGGAAGCCCGAATCATTCCCGCCGATCCGGAATGCATGACGCATCCGCTTCTCGAACTCGATCTGGCGAAGGAAGGTGTGAACTCCATCATCTGGGCGACGGGCTATGCCGTCGATTTCACCTGGCTGCAAGTCGATGCCTTCGACGACAAGGGCAAGCCGAAACATCAGCGCGGTGTCGCCAAGGAACCGGGCATCTATTTTCTCGGCTTGCCGTGGCTGTCGCGCCGCGGCTCGGCGTTCATCTGGGGCGTGTGGCACGACGCGAAACATATCGCCGATCACATCGTCACGCAGCGCAAATACCTCGCGTATTACGACGCGCCGCAACATCACGCAGACGAGCAGCGCGTCGAAAGCGTGGAGGGCGCACCCGATGCGTCGCGCGTCCACAAGGTCAGCGAGATGGGCGTCAACTGATTTCAAACAATCCCGTATCAAGGTGCATTCGATGAGCCAACCTACGCATACCCGTATCCGCATGTTCAACACGAAGGATACGTACCCGAATCAGTCGCTCGACAACGATCTTTGCCAGGCCGTGCGCGCGGGCAATACCGTCTATGTGCGCGGTCAGATCGGCACGGACTTCGACGGCAATCTCATCGGTCTCGGCGACCCGCGCGCGCAGGCCGAGCAGGCGATGAAAAACGTGAAGCAGTTGCTCGAAGAGGCGGGCAGCGATCTCTCGCACATCGTCAAGACGACGACCTATCTCACGGATGTGCGCTATCGCGAGCCGGTGTATCGCGAAGTCGGCAAGTGGCTGAAAGGCGTGTTTCCCATCTCGACGGGCCTCACCGTCGTGGCGCTCGGTCAGCCCGAATGGTTGATGGAGATCGACGTGATCGCCGTCATTCCCGATGGCTGGACGCCGCCTCAGGCCTGAACGACGTAAAGGAGGGCACATGACTTTTTCTATCGTCGGACGATGTGAAAAGACGGGGCAGCTCGGCATCGCGATCAGTTCATCGAGCATCGCGGTGGGCGCGCGTTGTCCCTGGGTGCGTGCGGGCGTCGGTGCTGTCGCGACGCAGAACGTCACGCTGCCCGCGCTCGGCTCGCAGATTCTCGATCACATGGAAAGCGCGAAGCTCGATCCCGCCGCGGCGCTGGACCGCGCGCTGGCTGCGAATGAATGGAGCGAGTATCGGCAGGTGACGGTGGTCGATGCGCAAGGCCGCACCGCGTTCTTCAGCGGCAAGCAGGCGCTCGGCACGTATCACGCGGTCGCGGGCAGGCAATGCGTCGCGGCAGGCAACATGCTCGCGGGCATTCATGTGATCGAAGCGCTGATTCCCTCATTCGAGAACGCATCCGGCCATCTCGCGGATCGCCTTCTCGCGGCGATGCAGGCCGCGATTGCAGCGGGCGGCGAAGTGGGACCCGTGCATTCGGCGGCGCTGAAGATTGCGGGCAAGCAGAGCTGGCCGCTCGTCGATCTGCGTGTCGACTGGGCGGATGACGATCCCATCGGCAAGCTCGATGGTCTCTGGCAGGCGTACAGGCCGCAGATGCAGGACTACGTGACCCGCGCATTGAATCCGACCGCCGCGCCGAGCTACGGAGTGCCGGGCGATGAGTGAAGCGACGAGCCGCGATCTGCTCGAACGGCTAATCGGCTTCGCGACGGTGAGCCGCGATTCGAATCTCGAGTTGATCGAATTCATTCGTGATTACCTCGCGGCGCATGACGTCGAAAGCGAGTTGTTCTACAACGCAAAGCGCACGAAGGCCAATCTGTTTGCGACGATCGGACCGCGCGATCGCGGCGGCATCGTGCTGTCCGGTCATACCGACGTCGTCCCGGTCGATGGCCAGCCGTGGACCGTCGATGCATTCCGCCTCACGGAAAAAGATGGACGGCTGTATGGCCGCGGCGCAGCGGATATGAAGGGCTTTCTCGCGTCGGTGCTGGCCGCGGTGCCGGTGTTCACGAAGCGCGATCTCAGCTTGCCCGTGCATCTCGCCTTCTCCTACGACGAGGAAGTCGGATGCCTCGGCGTGCGGCCGATGCTGGCGCAACTGGAGCAACGCGCGCACAAGCCCGTGCTGTGTCTGATCGGTGAGCCGACGTCGCTCAAGCCTGTGCTCGGACACAAGGGCAAGCTCGCGATGCGCTGTCAGGTGAAGGGAGCGCCGTGTCATTCCGCGTATGCACCGTATGGCGTCAACGCGATTCAGTATGCGGCGCGCCTGATCAATCGTCTGGAAGAGATCGGCGAGAAGCTGGCGCAGCCCGAACGTCACGACGCGCGTTTCGATCCTCCGTATTCCACCGTGCAGACGGGCACGATCAAGGGCGGCCGCGCGCTCAACATCGTGCCGGCGGAATGCGAGTTCGACTTCGAAGTGCGCGCGCTGCCGGGCTTCGACGCGAATACGGTCGCCGACGACTTGCAAGCCTACGCGCAAGCCGAACTGCTGCCGAAGATGCGCGCCGTGAAGTCCGACACCGACATCCGCCTCGAACCGCTTTCCGCCTATCCCGGACTGGCGACGCCTCCCGATAGCGAAGCGGCGCGTCTGCTCGCGCTGCTCAGCGGGTCGTCGGCATTCGGCACGGTGGCTTTCGGCACGGAAGGCGGGCTCTTCGATCACGCCGGCATTCCGACGGTCGTATGCGGTCCCGGAAGCATGGATCAGGGACACAAGCCCGATGAGTTCGTGACGGTCGAACAACTCCGCGGTTGCGACGCGATGCTGATACGGCTCGCGGACCATCTCGCGACCACAGCCTGATTACTCACCACGCGCTTGAAGCGATCCCGACGCCCTGAGCGTCAGGGCATCGCTTTGCCGCGCGCATCTCCGGCCCGTGTACATCGGCGTATTCATGAACGGCATTGTGCCGAAATATCTCGATGGCGCGGATCTGTCGTGGGTCGCCGGGTTGCTCCTGACGTCGCCGGTTTATTACTGGCTCGCGTCGCGGGATACGGTTTAACGGCGCAGGCAAAAACGATGCGCAGATGACCTCCAGTGCGGCGCGGTAACGAACGGTTGCCGTTCGGGCGGGACTTTTTCCTGCCCGACAAAAGTGTTGTACGTCCGCCTGCGTTTACGCCTCATGTGCATATGCACATAATCGCGTCACCTGCTGCGAAAACCCTTCGCGGCGCATCGAGGCGGTGACGATCGGAAGCTCGCGCAAGGCTTCAGTGACAGAGATTCGTTGCGGCACGCATCGCTCCTCCTCGCTCAAGTATCCAGGAGGTTTATATGTCGAACGATATCTCTCTCGAAACGCCGTCGCGCCGTCACTTCATCGGCATGGCGGCGGCAACGCTCGCCGCGGGCGCATTGAGCCGCCTCGCATTCGCCGAGCCGGCCACGGGCAGTGCTGAAATCGTGCAAGTGCAGGGCAGCGACAAGACCGCGATTCGCCCGCTGCGCGCGCATGTGCCGGACGCGCAGCTCGCCGACCTGAAGCGGCGCGTCAAGTCCACGCGATGGCCGGAACGCGAAACCGTCACCGATGCATCGCAAGGCGTGCAACTCGCGACGATGCAAAAGCTGGCGCGCCACTGGGCGACGGATTACGACTGGCGCAAGGTCGAAGCGCGGCTGAACGCGCTGCCGAATTTCGTCACCGAGATCGACGGTCTCGATATTCACTTCATCCACGTTCGCTCGAAGCATGCGAATGCGTTGCCGGTCATCGTCACGCACGGCTGGCCCGGATCGGTCATCGAGCAACTGAAGATCGTCGATCCGCTGACCAATCCGACGGCGCACGGCGGCAGCGCATCCGACGCATTCGACGTGGTGATTCCGTCGCTGCCCGGCTACGGTTTCTCCGGCAAGCCGGCGACGACCGGCTGGGACCCGCAACGCATCGCACGCGCGTGGATCGCGTTGATGAAGCGTCTCGGCTACACCCGCTATGTCGCGCAAGGTGGCGATTGGGGCAACGCGGTGACCGAACAGATGGCGCTCACCGCGCCGCCGGAACTCGTCGGCATTCACACCAACATGCCGGCCACGGTGCCCGACGATATCGCGCATGCGCTGAAGTTCGGGGATCCCGCGCCCGCGGGCCTCTCAGTGGACGAAGCCCACGCGTTCGATCAACTCGATTTCTTCTACAAGCACGGCCTCGGCTACGCGCAGGAAATGGCGAATCGTCCGCAGACGCTGTATGGCATCGAAGATTCGCCGATCGGCCTCGCCGCGTGGATGATCGATCACGATGCGGCGAGCCAGGCGCTGATCGCGCGCGTGTTCGACGGTCAAGCCGAAGGACTTTCGCGCGACGACATCCTCGATAACATCTCGCTCTATTGGTTCACGAATACGGGCGTTTCATCGGCGCGGCTGTATTGGGAGAACAAGCTCAACTTCTTCGCGCCGAAGCACGTGGCGATTCCTGTAGCGGTGAGCGTGTTTCCGGACGAAATCTATGCCGCGCCGAAAAGCTGGACGGAGAAGGCGTATCCGAAGCTGATTCACTACAACCGTCTTCCGAAGGGCGGGCATTTCGCGGCCTGGGAACAGCCGCAGGCGTTTTCGGGCGAGCTTCGCGCGAGCTTCCGTTCGCTGCGTTCGGCGTAAGCGATGCACACGGCGCCTTCACGGCGTCGTGCACCTCACGCCTGCGCTTGCGCCGATCGCAGATGAATACCGAGCGCACGCCGTGCGCTCAACGCGAGCAGCGCACACGACAACGCGTTGAAGAGAAACAGCCCGCTCGGCCCGACGATCGTCATCAACGCCGACGCCAGCGCCGGGCCCGTCATTCCCCCGAACGAGAACAGCACGAGCAACAGCGCCGAAATCGCGACGCGATGATGCGCCTCCGTGCGATCCTGCACGTGCGACACGATCAGCCCGTACTGCGTGAACGTGACGGCGACGTAGACGAGCGTCGCGACCCAGGTGATGACGCGCACATCGAAGCAGAAGAGCACGAGGCTCAAGGCAGCGGATATCGACGCCGTGAAATAGACGAGACGGCGGCGATCGACCTTGTCGGAGAGGCGGCCCATCGGCCATTGCGGCACGAGTGCGCCGATCAGCGCGACGCCCATGAAGGTCGCGAGTTCGCTCGTCGAGAAGCCCGCGCGTTCGAGATAGACGGGCATCATCGCGTAGAAGCTGCTGTAGATGAAGCCCGCGAGGATGCAGCCCGGCACCGCGAGCGGCGCCGCAGCCATCATCTCGCGCACGCTTTCGCGCCAGGTGCGCGCGGGCACGCGATGCAGTCGCTCGTCCGCGACTTTCACGGGCCAGCCTTCCAGCAAGGTCACGGGCATCACGGCGGCGGCGAAGAGCGCGGCGGCAATCGAGAACTGCTGGCCGCCCGAACCCGCGCCCACGTTCAACAGGAACTGCCCCGTGCCGACCGCGAGGTAGTTGATCGCCGCGTACGAGCCGAACACCTGGCCGCGCTTTTCGTTTTCGACCGTGCCGTTGAGCCAGCTTTCGATCGACGTATAGAGGCCCATGAAGGCGAAGCCGGTCAGGAGACGCACTGCGCCGAGCGTCCACGGCGACTGCGCGGCCCCGAACGCGAGCGCGAGAATGGAAGCCGCCGCCGAGAACGCGACGAACGTCCGATGCTGCCCGATGCGGTCGATGAGCCTGCGATTGAACACCGCCCCGAGGATGAATCCCGCGTAGTAGCACGACTGGATCAGGCCGATCACGATGGTCGGATAGCCCGATTGCAGAATGCGCAGCGGGATCAGCGTCTGAAAGAGGCCGTTGCCGACGATGAGCAGCGCGTAACCGCACAGCAGCCCGGCCAGTGCCCGGTAGCTGCTGCCGGCGGCGCCGTGAACGGGCGGCGGCGCGTCCGGCGGCGCGGCGGCTGCGGGCGGCGTCTGCCGGCCGAAGAGCTTGGCTTCGGACAGCGGCCCGGTGCGCACGGCGCCGGGCGCTTCGTGCTCCGCGCCGGTCGCGTCCTGAGTGTCGTAGGAATCGCCGGCGGCCTGGTTCGTGGGATCGATTGCCTGATCGTTCGCAACTGCGTCTTCGCTCTTTGACATGACACCCTTGAAGGTCATTCTCGTGATTCCGGTTTCGCGATGGGACGCCTGAATGCGGCGTCACCGCGGCCGGTCCACTTCCGCTTCGAATGGCGGGCCTGAATGACGATGGTAACCGGCGCCGACGATGTCCGATGTTCGATTTTGTTTCCGAGTGCTTCCGGTCGGCTGACCGGGCGGCCGATGCGTCGGCGCGAGACCTGTCACAATCGCAATCTCCGACGTTCCTCGACGATGCGGTCGGGATTGCGTTTTTGCCGGGCCGTGTCATCCGACTGCGGCGCGCCAGCCGCGCCGCGCGTGTTTCTCCCATGACAAGGAGCAAGCGATGCCAACGATGCAGGCAGTGCAGGTAGCGAAAGCGAACGGTCCGCTGGAAGTCGTCGAGCGCGACGTGCCGGAGCCGCCTGAAGGACACGTATTGATCAAGGTGCAGGCCTGCGGGATCTGCCACAGCGATTCGCTCACCGTGGAAGGCCTGTGGCCCGGCCTTCAGTTTCCGCGCGTGCCGGGCCATGAGATCGCTGGCGTGATCGAGAAGGTCGGTGCCGGCGTGGAAGGATGGGAGAACGGGCAGCGTGTCGGCGTGGGTTGGCACGGCGGGCATTGCGGACATTGCGAGCACTGCCGTCACGGCGACTTCGTGCTCTGCCAGCGCGCGCTGGTGCCGGGCATCAGCTACGACGGCGGCTATGCGGACTACATGGTCGCGCCGCAGGAAGCGCTCGCGCGCATGCCCGACGATCTCTCCGATGTCGATGCCGCGCCGCTCCTTTGCGCGGGCATCACCACTTTCAATGCGCTGCGCAACAGCGGCGCGCGTGCGGGCGACGTGGTCGCGATTCTCGGTATCGGCGGGCTCGGCCATCTGGGCGTGCAGTTCGCGCGCAAGATGGGCTTCGTCACGGCCGCCATCGCGCGAGGCCAGGACAAGGCGCCGCTCGCAAAGCAGCTCGGCGCACATCATTACATCGACAGCGAATCGCAGAACGTGGCCGATGCGCTCAAGGCGCTCGGCGGCGCACGCGTGATTCTCGCGACGGCCACGAGCGGCAAGGCGATGAGCGCGGCCATCGGCGGTCTGGGGCTGAACGGCAAGCTGATCATGGTCGGGATATCGGAGGAGCCGGTCGAGGTGCCGATCACGCAGTTCATCATGGGCCGCAACTCGGTGCAGGGCTGGCCGTCCGGCACGGCGGCCGATTCGCAGGAAACGCTCGCGTTCAGCGCGTTGTCGGGCGTGAAGCCGATGATCGAGGAATTTCCGTTGTCGCGTGCGGCGGAAGCGTATGCAAGGATGATGAGCGGGAAGGCGCGGTTCAGGGTGGTGTTGACGCCTGGGAGGTGAGGGCGCGAAGGCCGTTCGGCGCGTGCGGCCGGACGGCTGAATAATTAGCGGAATCGTAATAAATGCTCGCACACTAGCGCCAAGGGGCCGTTCTTTCGAACATCGCGTGGATAATCCGGAACCTTGCAAGTTCCCTTACGCTTCGCACGTTCGATACGACTCTTTGGGCAACATGAAGAATTCAATAAGCAGGATGTGGCTCACCTGCCTGTTCGCTGTAATAAACGCTGTCGTATTTGTTTCGCTATGGGCGCGCGCGGGTTTCACGGCGCCTTCATCGGCTCTCTTGCTGGATTGGGGCGGAAACCTAGCTCCGTTCACATTGACTGGAGAATCGTGGCGTCTGTTGACGAGCGCGTTTCTGCATGTCGGCTGGATGCATCTGCTCCTCAATCTCTACATGCTGATCGTGCTCGGAACCTTAATCGAGCGCGCGATCGGATCATTGCGCTACGGGGTCGTATATCTTCTGTCCGCGCTGGGAGGAAGTCTCGCGAGCAGCTCGTGGTACGGCTTTCATGAAACCCAGACCATGCAGTTCGCGATGGGCATGTTCATTCCGACGACCGCGATTCATCCTGTCGTGAGCGTAGGGGCGTCGGGCGCACTGATGGGACTCGCCGGCGCGGCGGCCGCCTTGCATTTCCACGCATCACTGCGTAACGAGGGCACGGCTCCCGTTCAAATCAAGCCGGTTGCGATTCTTCAGGTGATCGTTCTGAATCTGCTCTCCGGATTTCAAATCTCCGGAATCGATCAGGCAGCGCACATCGGCGGTTTGTGCACGGGCTTTCTGATTGGACTCATGCTGCAATGGCTCGCTTGCGGCCCGAAGTTGGTGCGGCTCGGTGCACCGCCTGTCATCGGCGTAGTGTTTGCCGCATTGATTTTCTATTTCGCACAACACGCGGGAACGCAAGACTTGTTCGAGTGGAAAAGGGCGATGATGGAGCAGAACGCAACGCAAACGGAATAGCGCAATCCGAGCAGTTCCGATCTCTTCGACGAGTTAAAAATTCGGAATGCAGATGAAGTCAGAGCAAGCCGGATAAGAAATCGAGCTACCAAAATAAACAAGCGAGAACGATGAAACCTTTATTCGCCGACAGTCAGGAAGCACGGCCGACCCTCTCTGCCGACGGCGGCCGCGACCTTCGAAGGACTTCACCGTCCGAAGCGAAATTGCTGACTCAGGATGAGATCGACGATCTCGGCGTCAAGGCCGGAGAGCGCGTGGCAGGGCTTTCCCAGCGCATCTTGTCGGAGGTGCGCGCATCCGATATCGACCAGTTTGGCGAAAGGCTCAACGAGCTGATCGTGACGGCAAAGGACCTCGATCCCGCCGCCCTCCAGAAGCGCGGCATTCTGAGTCGAGTCACGTCGATGTTCAAGGCATCCAAGGAACGGCTGCTGGCGCAATTCGATTCGGTGGAAAAGCGCATCGGCACGCTGATCATCGAGTTGGAGAGCAATGCGAATCGGCAGAAGCGCGACATCGCCGAACTCGAACAAATGTATGCGGATAACTATGAAACGTTTCGGCAGTTCGAGCACGCTAAGAAGCTCGGTGAAGAATCGCTCGAAGCTTATCGCGCGGCGCTTGCGCTACCGCAATCCAGCGACGATGCATTCGGCGCGCAACACACGATGGATCTGCGTCGCTGCGCCAGCGCGCTCGAACAGAAAATCGACGATCTGTCTCGCGCCATGCTGATGTCCGAGCAACTCGCACCACAGATTCGCCTTGAGCAAGATCACAAGCGCACGCTCATTTCGAAGTTCGGCACGGCCAAGACCGTCCTGATTCCCGCGTGGACCAACGCGTTTTCTCTTTACATCAAGCAACTAAGCACGAAGAAAGCAGCCGATCTCGCCAATGCGACCTTCGATGCCGCTGACGCCGCGCTGCGCGCACAAGCCGATCAGTTGCACGCCAATGCAGGCGCGGTGGCGGCGCTCGGACAGCGGCCCGTCATTGCAACGGACACGTTCGCCTACACGCAGCAAAAGCTCTTCGATGCATTGGACGAAATCGCGAAGATCGTCGAAGACGGACAGCGCCAGCGCAAGGCGGACGAGCCGCGACTCAGACAACTCGAACGCGATCTCGTCGCCAAATTCAGCGATCACCGGCATTTGAAATAAATAACATCGGTAACCACGCAATGAGCACCATCAACCTTCATAAACCCGCTCTCGCGAGCCGGGCCGATAACGTTTCTATCGTGCTGAGCAAGCGCCGGCTGCCGCGTCCGCCTGTCGTGCGCGTCGCCGCCGCCCTCGACATTTCAGGCTCGGCCGAACAGCTATACAAATCCGGCGTCATCCAGGAGACTCACGATCGCATGCTCGGCATTGCGATGAAATTCGATGACAACGGGGAAATCGATACCTGGACTTTTACCGAAGGCTTCGATCGGCTTCCGACTGCCACACCTGAAAACTACGGCAGCTACATCACGGAATACGTGATGCGCAATGACGGTATTCGCAAATGGGGCGCCACGCAGTACGCACCGGTCATGGCGGATATCGTCAACTTCTTCTTCGCGCCCGAAGAACAGCGCGCAGCGCCGAAGGAGAAGCGCGGCTTCCTCAGCCGGCTGTTCGGCACGCCTGCCCCGGACCCCGCGCCGTTACCCGCGGAGCCGGCGAACAACATGCCCGCGTGGGTGCTTTTCGTGACCGACGGACAGAATCCCGAGCAGGATCGCGGACATGCGGAGAAGCTCCTGCGCGATTCGCAGAAGTTCCCGATTTACTGGTCTCTCATCGGCGTCGGCGATCCGCGTGAATTCGGTTTTCTTCGCCATGTCGCGAAGGATTTGCCCAACGTAGGGTTTTTGCATCTCGAATCGCTCGATATCTCCGATCAGGAGATTTACGAGCAACTGATTACAGAAGAATTTTGCGATTGGGTTCGCGGCAAGCAGGTCGAGAAAACATAAGCGGGCGCTCGTCACCGAGCGCTCTGAATCGAAATTCGGTCATATCAAACAATGAAACCTTTTAAACTTCCGCTCGCGTTGACTTTCATCGCGATGGCGGCGGCATTCGCGCTGGGCGGCGTGAAGGATGTCGTCCTCGTCGCGGTACTCTGTATTTTGGAAATATCGCTGTCGCTGGATAATGCCGTGGCCAACGCGGCCGTCTTGCGCCACTGGTCCGAGAAATGGCGCGACCGCTTCATGACATGGGGCCTTCCCGTCGCGATCTTCGGAATGCGCCTCGTCTTTCCGCTGCTGATCGTTGCTATCGCAGGGCACATCGGGTTCTTCGAAGCTGGAAAGATGGCGCTCGAAGCACCTCGGCAGTATGCGCAAATCCTGACTTCCGCACATCACGAAGTGTCGGCGTTCGGCGGCGCGTTCCTGTTGATGGTTTTCTTCAAGTTCATGCTCGATCGCGACAAGGATGAGCACTGGATCAGCATCGTCGAGCGTCCGCTTGCGCGTCTTGGCCGGCTGACGGCGATCGAAGTGGCGCTGACGCTCGCGGTGATTGCTATCGTCTCCACTCGGTTGCCGGACATCGAACGCGCTTCGTTTCTCGTGGCGGGCCTGGGCGGCGTGATCGCCTTTGTCGTATCGCACGGCATCGGGGATTTCGTCGGCGGTGACGAGGCAGGCAATCGCGTGGTGCGCGAAAGCGTCGCGGGCTTCCTGTATCTGGAGATGCTCGATTCGTCGTTCAGCTTCGACGGTGTCATCGGTGCATTCGCGCTGACCAACAACGTATTTCTCATTGCTATCGGACTCGGCGTCGGTGCTTCGTATATTCGCCAGATGACGCTGATACTTCTCAAGAAAGGTACGCTCGCTCAATACCGTTTCCTGGAGCATTGCGCATTCTGGGCTATCGGCGCGCTCGCGGTCATCATGCTGAGCGTGAACGTGGACGTTCCCGAAGTCATCACCGGTTTGATCGGTGCATTCACCATCGGCGCGGCGGTTATCAGTTCGATAGTCGTTCAGCGGCGTGAAGCTGTCGCGGGCGATCGCGCGTCCTGATCGCGCAAATCCGCGTGCCGGGCATGCGGCTAACAATGCAATCCAATCAATTCAACGAGAGCAGTCAGTCATGTCAATGATCAATCTTTCCAAGGGCGGCCGAATCAATTTGTCCAAGGAAGCGCCCAGCGCAAGCAAGTTCAGAATCGGTCTGGGCTGGGATGCGAACGCGACCGATACGGGCAATGATTTCGATCTGGACGTTTCGGTATTTCTTTGCAAATACGATAGTCAGAACAGTCCAAAGCTGATCTCGCAGAAGCACTTCATTTTCTATAACACCGAAATTCGCACGCTCGACCGCGAAACAACTTTCTACCAACCGGGCGACGACTGGCCGCGCAAAGGCATGTCGGCATCGGAATGTCTCGGCGTCGTTCATAGCGGAGATAACCAGACCGGCAGCGGCAACGGCGACGACGAAGTGATCTTTGTCGATACGAAGAAACTCGATGCCGCCATCGATGAGATCTCGGTTGTCGTCACCATCGATCGGGCCGAGGAGCGCAAGCAGAATTTCGGTCAGGTGCGCAACAGCTACATTGAGATATCGGAAGAGGAAACAGGACGAGTGCTCGCGCGCTATCCGCTCGAAGAAGATTTTTCGATGGAAACGGCCGTTCAAGTGGGCAGCTTCTATCGCCGCGATGGACAGTTCATGTTCAAGGCGGTCGGAATGGGCTATAACCGCGGCCTCGGCGATTTCGTGATCGCTTATGGCGGACACGTCGATCGCGCCTGAATAGCGGGACTCGAGTTGGCGCATCGGTTTAGCATGCGCCATCGTCGGAATGTGAGAAGTCGAATGCCGTCTGATCAGCCTGAACCGAAGCCGCTTGCGTTTTCGAAACCCCAACGAGATGTTCGCGAGTTGCAGCCGCGCGCGTCGGAAGAGCGCGCGGTCACGCCACTCGATTTCGGCAGCAACGCCGTGTCGGTCGATCCGTTATTCGACTCGCGCGAAGCAAGGCGGCGCGTATCGAACGCGGAGCCGGGAAAGAGTGTGTTCGGCGATCACGGGCATCCGCTTCTGAACCGGAGCTTCGAACTGGCTCGACAGCAGTTTCCGGAGCTATATCCCAAGCATGGGCCGCGTATCGAGCGCGGCATTCGTCAATTGCTTCCGCTGCGGCTCGAGACCATTTCCATGTTTGCGGATGCAGCCTTGAGAACTTGCGGTGAATCCGTCGATATCTTCATGCGCGTGACACGCGATTTCGCCGACCTCGACGCTGCCGGCCTCATGCGGCAAATGCTCGATAGCGCCACGCGCAAGCCGGGTATCCTCGATCGGTTGACAGAACACTATCTGAAACCGCAGCGACCGGAAATGGACTATCGCGAATCATTGAGCACGTTGAAGGTTTCATTGCAATCGTTCATGCCCCGCGTGCGCGTTTTGCGAGAAGAAGTCGACCACGCGCGGGAAAGCCTTGCAAGCGGACTTGCCGCATTGAGTGCGGTTTGCGATATCGATCACGGGGGCAATGCCACAGCCGCTCTCGCGCTGGGCGAACGCCGCAGCGCGGTACGGCAGGCGTTCCAGCAACTCGAATTGCTTTCGCTCCAGGTCAATGCTTTCGAAGCGGACCTCGTCGGCCTTTTGTCCAGAGCCGATCAACTGGCGAACATCACGCTTCCGGCAGCGCTGGCGGCAAGGAACCAACGCTCATGAAGCCATCCTCGAACATCGTCGCCGCCTTCGATTTCGACGGAACCATTACCACGAGCGACAGCCTCAAGGCATTCGTGTTGCACACGGTTGGCCCCGCGCGCTTTGCGGCAGCGGGCTTGCGGGCGGCGCCTCGATTGCTTGGCATGACCGCGCGACTTTGCGATCGCGGCGTCGCGAAGGCTGCGTTTCTTCGTCATGCGTTGCGAGGGATGTCTCCCGCTGAACTGGAGCGCGCCTCGCAAGACTTCTGCGCCACACGCCTCGCTCGAATGGTCCGGCCGGAAATGGTGGAACGAATCCGGCAGCATCAGGCATTGAGCCATGAGGTCGTGCTCGTGAGTGCGTCGCCTTCGCTGTACCTTCGAATCTGGGCGCAATCGGTCGGTATCGGCGTGGTGCTATCGACTGAACTGGATATCGATCGCCAAGGATTCACGGGTCGGTTCATCGGACGGAATTGTTGGGGGCCGGAGAAAGTTCGGCGGCTCGAAGCATGGTGGAACGGTAGTCGGCCACGCATGCTCTTTGCCTATGGCGACAGCCGGGGCGACAGGGAAATGGCCGCTGCTGCCGACGTTGCATGGGTCAGAGGGAATGGCGAGTTGCCTGCGCTCGATCGCTGAGTGACCTGAAACGCAATGCGATCCGTCAACCTGGCTAGTCCCCCTCTCTCGTCAGCAACGACCAGATGGCGACGAAGGGCACGGAACCGGATCGCATTGCGTGCGGATTATTGCGAACGTTATGAATGCCTCCTCCGATACCCGGATCGATCCATGCACCGCCGCCCTGCCGGAATTCGCCGGGCGTGAAGAGCACATAGGCTTCCTCGGGCGGATGGCTGTGATCGGGATAGCGCGTGTGCGGCAACATCAGCGAGAAGCCCAGTTGCACGTCATATCGGCTTTCCGCGCCACCGGGTCCGCAGATCATGCCGTGCACGTGCGCATCGATGTAGTTGTCGCCGCCGTTCACGCCCGATGAGCGGCGCGACCATCCGAGATCGGGTTCGAGCGCTTTGATCGCGCGCGCGGCGGCGCCGAAGCCGGTGTCGTCGTCGATGAAGGGCGCGAGCGCGGCGTCGAGCCACTCGCACGCGGGATAGCGCGTGTGGTGCCGCGCGCCGTCGTCGGATGGCGTTTGCAGCCGTTCGAACACGCGTGCGGCGACTTCGCGTCCGGCATGCGGCAGTTTGTCCGACTGAAAGAGCTTCTCCGCGATGGCGATGAAAGCGGCCACGTTCTCCGGACGACGACGGTTCATAAGAGCCTCCCTGACAACCAGGCGCTTCGATTCTCCATCACAAGCAGTCGGTTTCAAAGCTGCACATCGAATGCCTGTCTCCTCACAATTCCAGCACGAGGTCCGAGGTCGGGCGGCTGCAACACAACAGGCGAAATCCCTTCTGGACTTCTCTGTCGCGGATGCCGCCGTTGTGCTTCATATCGACGGTGCCTTCCAGCACGCGCGTTTTGCACGTTCCGCACACGCCTTGACTGCACGACGACGCCACAGCGACGCCCGCCTTCTTCGCCGCCGATAACACGGTCTGCGACGCGTTCATCGTGAACGACTTCGACGAGCGCGAGAGCTTGACAGTGAAAATGCCTTCAGCGGCGGGTGCTCGAGCAGGCTCGCCCGCGCCGATATCGAAGCTCTCCTCGTGGTAGCGCGCCGGATCATGGCCGACTTCGCGAAGCAGCGCGCGCACCGCGCTCATGTATCCGGCCGGGCCGCACGTGAAGACTTCGCGTTCCAGATAGTCCGGCGTCCATTGCGAAAGCAACTGAAGATTGAGGCGGCCTGTCGGACCATGCCAGTCAGCTTCATCGCCGATGCCCTCGCACACGAAGAATATGCGCAGGCGAGGCGATAGCTTCGCGAGCCGCGTCAGTTCCTCGCGAAACACGATATCGCCAGGCGTGCGCGCGCTATGAATAAAGACGATGTCTCGATCCAGACCGAGATCGATGCTTGCACGCGTCATCGACATCAGCGGCGTGACGCCGGATCCCGCGGACAGATACAGCGATTTCGCCGCGGGCGCGGCCGTCGGCGTGAACGCGCCTGAAGGTCCATACGCGCGCAAGCCGACGCCGGGTTTCATGGTGTCGTGCAGCCAGTTCGACACGGTCCCGCCCGGAACGCGCTTGACCGTGATCGACAGCAGAAACGGACGCGTCGGCGCGGACGAAATCGTGTAGCAGCGCTCGACCGATCGTCCCTGCACGTTCGCCGTTATCGTCATGAACTGACCCGGCTCGAATCGCACGGGCAGTCCGTCTTCCGTGCGGAATTCGAAGCTTCTCACATCATGCGTTTCATTGATGACGCGACAACACGTCAGCGTCTGCTGCTCGCCGCTCGGCCAGAGCCGCCCGCCATGTTCCCAGGTGGCGGCATCGGCGAAATCGAGTGGAGAAACGAAAATTCTGTCGACGGAGTTCATGGCGCTCACAAGTGCGTTTGCAATGAGCGCAGTATTGGAGCGCGCGAAATCACCGTCAACGCGCTTTATTTTCCGCCTTCCATGACTTCAACTTATGCGTGGCTTTCAGAAGCCGGCTTGCTCGTTCAACCGTCCACGGGTTCCGCGGGCGTCTCCAGATTGAGCTGATAGAACGCCGCGTCCAGCCAGCGGCCGAACTTGAATCCGGCTTCCCTGACCGTTCCCGAGTGCGTGAAGCCCAAACGGGTATGCAGGCGGATGCTCCCGTCATTCGTCGCGTCCACGCAACCGACGAGCACATGCACCTGCGCGTCTTTCGCGCGACGGATCAGCTCACGCAGCAGGCGCTCGCCGAGCCCGAGTCCGCGGCAATCGCGATGCACGTAGACGCTGTGCTCCACCGTGTATTTGAAAGCGGGAAACGCGCGAAAGGTGCCCCAGCTCGCGAAGCCCATCAGCTTGCCCGATGCATCGACCGCGCCTACCACCGGGAAGCCGCCCGCGCGTTTCGCCGCGAACCACGTCGACATGGCTTCGACGGGGCGCGGCTTGTAGTCATACAGCGCGGTCGAATTGACGATGGCTTCGTTCAGGATGTCGAGAATGGCGAGCGCATGATCCGCTTCGTTGCAGTCGATCAGGCGCACGTCGTCGCGCGGTTCGGTGGTGTTCATTCGGTATCCGTTCAGGCTGAGGATGAATCAGGTCGCGGGTGCGTCGCCGATGGCGAGGATGTAGCGCGCTGCTTTGGACGCCGGGTTGCTGAAGATCAGCGGCCGGTCGAGCCGCATCGCGAGGCAGTCGCCTTGCTGGAGCGCATGCAGTTCGTCTCCGATGACGATGTCGATGCATCCGCTCATCACCCAGACTTGCTGATGCATCGTCGATTCCCGTCCGCTTCGCTCATAGGCGACGCGCGCGCCGGGCGGAAAGTCCACTTCGACCAATTGGAACGGCGACGGCCAGCCCGGCGGGGAAAGGTTTCTGCGCGTGTAGCCGGATTCGGGATCGCGCCATTTCAATTGCTGGCGACGCCGCGCAAGCGGTTCTGCGGGCGCGCCTTCCTGCTCGCCGCCGAAAAGGCTGGCGAGCGATACGCCGAGACCGGCGGCAAGTTTGTCCAGCACGACGGCCGTGGGGCTGGCGGCGCCGCGTTCGATCATCGAAATCATCGAGCGGCTCACGCCGCAGCGGGCTGCGAGCGCGTCGAGCGTGTAGGCGCGTGCGGCGCGCAACTCGCGGATGCGGTCGGCGATGCGTTGGTTTATGTCGGTCGTCGTGGTGTCTTCTTCGGACGATGTCCGGGCGTTATCTAGCATAATGGATTTAGTTTCCAGTACGCTGGATGGCTATGTCAAGGGTTTCCGCTGGATCCCGTATTGTTATTGGTTTATTAGCACTGCCCCCGTGCGGGGCGGCAGTCACTTTCTTTGCTGCTGCAAAGAAAGTAACCAAAGAAAGCAGCTCCTCACGCCCGCGGTCACACGCAGTTTGGCCATGCTTGCCAGGTGATAGTGGGCTGTCTAAGTGTCGCCCTCATAGGCCCAACCGGGCTTGGCTCGCGCACGGTCTGACAAGCTAGTACTCACAAGAAGCTGGTTCAGCACCAAATAGCACCGGCACAGCGCTACGCGCTGCCGACGGGTCTACAAAGGAAACCAACCTATCGCACATGCAATGCGATGGAAGCGTCAGCGACGAAGCGCGCGCAAACCCGATGAACCCATCGGCCGCGAAGCGGGCCGGAGCCTTTTGGTGCTGAACCACTTCGCTGTGCGGCGCGAGGTGACAGACCGTGCGCGAGCCAAGCCCGATTAGTCTTGTGAGGGCGACACTTAGGCAGCCCACGATCGGCTGGCAAGCATGGCCAAACTGCGTGTGACCGCGGGCGTATCGAGCTGCTTTCTTTGGTTACTTTCTTTGCAGCAGCAAAGAAAGCGACTGCCGCCCCGCACAGGGGCAGTGCTAATAAACCAATAACAAAACGGGATCCGGCGAAAGCCTTTCAAAGAAAGCGACTGCCGCCCCGCACAGGGGCAGCGCTAATAAACCAAAAAGAACCCGGGATCCGGCAAAAGCCCGTCGTGCCAGTCGAACCTCAACCGTACACAGGAAAGCGCTTCGTCAATTCAGCGACCTGCTCGCGCACGCGTTCAAGATTCCCCGCATCTTCCGGGCTTTCGAGCACATCGGCGATAAGATTGCCGACAATCTCCGCTTCCTTCGTACCGAATCCACGCGTCGTCATCGCGGGCGAGCCGAGGCGCACACCGCTCGTGACGAACGGCTTTTCCGGATCGTTCGGAATGGCGTTCTTGTTGACCGTGATGTGCGCGGCGCCGAGCGCGGCTTCCGCAGCCTTGCCGGTGATCTTCTTCGCCCGCAGATCGACGAGCATCACGTGGCTTTCGGTATGACCCGACACGATGCGCAAGCCGCGCTTCACGAGCGTTTCGGCCAGCACACGCGCATTGTCGACGACGCGCTGCTGATATTCCTTGAACTCCGGCGACAGCGCTTCCTTGAACGCAACAGCTTTCGCGGCGATCACATGCATCAACGGTCCGCCCTGAATGCCCGGGAAAATCGCCGAGTTGATTTGCTTCTCGAACTCGGCCTTCATCAGGATCACGCCGCCGCGCGGGCCACGTAGGCTCTTGTGCGTGGTCGTGGTGACGAAGTCGGCATGCGGCACCGGGTTCGGATACACACCCGCCGCGATCAGACCGGCATAGTGCGCCATGTCGACCATCAGATATGCGCCGACGCTCTTCGCGATCTTCGACAGCCGCTCGAAGTCGATCTTCAACGCAAACGCCGACGCACCCGCGACGATCAGCTTCGGCTTGTGCTCGTTGGCGAGTTGCTCGGCCGCATCGTAATCGATGTCCTCGGCTTCGTTCAGCCCGTAGCTCACCACGTTGAACCACTTGCCCGACATGTTGACCGGCGAGCCGTGCGTGAGATGGCCGCCGTGCGCGAGGCTCAGGCCCATGATCGTGTCGCCCGGCTTGAGCATCGCGAAGAACACGCCCTGATTGGCCTGCGATCCGGAGTTCGGCTGCACGTTCGCCGCTTCGGCGCCGAAGAGCTGCTTCACGCGGTCGATGGCCAGCTGCTCCACCACATCGACATATTCGCAACCGCCGTAGTAGCGCTTACCGGGATAGCCTTCCGCGTATTTGTTCGTGAGCTGCGAGCCTTGCGCAGCCATCACGGCCGGGCTCGTGTAATTCTCCGACGCGATCAACTCGATGTGATCTTCCTGACGTCGGTTTTCATCGGTGATCGCCGCCCAGAGTTCCGGATCGACGTTTTCAACGGTGCTGGTTGCGCGCTTGAACATGATGGTTACCCATGTGAGAAGAGAACGGGTTGCTGCGGGAACTCTGACTGTCCCGTATTCCATCGAAAGCAGGCGCGCCCGGATAGAAGAATTCCGACATTACGCTGGAATGCGGGCACCCGTTTGGTGCGAGCGTGCGTAGACGCGTCGCGCGGCGCGCTTCGTATCTGTGCACGAATCCATATTCAAGCCGCCGAAGCCGCGAGATTACAGCGTTGGCACGCTTATCGCATTGAGCATGTCAGGAGTGGCAGTCACAATCTGGCAATGGATGACTAGGGTTCCGGTCCGCATCGACGTTCGATGCGCGATGCTGGTCCGAGAGTTGTCGACCTCGAACGAGGTTACACGGCGGGAAAAAAGCCCGGGAGAGAACGCGATGCGTCGCGCCGCTCCTGCCGTCGATAACCGTTCAATGCGAGGTCAATCTCATGCGCGTCCGCTTTTTCGCCGCTGCCGCCGTCGCTCTCTCCCTCTGTTTCTCCACGCCCTCGTTCGCTCAGGCCCGCAAGGACTTCAAGGTCTGCTGGACCATCTACGCCGGCTGGATGCCGTGGGGCTACGCGAAGACGCAGGGCATCATGTCCAAATGGGCGAAGAAGTACGGCATCAATGTCGATGTCGTGCAGCTCAACGACTACATCGAATCGATCAATCAATACACCGCCGGGAAGTTCGACGGTTGCGCGATGACCAACATGGACGCGCTCACCATTCCGGCGACGGGCGGTGTGGACAGCACGGCGCTGATCGTCAGCGATTACTCCAACGGCAACGACGGCGTGCTCATCAAGGGCGCGGGCAAGAAGGTCGCCGATCTCAAGGGCCAGTCGGTCAACCTCGTCGAGCTTTCGGTTTCGCACTATCTGCTGGCGCGCGCGCTCGAATCGGCTGGAATGAGCGAACGCGACATCAAGACCGTCAACACGTCGGATGCCGATATCTCCGGCGCATTCGCAACCGCCGACGTGCACAACGCGGTCACATGGAACCCGATGCTCGCCGACCTCAAGGCGAAGCCCAACGTCACCGAAGTGTTCGATTCGAGCCGCATTCCGGGCGAGATCATGGACATGATGGTCGTCAACACGAAGACGCTGCACGACAACCCCGCGCTCGGCAAAGCGCTTACCGGCGCATGGTTCGAGATCATGCAGACGATGCATGGCTCGTCGCCGGAGAGCGAAGCCGCGCTCGCGTCGATGGCCAAGGCATCGGGCACCGACCTCGCCGGCTACAAGTCGCAACTCTCGACTACCGCGCTCTTCTACACGCCGCAACAGGCGCTCGACTTCGCCACGAGCCCGAACATGCCGAAGATCATGACGCGCGTCGCACAGTTCTCGTTCGATCACGGCCTGCTCGGCAAGGGCGCACCGAACGCGGGCGCGGTCGGCATGGCGTTCGAAAACAACGTGATCGTCGGTAGCAAAAGCAATCTGAAGCTGCGTTTCGATCCGACCTACGTGCGCATGGCCGCGCAAGGCAAGCTGTGAGCGGCGCGCCGTTCTGAAGAGGAGAGGCCCATGCGGCTCATCAACCGACATCCCGGCCGCACCGGCAGTCTGATGCTGTTGCTGCTGCCGTTCATCGTGCTCGTCGCGGTGTATTTCACCGGGTCGTCGATTCGTCTGCAGGCGAACCCCGACGACAAGCTGTTGCCGTCCGCGACACAGATGAAGGCCGCGCTCAACGAGTACGCGTTCACGGAGGACAAGCGCACGGGCGAGCATCTGATGCTGAGCGACACGGTATCGAGCATGAAGCGTCTCGGCATCGGGCTGGTCGCGAGCGCGGCGATCGCTCTAGTGTTCGGCATCGTGACGGGCAGCATTCCGCTCGCGGGCGCGACGCTTTCGCCGTTCATCACGGTGATATCGATGATTCCGCCGCTCGCCGTTCTGCCGATACTTTTCATCGTGTTCGGCCTCGATGAACTGTCGAAGGTCGTGCTGATCGTGATCGGCATCACGCCGATGATGATCCGCGATCTGCAACAGCGCACGCGCGATATTCCCGAGGAATTGTGGATCAAGGCTCAGACGCTCGGCGCGTCGAGCTGGACGCTCATCCTGCGCGTGATCGTGCCGCAACTCCTGCCGCGTCTGTTGATCGCACTGCGGCTCGCGTTGTGTTCCGCGTGGCTGTTCCTGATCGCAGCCGAAGCGATTGCATCGACGGATGGGCTCGGCTATCGCATCTTCCTCGTGCGCCGCTATCTCGCGATGGACGTGATCCTGCCCTACGTCGCGTGGATCACCCTGCTCGCATGGCTCATCGACGAAGCGCTGCGCCGTCTCACGCAATGGGCGTTCCCCTGGTACAACGGAGGCCGCGCATGATCGAGATCCGCAACCTGTGGAAGCAATACGACGATCAGGTCGTGCTGGAGCGGCTCAATCTGCGCATCGCGCAAGGCGAGTTCTGCTCGATGGTCGGCGCGTCGGGCTGCGGCAAGTCGACGTTTCTGCGCCTTCTGCTCGGTCAGGAACGTCCCACGCGCGGCGAGATATTGCTCGATGGCGAGCCCTTGCCGTCGGAGCCGGACCTGCATCGCGGCGTCGTGTATCAGCGCTATTCGGTGTTTCCGCATCTGAGCGTGGTGCGCAACGTGATGCTCGGGCTCGAGCTGCCCCATGCGCCTTTCACAGGGCGTCTTTTCGGCGCGCGCCGGCGTCTCGCACGCGATGAAGCCGTCGCGATGCTCGCGCGCGTCGGCCTTGCCGATTCGCTCGACAAATATCCGCATCAACTCTCGGGCGGCATGCAGCAACGCCTCGCGCTCGCGCAGGCGCTCGTGATGAAGCCGCGCGTGCTTCTGCTCGACGAACCCTTCGGCGCGCTCGATCCGGGCATCCGTCGCGACATGCACGAACTGCTGACGGGCCTCTGGCGCGAAGCGAAGCTGACCGTCTTCATGGTCACGCACGACCTGAAGGAAGGCTTCACGCTCGGCAGCCGCGTGCTGGTGTTCGACAAGGTTCGCATCGACCCGCAAGCGCCGCAGGCGTACGGCGCGCGCATCACTTACGACATTCCGCTCGAACGCAACGGCGTGCGCGAAGCGCAGCCGGCGATGGAAGTTCCGCCGCTCTTGGCCGTTCCCGCATGATCGAAAGGACATAACACATGAACGACATCCTGCTCGAAGAAACGATTCCCGGTGGCGGCCACGCGTCGCTGATCGTGAAGCGCGGCCAGTTGCTGCGCATCACCGACATGCGCGGCGGCGCGAACGTCGCCATGCTGCTGTTCAATGCCGCCGAAAAAAGCGAGCGTCTGAATCTTCCCGATACGCTCAAATGCCAGCACACCGCGAAGCTGACGAAGGGCCATTGCCTCTATTCCGACATGGGGCGCGTGCTTGCCGCGATCGTCGCGGATACGTGCGGATGGCACGACAGCCTCGCCGGTGTATCGAATGCGGCGGAAGTGTTCGAGAAGTACGGCGAAGGCCGCTATCAGGAACTGCGCAACGCGTTCTATCGCAACGGCACGGACAACCTGCTCGTCGAACTGGGCAAATGGGGCCTCGGCATCGCGGATCTGTTGATGACGCTGAATCTTTTCAGCCGCGTCGACGTGACCGATGCCGGCGCGTTGAGCTTCGTGCAGGGCAATTCGCAGGCGGGCGACTACATCGAACTTTATGCGCCGATGAACACGCTCGTCGTGCTGACAGCGATCCAGCATCCGCTCGACCCGAATCCCGAATACGCGCCGAAGCCGGTGCAGCTCGCGCTGCGCAACGCCGACGCGCAAGTCGCGGAAATATGCCGGACGTCGTGCGATGAAAACACGCGCGGCTTCA
Organism: Caballeronia sp. INML3B; assembly: GCF_023631305.1. Lineage (NCBI taxonomy): Bacteria > Pseudomonadati > Pseudomonadota > Betaproteobacteria > Burkholderiales > Burkholderiaceae > Caballeronia > Caballeronia sp. INML3B. Next base: position 33,732 of record NZ_JALQDI010000071.1, read on the forward strand.
TCAACACCGAACGATTCTTTCTCTGAGCGAGAGGCGCGCATGACGACATCCAATCTCACGGCCAGCAAGCTCGATCCCGCCGAGGCGGTCTTTCGCGAAACGCTGCCCGCGGGCGAACCGTGGCTCAAGGAACTGAAGGCGGGGCAGACGTTGCGCATTCGCGATGTCGATGGCAATCAGGCCATCGACACGCTCTTCTACAGCGCAGCCGATCCGCGCGAACGTTATGACGCGCAACGCACGTTACGCCGTCAGCAAAGCCTCTATCTGACGACGGGCACCGTGCTCTATTCGAACCTCGGCAATCCGATGCTGACGATCATCGCGGACACTTGCGGCCGGCACGACACGCTCGGCGGCGCGTGCGCGCAGGAAAGCAACACGGTGCGCTACGCGCTGGAGAAGCGCTACATGCATAGTTGCAGAGACAACTATCTGCGAGCCTGCGCGCACGACGGAAGACTCTCGAAGCGCGACATCGCCGCGAACATCAACTTCTTCATGAATGTGCCGGTGACGGCGGAAGGCGGCCTCACGTTCGAGGACGGCATTTCGGGCGCGGGCAAGTACGTCGAGCTGCGCGCCGAGATGGACGTGATCGTGCTGATCTCGAACTGCCCGCAACTGAACAATCCGTGCAACGCGTACAACCCGACTCCGGCGGAGCTGACGATATGGAACTGAGCACCTTGCGCCGCTGGCTCTACACGATGATGAAAGCGCGCGCCGAGCGTCTGTTGTCGATCGAACGCCACGCGAAGCACTGAACACACTGAACGCCTACCTGCCGGGGACGACCCCGGCATGCATGCTCACGTGGCGGGACGGCCCGCCCACGCATTGAACGTCCACGCATGTTCGACAAAGTCCTCATCGCGAATCGCGGCGCGATCGCGTGCCGCATTCTGCGCACGTTGCGCGAGCTGAACGTCGCTGGTATCGCCGTCTATAGCGAAGCGGATCGCGCGAGCCGCCACGTCAGTCTCGCCGATACGGCACGCAGCCTCGGCGATGGCGCCGCGAGCATCACCTACCTCGACATCGCGAAGATTCTCGATATCGCGCGCGAAGAAGGTGTGCAGGCGATTCATCCGGGCTACGGCTTTCTGTCGGAGAACGCGTCGTTTGCACAAGCGTGCGAAGCGGCGGGTATCGCGTTCATCGGGCCGACGCCGGCGCAATTGCGCGCCTTCGGGCTGAAGCACACCGCACGCGCGATCGCCGCTGAACAGGGCGTGCCGATGCTCGAAGGCACGGGCCTCCTCGATGACATCGACACCGCACTCGAAGCGGCGCAGCGCATCGGTTACCCGGTGATGCTGAAGAGCACCGCGGGCGGCGGCGGCATCGGCATGCGTGTATGCCGTTCCAGCGACGAGCTCGCCGCGCAGTTCGATATCGTCAGGCGCCTCGGTCAGAACAACTTCAGCGATGCGGGCGTGTTCCTGGAGAAGTACATCGAGCGCGCGCGGCATCTCGAAGTGCAGGTGTTCGGCGACGGCAAGGGCGAAGCCATCGCGCTCGGCGTGCGCGACTGCTCGGTGCAGCGGCGCAACCAGAAGGTGCTCGAAGAAACGCCTGCGCCGAATCTCCCCGAGGGCATGGCAACCGCGCTCTGCGACGCTGCGATCCGGCTTGCGCGTGCGGTGTCGTATCGCTCGGCGGGCACGGTCGAATTCGTCTATGACAGCGATGCGTCGCGCTTCTATTTCCTCGAAGTCAACACGCGTCTGCAAGTAGAGCATGGCGTGACCGAACAGGTGTGGGGCGTGGATCTGGTGCGCTGGATGATCGAGCTTGCAGCGGGCACGTTGCCCGCACTCGATACGCTTTCGCGCGATCTCGCACCGCGCGGTCATGCGATCCAGGCGCGTCTTTATGCGGAAGATCCGGGCCGCGATTTCAAGCCCTGTCCGGGTCTGCTCACCGACGTGTCGTTTCCGTCATCCGATGGCCGCGCGTTGCGCATCGACACATGGATCGAGGCGGGTTGCGACGTGCCGCCGTGGTTCGATCCGATGCTCGCGAAGCTGATCGCGTGGCAACCCACGCGCGACGCGGCGCGTCATGCGCTCGATGCCGCGCTCGACGCGACGCGCATCTATGGCGTCGAAACGAATCGCGGTTATCTGCGGCAGATTCTCGCGGATGCGCCGTTCGCAAGCGGTCATCCGTGGACGCGTTGTCTCGAAGGCTTGCGCTATCGCGCATCGACATTCGAAGTGCTGAGCGGCGGCACGCAAACGACCGTGCAGGACTATCCGGGAAGGCAAGGTTATTGGGCGGTGGGCGTGCCGCCATCCGGCCCGATGGACGGTCGCGCGCTGGAGCTCGGCAATCGTCTGCTCGGCAATGGCGAAGATGCCGCCGCGCTCGAAATCACGATGAGCGGTCCGACGCTGCGCTTCAACACGGATGCGGTCGTGGCGATAACGGGCGCAACGCTGCCCGTCATGCTCGACGACATCGCGCAGCCGATGAACACGACCTTCCTCGTCGCAGCCGGGTCCACGCTCGCGCTCGGCACCATCCGCGGCGCGGGCGCGCGTGCGTATCTGTGCGTGCGTGGCGGGCTGGATGTCGCGCACTATCTCGGCAGCCGCAGCACGTTCACGCTCGGCCAGTTCGGCGGCCATGGCGGGCGCGCATTGCGTGCGGGCGACGTTTTGCATGTTCATCCGCTGACGAGCCGTGAAACCGGCGCGACATTGCCGGACACGCTCACGCATCGACTCGACGATGTGCGCGTGCTGCGCGTGATCTATGGTCCGCACGGCGCGCCGGAATACTTCACTGCGTCCTATATCGAGCGCTTCTTCGAAACCGACTGGGAAGTGCACTTCAATTCGAGCCGCACCGGTGTGCGTCTCATCGGTCCGAAGCCCGAGTGGGCGCGTACCGATGGCGGCGAAGCGGGTCTGCATCCCTCGAACATTCACGACAATCCGTATGCCGTCGGCGCGATCGATTTCACCGGCGACATGCCCGTGATTCTCGGTCCAGACGGTCCGAGCCTCGGCGGTTTCGTATGTCCGGTCACCGTGATCGAAGCGGACCTGTGGCAGATCGGCCAGTTGAAGGCGGGCGACAAGGTGCGCTTCGTTCCCGTCGATATCGCGACCGCGCGCAAAGACCCTGCACGGCAAACGCCATTGCAATCGCCGATCGTATTGAGCATCGGCGAAGGCGATGAACGGCTCGTCGCGCGTCTGTCCGGCGATACGCATCTGCTGCTCGAAATCGGCCCGCCCGAACTCGATCTCGTGCTGCGCTTTCGCGGCCATGCGTTGATGCAATCGCTCGAAGCATTGCAGTTGATGGGCGTGGTCGATCTGACGCCCGGCATCCGCTCGCTGCAGATTCACTATCAGCCGGAACGATTGCCGCTCGACACGCTGCTGGAGCACGTCGCGTCGGCATGGCAAAGCGTGCTGCTGCAAAAGGACTTGCGCGTGCCGTCGCGCGTCGTGCATCTGCCGCTCTCGTGGGACGATCCCGCGTGCCGGCTCGCCATCGACAAGTACATGACCACCGTGCGCAAGGACGCGCCGTGGTGCCCGAGCAACCTGGAGTTCATCCGCCGCATCAACGGGTTCGATTCGATCGACGACGTGAAGCGCGTCGTGTTCGATGCAAGCTATCTCGTGATGGGCCTGGGCGATGTCTATCTCGGCGCGCCGGTCGCAACGCCGCTCGATCCGCGTCATCGGCTCGTGACGACGAAGTACAACCCCGCGCGCACGTGGACGGCGGAGAACTCGGTCGGCATCGGCGGCGCGTATCTGTGCGTGTACGGCATGGAAGGGCCGGGCGGGTATCAGTTCGTCGGGCGTACGTTGCAGATGTGGAACCGCTATCGCGACGTCGCGGATTTCGCGGGACGTCCGTATCTGTTGCGCTTCTTCGATCAGATCCGCTTCTACGAAGTCTCCGCCGACGAGCTGCTGCGCATACGCGAGGCGTTTCCGCTTGGGCGGTATCCGCTGAAGATCGAGGAGACAGAGCTGTCTCTCGCCGGCTATCAGGCGTTTCTCGATCGCGAAGCGGACGGCATTGCGCAATTTCGCGCGCATCAGCAAACGGCGTTTCAGGCGGAGCGGCAACGCTGGCACGAAGCGGGCAGCGACGAGACGGCGCTCGATGCACCCGTCGCCGCCGATGCGGACGTCGTGCCGCTCGCCGATGGCCAGATCGCCGTCGATAGCGAAATTGCGGGCAATCTGTGGCAGGTGCGCGTCGAGGCCGGCGCGAGCGTCGAAGCGGGCGACGTGCTCGTCGTCATCGAATCGATGAAGATGGAAATATCGGTTATCGCGCCGTGTGCGGGCATCGTCGGAGAAGTTCACGTTGCGCCGGGTTCGTCGGTTCGCGCGGGGCAGCGCGTCGTCGTGATCGAACAGCGCGCGTGACACACTTCAGACCAACAAGGAATCATCGGACATGGATTCATTCGACCTGCGTCTTCCCGCCTTGCGCGCCGCGTATCGCGAAGGCCGTGCGACGCCGCGCGCGCTGATCGGCGCATTGCGCACGCGCGCTCGCGCGTTGAACGCCGACTATCGGCTCTTCATTCATCTGCTGGACGACGACGAAATCGAGCCGTATCTCGCGGCGCTCGATGCACGCGACATCGATTCGCTGCCGCTTTACGGCGTGCCCTTCGCAATCAAGGACAACATCGATCTCGCGAACGTGCCGACAACGGCCGCCTGCCCCGCGTTCGCGTACACGCCGCAGCGATCTGCGACGCTCGTCGCGCGGCTGATCGCGCTCGGCGCGGTGCCTGTCGGCAAGACCAATCTCGACCAGTTCGCGACCGGACTGAACGGCACGCGCTCGCCGTACGGAAAGTGCCGCAACAGCGTGCTTGCGGACTATCCTTCCGGCGGATCGAGCGCGGGGTCGTCGCTGGCCGTCGCGCTGGGCGTCGCGAGCTTTTCGCTCGGCACCGATACCGCCGGCTCGGGCCGCGTGCCCGCTGCGTTGAACAATCTCGTCGGCACGAAGGGGACGAAGGGCCTGCTCTCGACGGCGGGCGTCGTGCCCGCGTGCCGCACGCTCGATTGCGTGACCTATTTCACCGCGACGGCGAGCGAGGCGAGCACGCTGCTCGCGCTCACGGCAGGCCACGATCCCGCCGATCCGTACAGCCGCGCGAATCCGCAATGGAACGATGCCGCCGCGTTCGGCACGGTGGCGCGCTTTCGTTTCGGCGTGCCGCGTCAACTCGAGTTCGCCGGTTGCGACGAAAGTCCCGCGCTCTTCGCGAACGCGCGCGCGGCGCTCGAAGCGCTCGGCGGCGAGGCGATCGACATCGACGTCGCGCCTTTTATCGAAGCCGCGCGTCTGCTTTACGAAGGGCCGTGGGTCGCGGAGCGCTATAGCGTCGCCGGCGCGCTGATGGAGTCGCAGCCCGATGCCGTGCTGCCCGTGATCCGCGACGTGCTCGCGAAGGCGCCGGGCGTCACCGCCGTCGATGCGTTTCGCGCGCAATACAGGCTTCAGGCATTGAAGCAGCGTTGCGACGCCGTACTCGCGGATCTCGATTGCGTGCTGACGCCATCGATCCCGCGTGCGGTCACGCTCGCCGAGCTCGAGCGCGATCCGATCGGCGCGAATTCGCTGCTCGGGCATTACACAAACTTCATGAATCTGCTCGATTACGCCGCCGTCGCGACGCCCGCGGGGTTCATGCGCAATGGCCTGCCGTGGGGCGTGACGCTTTTCGGCCGCGCTTTCACCGATCAATATCTGCTGAGCGTCGCCGATGCGTTGCATCGCAAGCTCGCCGTGCCGCTCGTCGGCGGCGCGCGGCAGGACGGCGATACGCCCGCGCGCGCCGCGCGTGACGACAGGATGAAGCTCGTCGTATGCGGCGCGCATCTCACGGGTTTGCCGCTGAACGGGCAACTGGCCGCACGCGGCGCGCGCCTCGTCGAAGCGACATCGAGCGCGCCGCGTTATCGCCTGTTTGCACTCGCGGGCGGGCCGGTTCAACGGCCCGGCATGATGCGCGACGATGCGAACGGGGCGGCGATCGCGGTCGAAGTGTGGGCGTTGCCGAGCGCGGAGGTCGGCTCGTTTCTCGCGGGCATTCCCGCGCCGCTCGCGCTCGGCAAGGTCGAACTCGCGGACGGCCGCTGGGAAACCGGCTTCGTCTGCGAGGCGCATGCGCTCAACGGCGCCGTCGATATCACGCAGTACGGCGGCTGGCGCGCATGGCTCGACCGCGCCGCGTGAGCGATCATCGGCGGCAGACGGCCGCGAGCGGCGTGCGCCGGGCCGTTGCAAAAGACATCAACGCGCGGCGCCGGGCGCGGCGTGACTGACCTGCGTGAGCACGAACGCGTGGCGCAATTGGAAGCCGAGCCGTTCATACAGGCCGATGGCGCTCTCGTTGTGACTGAACACATGCAGGAACGGCGTATCGCCGCGCAGCCCGATTTCACCGCGCAGGATGTTCATCAGCCGGCCGGCGAGACCGCGCCCGCGACAGCGTTCGTCGACGCACACCGCGCTGATCTCCACATAACCGTCGATGGCCATGCGTTCTCCCGCCATCGCGACGAGCTCCCCGTGTTCGCGAATCCCGATGTAGCGGCCCATCTCGCGCGTGCGCCGTCCGAACGGGCCCGGCTTGGTTCGTTGCACGAGCGCGAGCATGTCGTCGACATCGGCGGGGCCTAGGGCGATCACGCCGCTGTCGTCGACGCCTTGCGTGAAGGGCCGCGTCGCGACCATCTGATGAATCGTGCCGACGCGCTTCGCCTCCAGGGCATCGATGCCCGCGACCGCATCCGCCGACAGCATGGCGACCAGCTCGCCGGGCTGCAACAGCGCGTGCAGCGCGCGCCATGCGTCCGGCGTGTCCGACGCGATCGCCGCGAAAGGCGCGACCTCCGTATGGAAACGCCGCGCGAGCGCATCGCCGAGGCCGAGATGCGCCTGTTTCGTGGTCAGCGCGGTCCAGATCGGGCGGTCGAGTCCCGTTTGCGTCGGAAAGCTCATGTCTGCTCCGGATGAGAAAGTTGATCGGATAAGCGTCACTCTAGACAGTTCGACGCACTCCGGCTATTGTCGGAAATGACACTTTTAGAATCATTCACGCCATGCGAACGATGGTTCTCGCCCTTGACGGCGTATTCGACACGGCGCTGTCCGCCGTGCTCGACGCCTTCACCATCGCGAACGAGCTGGCCGACATGCTGGAGCCGGGCGCCGGCCCGCGCTTCGAAATCGAATTGATCGGCGTGAGGCGCGACGTGCGCACCGCGCTCGGCATGCGCGTGCCGGTCAAGCCAGCGAGCGCGATGACGCGCCCCGACTGGTTGATCGTGCCGGCGCCCGCCACCAAGATGCCCGCTCAACTGCTGCCGGCGCTCGCTCGCCGCGACGTGATCGATGCCATGCAGCTGCTCACGCAGCAGCACGCGGACGGCGTGAAGATCGCGGCGGCGTGCATCGGCACGTTCGTGCTGGCGGAATCCGGCTTGCTGGACGGTCACGAGGCCACGACGAGCTGGTGGCTCGCGCCATTGTTTCGACAACGCTATCCGGCCGTGCGCCTCGACAGCGCGCGCATGCTCGTGCCATCGGGCGAGTTCACGACGGCGGGTGCTGCGATGGGGCATCTCGATCTCGCGCTGTGGCTGATAAATCAGGCGAGCCCCGCACTGGCCGCGACGGTGGCGCGCTATCTGATCGTGGACGCGCGTCCGTCGCAGGCGCCTTACATGATTCCGGATCATCTGGCGCGCGCGGACCCGATGGTCGAGCGCTTCGAGCGCTGGGCGCGCGCGCGGCTCGCGCAGGGCTTTTCGCTCGAGGCGGCCGCGCACGCGCTGGCGACGAGCACGCGCACGTTGCAGCGGCGTATCGAAGCGGTGCTCGGCAAGTCGCCGCTGTCGTACTTTCAGGACCTTCGTGTCGAGCGGGCCGTGCATCTGCTGCGTTCGAGCCAGCTCGATATCGAGGCGATCGCCGCCGAGGTCGGCTATGCGGACGGCGCGACCTTGCGCACGCTGTTGCGCCGGCGGCTCGGGCGCGGCGTGAAGGAGATACGGGCGGGCGCTGCCGAAGGTTGATGCTCAGAACTTCTCCACCCACGGCCGCAGCTCGATTTCCCAGGTCCATGCGCTGCGGTGCTGACGCAGGACGTCCAGATAGGTCTGCGCGATGGCATCGGGATCGAGCGTGCTGTCCGGCGCATCGGGCGGATCGGCGCGGCCGTCGGAGCGAACGCTGCCATCGATGACGAAATGCGCGACATGAATGCCCTTCGGCGCCAGTTCGCGTGCGGCGCTCTGCGCTAGGCCGCGCAACGCGAACTTGCCCATGGCAAATGGCGCGGACAGCGCGAATCCCTTCACGCCGGCGGTCGCGCCGGTCAGCAGGATCGCGCCCCTGGCCGCGGGAATCATGCGCCGCGCCGCCTGCTGGACCGCATGGAACGCGCCGAGCGCCGAGACGGCGACAGCCTGTTCGACCTCCGCTGCGTCGAGCTCGGCGATCGGCCCGCGAGTGCGCCCGCTCGCGTTGTAGATCACGATTTCCGGGGCGCCGATGCGTTTGTCGGTTTCGGCGAAGAGCGCTGCCGTCTGGCCGGCATCGGAGGCATCGACGGGCAGGGCGATTGCGCCGGTTTCATCGACGAGTATTGAAAGCTTGTCGACGTTGCGCGCCGCGATGACGACGGGAATGTCCTCGGCGCGCAGACGCCGGGTGAGAGAGCCGCTGATGCCGCTCCCGGCACCGATGATGAGGGCGCTGCGATAAGGAAGTGTGCTCATGGCTTCACGCTCGGAGGGGTGACGAAGCCGATGATAACTGTGGTGTGAAATCGGCGCGCGAACGGCGCGCTTCATGGCAATGCTGTGAACAGGTGTCCTTCAGGCTATCTGCTTTTCGATCTCTTCGCACCGACACCGAAGCGTGAAGAGAGGAGAAGGAAGCACGTTTGTTCCTTCTCCTGTCGACGGTGCTGCTTCAGACCTTTACGCCGTGCAGGAGGCTGCCGATGGCGTCGAGCGACTTCGTGACGTTCTTCAGATCGACGTTGGTGTACTGCGATGCATCGACCTGGGTCACCGGCGCCACATTGATCTGCGGGCTGGCGAAAGCGAAGCCGCTGATCGAGTTGGCGTTGATGCCGTTGTTCTGGAAGATGCTCGCGCCGCCGACGATAGCGCCCATTTCAGCGCGGCCGAGTTCTTTGCTGACAGCGAGGTTGTCGATTTTCAACATGATGGTTCTCCGGAATGATGGTGTGGATTCGATGAGGCGAGCGATCAGACCGCGACGCCGCCGAGCAGGCTGCCGACGGAAGAGAGCGACTTGGTGATGTTCTTCACGTCGACGTCGGTGTGCTGCGAGGCATCGACCTGCGTCACCGGGGCGACGTTGGTTTGCGGGCTGGCGAAGGCAAAGCCGCTGATCGAGTTGTAGTTGATGCCGTTGTTCTGGAAGATGCTTGCGCCGCCGACGATGGCGCCCATTTCAGCGCGGCCGAGTTCTTTGCTGA
>NZ_JALQDI010000072.1:0-1482 GCF_023631305.1 Caballeronia sp. INML3B
TGTAGCTCCTGGACTGGGTTTGGTTGGATGAGCATCAATCGTTGCGCTCGCAGCTACATATGCGAGGGCTGTGCCAGCCAAGGCTAGAGGATCTGTTCGGTTAGGCTAATGCATTGATTGTTAATCAAAAATATCCGAGACGATGCAGGTTTGAAGGCAACTTTGGATTGCACGACACGGGGCAAGTTGTTGGTGGCGGAAAAACAGAAGTGGGGACGTTGTCGGTGGGCGACGAACAGGGGGCGGTATTGGCAGCGGTAAAAGTCAAAACGCAATGCGAACAGGTAGGGGCCCGTGAGATCCCGATTCAAACAAAGTTATCGGCTTCGGAATGAACGACGTGAAGTTTTAATTCGGAAAACGAACGTTATGCAATGTGATGCGGACGCGGATGTTGAGCGTCGCAGTGGGAAGAGGGATTGAAGCGCGAGAGAAAAGAGAAAAGAGAAAAGAGAAAAGGGAGAAGGAAATGAATCCTTCTCCCTTCGAGGATGCCTGTCTTTACAGCTTCACGCCTTCGAGCAGGCTGCCGACCGACGAAAGCGACTTCGTGACGTTCGTCAGATCGACGTTCGTGTGGGTCGAAGCATCGACTTGCGTCACCGGCGCGACGTTGGTCTGCGGGCTGGCGAAAGCAAAGCCGCTGATCGAGTTGGCGTTGATGCCGTTGTTCTGGAAGATGCTCCCGCCGCCGACGATGGCGCCCATTTCAGCGCGGCCGAGTTCTTTGCTAGCGGCGAGGTTTTCGATCTTAAGCATGATGTGTCTCCTGGGACTGTGTGGGTTGGATGAGCACCAATCGTTGCGCTCGCGTCTCTATATGCGAGGGCCGTGCCAGGCGTTGCTGGAAGGTCTGTTCGGTTAATCCAACTCGTTGAAAATCAAGCCGAATAAACGCTGGAGAGCGTGAGACAGGCGATTCGCGGGGCATCGGCGGTATGGATTCGTTGGATACCGGGAGACAGCTTGCGCGGACGTGTCGGCATGGCGCTGACAACTCGAATCGACGGTTATCGAAACACCATCGACGCAGTAGCGTGGCGACTGCGCAGACGTTGTCCGCGTTGCCGAGTACTCGGTGATGACCCGTGCGAAAGAGAGAAACGGCCGCGTGAATTCGCGCATTGCGCGCGAGGGCCTGCGAATGAATGTCGAAGCAGGAATGCGAAGAGAGGGAGAAGGAAACGTCGTGGTTCCTTCTCCCTTCGAGCGGTGATGCTTTTACAGCTTCACGCCGCCGAGCAGGCTGCCCACTGCGTCGAGCGACTTCGTCACGTTCTTCAGATCGACGTCCGTATGCGTGGAGGCATCGACCTGCGTCACGGGAGCGACGTTGGTTTGCGGGCTCGCGAAGGCAAAGCCGCTGATCGAGTTGTAGTTGACGCCGTTGTTCTGGAAGATGCTTGCGCCGCCGACGATAGCGCCCATTTCAGCGCGGCCGAGTTCTTTGCTGACAGCGAGGTTGTCGATTTTCAACATGAT
>NZ_JALQDI010000073.1:0-215696 GCF_023631305.1 Caballeronia sp. INML3B
TGTAGCTCCTGGACTGGGTTTGGTTGGATGAGCATCAATCGTTGCGCTCGCAGCTACATATGCGAGGGCTGTGCCAGGCAAGGCTAGAAGATCTGTTCGGTTAATCTAACCGGCTGATATCAATGGAGAAAACAAGAAGATGACGCGGCTTTGCATCGTTTCTTCGAAGCGAAAATCGAGGCAACGTGTCGGTCGGCGAAAAACAGATCGGGGAGGGATGTTGGCGTCGGACGAACATCGTCGCGATTGAGGCATGTCGTCTTCGATACGGACCCGCGCAAGAGAAAGCAGGTCGCGACCGTACCGAAGACGAGGTGATGAAGATCAACTCAAAGTTGCTGGGAAACGCCGAGCGGTGCGACAGGTTCCATCACCGGCACGCTTCGTGGCTGCAGATCCTGAATGAACGTCTCGGACAGCGCAATCACGCTCGCCAGCGCGCGCGTGTCATAGAGCGCGTGATCGACATCCCCGCAAACGGCGGCCTTCACTCTCGCCGTTCGCGAGAGCTTCTTCCCATGGCGGCCGAAGTGGGCATTGAGTTGATCGAGGCCTTCGTCACCCGCGCCGTACACGAGCAACGTGCGCACGCCCTTGCGTTCGAGGGCGTGAACGACACTGTGCGGGTCCGTGAGCGATTCGTTGCCGCCTGCATGCACCGGTTTCCTGCGGGTTACGCCGAGCAACTGCGACTGCAGCCGCGCCGCCGCATTCGATGCGAAAGCCTTGAGGATCGGCTTGAACCCGCGTTGACCGCTCAGCACGAGCCACCATTTCCCGGGCTTCAGGATGGCCGGCCCGAGACGCGCCATCGTGTTGCGCCGCTGGTTCCTGAGTTCCTGCAGGGTCAGCCGCTCGGGTATGTAGAAACGCTGGAGGTTCACGGCGATCACGGCCGCGATAGCCGGCTCGACGAGCGATGCGCGCAACGCGCTATACGCGCCCGAGCAGATGCCGAACGCGATGACGTTGTCGTAGCCCTTGCGCTTGAGCCATGCGCCCGCGGTCGCGACGTCATCGATCGTGCTTTCCGCATGAATCGAGGCCATCGTGTCCAGCGTTCCGTCGGGCGAGCGGGCGGGGCTATCGCCGATGCCGCGCGCGTCGAAGCGCAACGATGCGATACCGCGTTGCGCCATTTCCCGCGCGAAGCGCACGGACAGACGGCTGTCGCCCTGATGCACGCTGCCCGCCGTGTTGGTGATGACGATGACAGGCCCGCCCGCGAGTCTGTCGCGCGGCTCGCACAAGATGCCGAAGAGTCCGGCCGCGCCGAAGATCACCGGGCGCTCAACGGCCTCCGGCGTTTCGATGATCGCATCGTCGCTCATGCTCGGCCGGGACGCCTTTCTCGTGCGAGCCGGCGCGAGGTCGCCGAGCTCGTCTTCGGCCATGCCTTGGGCGATCCATTGCGCAGTCCGCTTGAGCGTTTTCTCCGGCAACGTCGACGAGGCCGTCTCCTGCATGAATTCGAAATAGTCGTCGAAGCTGTCCGCTTGCACGTCGACGCCACGATCGCGCAATGCGGTGCAGAGCGACTGACTCGCGCCGGGCCGCATATCGGCCACGAACACGCGCTTGGGTAGAGCGGGATGACGGCTCATGGACTTGCCGAGATCGAGGCCGCTCAACCGGTTGCGAAACGCTTCGCTATAAACCTGACCGAGCACGTGATAGGGCGAATCCATCTGCCGGGCGCGCACGTCGAGGGGAAGATTCTCGACCCACGTGCTGCGCAAGGCAGTCAATTCGCGCAGATAGTGGCGTCCCTTCACGACGGGCGCGAGCAGTGCGAGCGAATCCACGAGCGGATGATGCGATGCGAGCGCCGCCAATGTTCCGCCCAGACGCAAGCCGCACAACGTGACCCTGGTCACGCCTGTTTCATGCCTCAAGCGTTCGACCGCCGCGCCGATATCCGCGACGAAGTCGTCGAGCCGATCGCTTTCGTGATCGATGCCCACCGAATCGCCCGTTGCAAGATAGTCGAAGCGCAGGACCGGAATGTCCCGCCGGGAAAGCTCCTCGGCGAGATAGCGCATGGCCTTGTGTCCCCACGCCTCCTCATGTCCGAAGGGATTGCACAGCACGACGCCGTGGCTTCCCTGACCCGCATGAAGCCACCCGAAACGGCCCCCGAAGACAAGCGGCGTCATGCGTCGCCTCCCCTTCCGAAATTACCGATGCAGGCGCGCGTGCTTCGGTAAAACGCGACGCTGGCAGCGTCACGCGTCCCTCGGCCGCCGAATTTTCTAATAAGGTCGCGCATTTTCTTGAGTTTCTCATTGCACGTTTTGGAAGATTTAACATCTTTTCGATTCGTCTTTTCGGTGCGGTGGCCAACAAACTGATGATTTGCGTAAACCTTCAGATGACCGGGAGACGCATGCAGGCGAGCTTCAAAAATCGCCGGTCAGGAGCAGATGTTTATCCGCAAGCCGCAAACGGTGACTTTCTTTCTCTTTATCATCAATATAGTAAGCATACCTATGTGTTTTGTAGACTCGAAAAACGACGTCCACTCGTTACACGTGCATGAAGCAGTTCACGAGGACCTCGCGTCTCGCCACGTTTCGGTAAAAGCGCCGCATTGACTATTCAGTTTCATCGTCTAGATTCTTCGTCGTAGCTGCGGTCGCCATCCCAATCGCTATGAAAAAGGACAGCATCATGTGCAATCACCCGAAGCCGGAACGTCCGCGTTCGATTTACTGCATTCTCCCGCCGCATATGCTCGAGCACATCGCAAAACATGGTGATGCGAAACAGCGTGAGATCGCCATCGACACCTTGTCGACGGACCACACGATGCGGCATTTCCGTTCCGTGCAGGCAGCACTCGCGCCACGGCGTGCCGCGCCGATGCCCACGGCTGCGGCCCCTTCCGCGAACAGGACGATCTACACGGCCAACCACACAGAGACGCTGCCGGGCACGGTGGTTCGGGCTGAAGGCGGGAAGCCCGTGAACGACGATGCAGTCGACGAGGCGTATGACGGACTCGGCGCGACCTTCGAGTTCTATCTCGAGGTGTTCCACCGCAACTCCATCGACGATGCGGGATTGCCGCTCACCGGAACGGTTCATTTCGGAACCGATTACGACAACGCATTCTGGAATTCACAGCAGATGGTCTTCGGCGACGGCGATGGAGAACTGTTCAATCGTTTCACCATCGCGCTCGACGTGATCGGTCATGAGTTGACGCATGGTGTGACGGAGCACACCGCGAGTCTGAACTATATGGCGCAGGCGGGCGCGTTGAACGAATCGGTGTCGGATGTGTTCGGTTCGCTCATCAAGCAGTATGCGAACAAAGAGACGGCCGACAAGGCGGACTGGCTCATCGGCGAAGGACTGCTCGCCAACGGCGTGAACGGCGTCGCGTTGCGGTCGATGAAAAATCCCGGCACCGCCTACGACGATCCGAGACTCGGCAAAGACCCGCAGCCGGACCACATGAGCCATTACGTTCGCACGACGCAGGACAATGGCGGCGTGCATATCAATTCGGGCATTCCGAACAAGGCCTTTTGCGTGACCGCGCTGGAAATCGGCGGATATGCGTGGGAGAAGGCGGGACGGATCTGGTACGAGACCCTGACCGACTCGCATCTCAAGCCGACGGCGACCTTCAAGACGTTCGCGAAGTTGACGCTCTCCACCGCGAGCAAGCTCTATGGCGCGAGCAGCGCGGAGTCGTCGGCGGTCAGGAAAGGATGGACCGAGGTCGGTGTATTGTGACGACTGGACTCTTTCTTGGTGCGGCCTTGATTTGCATGGGCTGCGCCTTGCATCAAACGTCACGGGAGCCTTCGATGCATGCGGAGCTGACGACCGATGGCGGATTCGCCGCCTTTCCAGGACTTGCACGGCCTGTGATACTCGACGAAGGCGACCTGTCGGCGCAAGACGGCGCCGAGTTCGCGCGCCTCGTCGCTGCGGCGCGCGACGAGGCAAGCGCGCCGGGCCCGCGCGCCGCGAAGCCGGTGCCGGACGGCCGCACTTACCGGATTAACATCGATGGCGGCGACGCGCTGCGGCTCAAGGCCGCGGATCCAGCCATTCCTCCCGCGTTTGCTGCCTTGATGGATTTCGTGAAGCGGCATGGGCATCGTTGAAGCGCGCTGCCTGAAACGAGAGTCGCTAACAGTGAGCTGGTTTAGTGTCTCTACGATCGGATTGGAGGCACAACCGTTTCCGGACATTCGCGCGGCTCAGCGCGGCGGCGCATGCGCAGAATTCTTCCGTGCATTCCCTTCTTCTTGCCGCGTTCGCGCTTGCTATCGGTGATGTGACGCACGCCCAGCCGAGCGAATCCCGATGCGATCGATATCGACCGCCGCACGCTTTGGCGCGAGCGTGTCGCGTCGCCGTTGTCCGCACGGCAATTCGCGTTGATGCACGCGCTTTTCGAGCGACCTGACGCAATTCTTTCCCGCGCGCAACTCGCAGACCGGATCTACGGTTGGGGAAACGAAGTGCAAAGCAATGCTCGACGTGCTCTTTCGTTCGATGCGCAAGCGCTTCGGTGCGCATTGATCCGCAACGTTCGTGACGAAGTCGAGTGCGATTTGTCATACAAGGAACGTCTTTTCTGTTTGCACCGTTCTGCGGCAAGGTATGATGGACATACATTACAAACTGTAATGTATGTCGCGAACCGGGTTCTGGCGAATTTGTCTATTAATGCGATCAGACCAATGCGGATCGCCCTGAGCGCAAGGCACCGACGCCTTCCGACGGAGCCTCGCTCTGTTTATGACCGATGAGCTGCAACGTAAAAAGGAGCCTTCATGACAAGTCCCGTTTTCGAGTCCGTGCGTCTGGATGACGTGTTGCTGGAGCCCGATCCGATCGACCCGGCGTGGATCCTCGAAGGCAATCCCGTTGCCCGCAGCGGCAGGTGGTCGCAAAGTCTCGATACCACGACTTCCTCCTGGGTCTGGGACTGCACCGCCGGCCGTTTCAACTGGTACTTCGAAGAAGACGAGACGATTTACGTGATCGAAGGCGAAGTTATCATCACCGCCGAAGGGCAAGAACCGCGCACGCTGCGCGCGGGACACGCTGCCCTGTTCTACGCGGGCACGCGTTCCGAATGGTACGTTCCAAGGTATGTGCGCAAACATGCGATCCTGCGCCCGCATATCACCAAACCGGTATTGCTCGCCCTCAAGGTGAGCCGCAAGCTCCAGGGCAGGCCGAGCGGCTATCTTCCCCGCACGTCGTTCTGAATCTCAATCCGTTCACGCGTCAGGCGGAATGCGGCGCCAAGTCACGACCACAGCGAGGAAGAATGCGACATAGGCGAGCGTGAACGCCCAGCCCGGCAAGTCCCAGTACAGGCAGGCGCCGACCCAACGCTGCACGAAGCCTTGCGCGCCGGGCGCCCCGGCGCGCAACTGATCTTCCAGAACGGTGAGCGGGCAGGGGAGGCCCGCGACGGCGAGTGCCGCGACGATGGCGATGGCAAAGATGTGCGCTCTGCGAAACGCGCGGTTGCGCGCCCAGTTGCGTCCGAACGCGGCGCCGCTCCAGATCGCGATCAATCCGCCGACGATAAAAATCACGATCAGCGCGTGCAGTACGAGAGTCGCGTTCGCGAGCCAGATCATTTTCAAGTGTTGATTCTTCTCTCGTTTCAAGCCGGCGTTTTGCGGAGTTCATCCCCGGACATACATTCCATAGTATGCGTCTACGGCGCTGGCAATATCGCGTACGCATTGCAGCGTACTGAAAAACGCACAGATGGTAGCTTGACATATGTTTCCGTGGAAACTAAAATTGTTTCCACGGAAACATAAAATGTGATTCGATCTGTGACTAACCTGTCTGCCACGCATGATCCTCTTGAGCGCCACCTCGGATACTGGATGAGGCTCGTATCGAACGAGGTATCGGACGCATTTGCACGCGCCTTGTCGGATCGGCAGATCTCCGTGGCCGAATGGGTTGCGCTGAACCATATCGCGAACCGTGCCAACTCGACGAACTCGGCAATGGCCGCTTCGATCGGGATGACGAGGGGCGCCGTTTCGAAGATTCTCGACAAGCTCGAATCAAAAGGGCTCGTCTCGCGCGTCGCAAGTGCTGATGACAGCCGTGTGCAAATACTGTCGCTTACACGCGACGCGCGTCGCTTGCTACCTAAACTGACCGCCATTGCCGACGGTAATGACGACCATTTCTTTTCCGTGCTCGACGAATCGGAGCGCAACACACTTCGCGATCTCCTGCAAAAGCTCGCCGAGCTTAATCAGATTCGCGAGATCCCTATCGAATGATCCTCGATGAATGGAGAAGGAATGAGTGAGGCGATCGAAAATCTTGCCGCCGCCCAACGACGCGCAATGAACGGCACACCGAAGTCCGGCGGATTTCCATATCTCGCGGAAGTGCTTCGGCAGGCTGGCGTCAGCAAGAACGTCTGGTTTCTGCCCTCGTGCCAGAGTCTTTATATGACGACGCGCGGTGCTGTGATTCAGCAAGGTGCGCCGTTAGCGCAGGGCGCACTCGACGTGCCGGCATTCGATCGCGGCGCACTGATCAAAGCGTTGCGGACGGATCAGGCGGGCCAAAGCACGTTCCCCGAGTTCCTTCAGAGCGCGTGGAATGCCGGCGTGGTTCGCTACGACGTCGATCTGATTCGCAGATGTGTTGTCTATTCCGGGTGCCAGGGTGAGGAATACATCGAGCACTATCCCGAAGTGATGGTGTGATACGGGAGCCAAGCGACCTCTCATGCCGTCCGCCGCCAATCTGCCCGACAAGACGCGGCGTGCCCATCTCGGCATGCACGATCTGCGTGTGATGCGAATCGGCTTCTTGCTTCTGGAAAACTTTTCGCTGATCGCTCTCGGCACGGCGGTCGATCCGCTCCGCATTGCCAATATGCTCGTCGAGCGCGTGGTCTACGAGTACACGCTCATTGGCACGAACGGTAACGCCGTGCGTTCGAGCGACGGCATCCGCGTGATTCCCGATGTCGCGATGCCGGAGGCGGCCGAGTTCGACGCCGTGTTCGTCGTCGGGCCGAATCCGATTCCGCGCAAGGGTATTGGCGCGATCATGGACTGGCTCCGCTTGCAGGCGCGTCGCGGCAGCGCGCTCGGCGGTCTCGATACGGGCAGCTATTTTCTTGCGCGCGCCGGCCTGCTCAATGGCTATCGCTGCACGATTCACTGGGAGGATCAGGACACGCTGCTGGAGCAGTTTCCGAAGCTCACCGTATCCAATCGGCTCTATGAAGTGGATCGTGACCGGTACACGTGCAGCGGCGGCGTTGCCCCGCTCGATCTGATGGTGCATTTGCTGTCGCTTCCGCCGGGCAGCCCCGCACTCGCGGCGCGTGTGCTCGAATTGCTCGTCGCGGAGCGGCGCGGTCACGAAGAGCGCCAGGTGACGTCGCTCAGGCAATACACCGGCGACGCACACGCCAAGCTCGATGAAGCACTGCAGGTCATGGAAAGCAATATCGAGGAGACGCTCAGCATCGCGGAGATCGCGGCATTCGTGAAGGTATCCCAACGTCAACTCGAGCGATGGTTTCAGGAGCGCCTCGACAGGACACCGGCGCAGGCTTACCTCGAAATACGCCTGCTGCGCGCGCGTCAATTGCTGTATAGAACCGCGCGCACGCTCGAAGACGTATGCGAGCGCACCGGCTTCACGTCCCTGTCCCATTTCTCGACGCGCTATAAGGCGCAGTTCAACATCTCGCCGATAGCCGATCGCCGGCGCTATCAAAAGGCCCTTTGAAGCAGCGCTCACAGGCGTCGTTCGTGGTTAACCCTCGATGTCGAAAAGCCGAATTTTGACGTCGAATCGGGAAATATCCAAAACCGCCAGGCTCCTACCATTCACTCACACCAACGGACTTTCACCGAGGAGCTGAGTGCATGAAAATGGAGAACCTTATCCGCATCGAGAACGGCGACAAAGCCACGCACACGTTCTCCGATGCCGAATACGCGAATCGCCACGGCAGGCTGCGCGAATTGATGGCGCGCGAGAACGTCGATGTCGTCCTGTTCACGTCGTATCACAACATCAACTATTACGCCGACTTTCTATATTGTTCGTTCGGCCGGAAGTACGGTCTCGTCGTCACGCCGAAGAAAGTCGTGTCAATTTCCGCGAACATCGACGGCGGACAGCCGTGGCGGCGCACCGTGGGGGACTATAACGTCGTCTATACCGACTGGCAGCGCGATAACTTTTTCCGCGCCGTACAAGGTGAAATCGAAAACAAGGGACGTGTGGGCGTCGAATTCGATCAGCTCTCGGTCGAGATGTTATCGAAGCTGAAGGCTGCGCTGCCGTCGGTGGAACTCGTCGATATCGGCGTGCAGACGATGCGCATGCGCATGATCAAATCGGCGGAAGAAATCGATGTGATCAAGCATGGTGCGAACGTGTGCGACGTCGGCGGCGCTGCGCTCGCAAAGGCCGTTCACGAAGGCGTGCCCGAGCATGAAGTGGCGCTCGCATCCACGCAGGCAATGGTGCGCGAGATCGCCCGCCGCTTTCCCGATTCAGAACTCATGGATACCTGGACCTGGTTCCAGTCCGGCATCAATACAGATGGCGCGCACAATCCCGTCACCACGCGCAAGGTGGAAAAGGGCGACATCCTCAGCCTCAATTGCTTTTCGATGATCGCGGGATACTACACGGCGCTTGAACGCACCATGTTCTTCGATCATTGCTCCGACGCCCATATGCGGTTGTGGAAGATCAACGTCGAAGTTCATGAGGCGGGGCTGAAGCTCATCAAGCCGGGTGCTCGATGCTGCGATATCGCGAGCGAGCTCAACAAGATCTATGCCGAATACGGCGTATTGCAATACCGCACATTCGGTTATGGCCATTCGTTCGGCGTGCTCTCGCACTATTACGGTCGCGAAGCGGGCCTCGAACTTCGCGAGGACATCGACACGGTGCTCGAACCGAACATGGTCGTCTCGATGGAGCCGATGATCATGCTTCCGCAAGGCCTGCCCGGTGCCGGGGGTTATCGCGAACACGACATCCTCGTCGTCGGGGAGAAGGGCGCTACGAACATCACAGGCTTCCCTTACGGACCGGAGCACAACATCATCCCGGCCTGAACGGCCAAGGCACGATCCGGCGGCGGCGTCGCCGCCGGCTCGCATGAAGCAATCGCATCATCATGTCGGGAGACAGTCGATGAATACGGAAAGAGCAGTCGCCGCGCAGGTCGCGATGCCCGAGGTATCGCACAAGGAGAGCACGCAAGTCGATCCGCAGATATTGAAGCGTGCGGCTTGTGCGAGCTTCATCGGCAATTTCGTCGAGTGGTTCGATTATGCGTCTTATGGCTATCTGGCGACCATCATCGCCGTCGTGTTCTTCCCGAAGACCGACGGCGCGACGGGTTTGCTCGCCACTTACGGCGTGTTCGCGATCTCGTTCATCGTGAGGCCGATCGGCGGCATCGTGTGGGGCCATGTGGGCGACAGGATAGGAAGGCGGACATCGCTGTCTCTGTCGATTCTTATCATGTCGTGTTCGACCTTTCTCATTGCATTGCTTCCGACTTATGCGCAGGTCGGCATGCTAGCGCCGGTTCTGCTGCTTCTCGTGCGCGTCGTGCAGGGCTTTTCTGCATCGGGTGAGTATGCGGGCGCGGCTGCGTTCCTCGCCGAATACGCACCGGACAAACGGCGCGGCATCTATACGAGCATCGTGCCCGCCAGCACGGCGGCGGGCTTGCTGTTGGGCTCGGTCCTCGTTGTTCTGATGCATGCCGCGCTCACGAGCGAGCAGTTGCAGTCCTTCGGCTGGCGTCTGCCTTTTCTTCTGGCCGCGCCGTTTGGTCTTATCGGTCGATATATCCGCGTGAAGCTCGAGGACACGCCGCGTTTCAAGGCAATGGAGAAGAATCATCAAGCCGCGCAGGCGCCGATAGCTGAATTGCTGTCGAAGCATCGCGGGAGAATGCTGATTGCATTCGGCGTAACGTGCCTGAATGCGGTGGCGTTCTATCTGGTGCTGAGCTACATGCCGACGTATCTCTCTACTGAAATGGGGATGAGCGAGAGCGCCTCGTTCATTGCGGCGACCATTTCGCTCACGGCATACATCGGCCTGATCTTCGTGATGGGTGCGATATCCGACCGCGTAGGACGCAAGTCGATGCTGATTGGTGCATCGATCTTGTTCGCGGTGTTGACGGTGCCGCTTTTCAAGGGACTGGCGGGCGCGAGCTTCGCAATGATCGTCGCGATCCAGGTCGCGTTCGGCGCGCTGCTCACGATGAACGATGGCACATTGCCGTGCTTCTTGTCGGAGATATTCCCGACGCGCGTCCGTTATAGCGGCTTTGCCTTCTGCTTCAATGCCGCGAATGCGCTCTTCGGCGGTACCGCACCGCTCGTCGCGACGTGGCTCATCAGCGCGACGGGCAACAAGCTGGCGCCCGCGTGGTATCTCGTTGGAGCCGCGGGCGTGGCACTCATTGCAATGCTTGCAAGTCGCGAAACTTCGCACGCGCCGTTGCCGGATTAACTATTGTTCGCGGATGGACCGCTAACCCGTTGCGATTTGATAAGAGGATACAATGCGCGGCAGCCAGGAAGATTGTATGCGTAGCACACCAAATGATATTGCCTGTAAGGCGAATTAAAGCTGTCTTTTCGCATCTTTCACTGAAACCCCGTAGGGACTTTCCCCAAGCCCGGGATCTTTAACCCGTCGCTTCTTTTCACGATCCGGCATCCCTGTCCTCCATTGGACATCGATTGCCGGATCGCCATTCATTTGTTCCATGGGTCGATCCGCACTCATCGGTCTTTGATTTTCATTCCGGTGTATTCAGACAAAAGACTTCACCAGTCGATAAGTCGAACCTGGCAGCGGTCGTAGCGTTGCCAATGCGGCCGCGCGCAAACGATTGCGGGAATGTTATTCGGCGCTAATGGGCGCCGCGTCCACGTTTTCCAGCAGAAGGAGGGCTATTCAAATTTGAATGGCGGATTATCTGACTGGTATATAGCCAAACTTGCTGTTTGACCACGCATCTTTCGCAGGCTGCGAAAGGTCTCCTAAGTTGTACGCGTCATGCAGGATGTCTATACGAACGTGCGTGATCATTCGTAGACTAAAAACGGATCGGGAAGTTTTTTCATATGGATGCCTATTTTATCCAGCCCTCGACGCAATTTTTTCTTGCCTGTAACCTGAACGTGCAAATTCAGAAGCGACTTCTCAGTCCGACGACGCCCGTCAGTCGATTCGCTCGTTCAATACGAAGAACATTAACGCAACGACTCGGAGGTTACGTGATGTCAACTTCATCTGACGTTCTCGAAGCTGTGGATTGCATGGGTAGGCACGCCTATTCGATGCGGAATTCAGCAGTGGTAAAACATGTCGGTATCGTCCTGTACGACGGATTTTCCCTGCTCGCGGCCGGGATGGTCGCGGAGGCGTTGCATGCGGCAAATGAATTGCAATCGGAAGATGCGAACCGTTCCCTGACCTATCGCGTGAACCTCGTATCGGCCCGTGGTGGAACCGTCTCGTGTTCCTCTTCAATGTCGGTCTGGACAGAACAACTGGCGGGCCGGCAGTTCGAAAGCCTCGACAATCTTTTCGTCGCCGGTGGGACCGGGATCGCGCGCGCTTCAGCCGATGACGGTCTCATCGATCTCTTGCGACGCGTGAGCGCGAAGAGCGTCACGATAACCGCGATCGGTAACGGACAGATGCTCTTGTCGGCGGCGGGCGTGGCGCGACGTGACTGGCCCTCGATGAAGCCGGAGATACATCACAAGTCGCAAACGGCGATCGTGGACGATCATGAGCGCGATCAGGCCTTGATGACTTCGCTCGCGCTGCTCAAAAAAGACCTCGGCGCGGAATTGGCCGTTCGTGTGGCGGACCGCCTCGGCTCCGGTGCGGACCTTTCGCTCGCCGACAGGTTCGAAGAGATGTACGACGCGACGCTCGCGGAGAAAGCGCGCGCAGCGGCGCGCTGGCTTGTCCAAAACTGCGCAAAGCCGATATCCGTGGTGCACGCGGCGCAGATGTCGTCGATGAGCGAGCGTAACTTCCTGCGCTTGTTCAAACGCGAGATCGGTGTCACGCCTTCGAAGTACCTGCTTCGCGCGCGGCTCGAACTCACATGCAAACTGCTCGAGAGTAGCGATCTCCCGGTCGACAAGATTGCGCGGCGGACGGGGCTTAGCAACGGAGAGAGGCTGTCAAAACTTTTCCGCAAGGAATTCTCGATGTCCCCGACCGAGTTTCGCGCGCGAAGCCGCGAGAAATCCTGAGCGACGCCGGCCACCCGACGATCAAAAAATCTGTCGGAGCGCTTGCGGATGAATTGGCCGCGTTGCCGCCACGGATGCCTTCAACTCAGGAGATCGATGCACAAAAAAGAGAACCGTGAAGACGGCAACATAGCCACGATTCTCTAGCGCGGGGTAAAGCGGACCTACGATCGCCTCCGGCAGTGCTTCCGCGTTACCCGGCTCGGTCATGACGCCGACGGCATGGACGATGTTCCCTATCCCCGTATGTAGGCCGACAAAGCCTTGCCGAAGCACGCCGGTGCTTCGGGCGCAGTTTCGTTCTTACCGACAGTGCTTTCGCTGCCGACAACATCTTGGCGATTTCCGTCGCATCGCCATGCGCGAGCAAGGCATAGGTACAGTGCACAACAGCGACGGACGCAGCGAGGCTCATCTGGTTTCTCGTCGGCGAATTCCGAACCCTTCAGCTTGTTCTGCTTCAGGAACCCAGGAAACGCGTCCGAGTGCCCGCTTTCATGACGCGTCGTCCCTCATATAAGCGCGCCTGCCGGGCATGCAGGGCGGATGTTCCGCCGACAAGTCCGGATGCAGCGCCGTGCATGATCGTGGCGCCGGCTCGGCGGGGGATGTGGCGAGGCCCGTAGACACCTTCTGATTGCACTTCGAAAGTCGCACACGCACACGAGGAGAAAGAACGATGTCGAACAAGGTCGCGCTGATCACCGGGATCACCGGTCAGGATGGTTCCTATCTCGCTCAATTCCTGCTCGACAAAGGCTATGAGGTGCATGGCGTGAAGCGCCGTTCCTCCCTTTTCAATACCGACCGGATCGATCATCTCTATGAGGATGATCATGTCGCAAAGCGGCGTTTTCACTTGCATCACGGCGACCTGACGGACTCGACCAGCATTCTGCGCATCATCCAGCGCGTGCAGCCCGACGAAATCTACAATCTGGCCGCGCAAAGCCACGTAGCGGTGTCCTTCGAAGAACCCGAGTACACGGCCAACGCAGACGGCCTCGGCGCTCTGCGAATTCTCGAAGCAATGCGCGTATTGGGCCTCGAGAAGACGGCCCGCTTCTATCAGGCATCCACGTCCGAATTGTTCGGCCTGGTTCGGGAAGTGCCGCAGCGCGAGTCCACGCCGTTCTATCCCCGCAGTCCTTATGCCGTGGCGAAGATGTATGCATACTGGATCACGGTGAACTATCGCGAGGCCTATGGGATATACGCGTGCAACGGGATTTTGTTCAACCACGAATCGCCGGTTCGCGGAGAGACCTTCGTCACACGCAAGATCACGCGCGCCATCGCGCGCATTGCGATCGGGTCACAGGACCGTCTGTATCTCGGCAATCTGGCGGCGATGCGCGACTGGGGACACGCACGCGATTATGTCCAGATGCAATGGCTCATGCTTCAGCAACGGGAGCCCGAAGACTTCGTTATCGCATCGGGCGTGCAATACAGCGTTCGTGAGTTCGTTCACCACGCGGCGGCCGAGCTCGGCATGAAGATTCGCTTCGAGGGTAGCGGCGTCGATGAGGTCGGTATCGTGGAAAGCGTGTCCGCCAAGGAATGCCGGGTCGCCCCGGGTACGGTCATCGTTCGGGTCGATCCTCGCTATTTCAGGCCGACCGAAGTCGAAACCTTGCTGGGCGATCCATCGAATGCCCACGCGAAGCTGGGATGGGCCCCCACGGTGACATTCGCCGCGCTCGTCAAGGAGATGGTGCTGTCCGACTACCAGATAGCGAAGCGGGATGCGCTGATCACGCTTGCGGGATATCGGGCGCTGGAACATCACGAATGAGGCCGAGCGTTCGCTGATCGGGGGGCGCTTCGACGGAGAACGTCATCCGGTCGCCGAGCGCATGAGTCGGCGCGGATTCCATCTACCTTGCAGACTGGCGCTCGCCCTGGCGCAGCAGGAGCAGAGGGTCGCCGCGGTGCTTGACATGATGATCCGGTTTCTCTCGTGCCCGGGGCAGTCGGTGCAGCGTTTTCGTCAAACGATGCCAGCGGTAATGGTCCAACTTCACACCTCCGTCCGGCGGGCATGACTTCGGGTGCAGCGTTCTTTCGACGGACGAATGTGGCAAACCACGGAGTTCAGCCATGCAAATCGCAACGAGTTCTGCAGACGCAACGACGGCGACATCCGGGCAAGCAGCGGATCGGCCGCTCTGCCGCCGCATCGTGCCGGTCATTCTTGCAGGCGGATCGGGCACGCGCCTCTGGCCGATGTCACGCGAACAGTTTCCGAAGCAACTGATCGGCGTCGTCGGACGCGATTCGTTGTTACAGGCGACGGTCACACGGATGGAAGGCTTCAAGGGCAAGTTCGACGTCGATGCGCAACCGGTCATCGTTTGCGGCGAGGAGCATCGCTTCACGACTGAAGAACAGGTGCGGCTATGCGGCGTCGGCGCGCGCATCATCGTCGAGCCGGCGCGACGCGACACGGCGCCGGCGCTGACGCTCGCGGCGCTCGCCATCGCCGATGCGCGCGAAGACGCGATCATGGTCGCCATGCCGTCCGATCATTCCATTGCGGACCTCACCGCGTTGCACAGTGCGATCTCCGCGGCGGCGAATCATGCCGAACGTGGAATGATCGTGACGCTCGGCGTTCCGCCCACGCGCCCCGATACGGGCTTCGGCTACATTCGCATCGGCGAGCCGCTCGGCGATGGCGCTCATCTGATCGATCGATTCGTCGAAAAGCCAGCCGCCGAGCTGGCCGCGCAGTACATCGCCGCGCAAACCTACTGGTGGAACAGCGGCATCTTCGTCGTGCGTGCAAGCGTCTGGCTCGATGCGCTCGCGCGTCTCAACGGCGAGATGCATGCGGGCTGCATCGCGGCGCTCAAGGATGGCAAAACGGACGGTCACTTCATTCGCCCGTGTCCGCATCAGTTCGGCCGCGTGCCGTCGGATTCGATCGACTACGCGGTGATGGAACATATCGGCGGGGCCGACTCGCCATGCAAGGGCGTGGTCGTGCCGCTTGCGGCGGGCTGGTCGGACCTCGGATCCTGGGATGCCGTGTGGGAAGCGATGGAGAAAGACGGGCTCGGCAACGTTGCGAGCGGACGCGTCGTATTCGAGGGCGCGACGTCCAGCTATGCGCGCTCCGAAGGCGGACGGCTGGTGGCGTGCGTCGGCACGACGAACGTCGTGGTCGTCGATACCGACGACGCCGTGCTCGTCGCCGACCGATCCCATGCGCAGGACATCAAGCGGCTCGTGGCGCGCATACGGGAGCAGCACGCGCCCGAAGCCGAGGCGCATCGGAAGGTGCGGCGTCCCTGGGGCTTTTACGATTCGATCGAGCATGGCGAACGCTTCCAGGTGAAACGCATCGTGGTGGCGCCCGGCGCGCGACTGTCGTTGCAGATGCATCATCATCGCGCGGAGCATTGGGTCGTGGTGAGCGGCACGGCGCTCGTCACGCGTGGCGAGGACCAATTCCTGCTTTCAGAAAACGAGTCGACGTTCATTCCGCTCGGCGTGCGGCATCGACTGGAGAATCCGGGCAAGGTGCAACTCGAAATCATCGAGGTGCAATCGGGCTCCTATCTCGGCGAGGACGATATCGTGCGGCTGGACGATTGCTACGGCCGCATCTGAGCGCGCGCCACCCGGTGCGTCAAGAACAAGGCATCGCATCTCAGGCTTGGGGTTTCTCATGCGCGATATACAGGGATTGCTAGCCCGGCTGTTCGATGTCGGCATGGTGGTTTTCGGCGCAGCGATCGCGTCGCGGATCAGGTTCGATCACATCGGCGGTCCCGACTATTACATGCCGTTCGCCGCGTTTTCCGCTGCGTTTTCGCTTACCTTGTTCCCGAGCTTCGGCGTGTACGAATCGTGGCGCGGGCGCAGCAAGCTCGTGCTGGCGAGCCGAGTGTCGCTCGTCTGGCTCGTCGTGCAGGCCTGCGCGCTCGTACTGATGTTCTCGCTGCACCGGCTCGATCAAGTGTCGCGCCTCTGGTTCGCTTACTGGACCGCAATGTCGGGCGGGTTGATGATCGCGGGCCGCTTCGTCACGCATGCGGTGCTCGCCCATATGCGTCAGGCGGGCATGAACTATCACCACGTGGCGGTCGTCGGCTGCGGCAAGCATTGCGAATCGGTCACGAAGAAGATCGAGGAGGCGAGCCATTCCGGCTTTCGCACGATCGCGGTGTTCAATGCCTCTCCCGAGGTGTCGATCACATCCCGCGCACCTGTCTTCGACGATTTCGATACGTTCGTCGCGCACGTCCGCGAACACAGCGCACATGAAGTATGGCTTGCGTTACCGCTATCGCAGGAGCGCGTGATCCTGCGCTTCGTGAACGAGTTCCGCGATGATCTCGTCAACGTGCGCTTTATCCCCGACGTGCGCAGCCTCGCGCTCTTTGAGAGCGGCGTGTCCGAGTTACTGGGCGTTCCTGCGATCAATCTCCTTGCCTCGCCGCTCTCGCAGAGGGCGGTGCTGCAGAAGGAAATATTCGACCGGCTGTTCGCGCTTGCCGCGCTCTGCGCGGTGGCGCCGCTGCTCGTCGGCATCGCCATTGCGGTGAAGCTCAGCTCACGCGGTCCCGTGTTCTTCAGACAGCGACGCAAGGGCGCGGACGGGCGCGTCTTCACGATCTACAAGTTTCGGTCGATGCGCCTGCATAGCGAGCAGGCCGGCGTGCTCAGTCAGGCCACGCGTAACGATCCGCGCGTGACGCCGGTCGGTGCTTTTTTGCGGCGCACGAGCCTCGACGAACTGCCGCAGTTCTTCAATGTTCTGCGCGGAGATATGTCCGTCGTGGGGCCGCGTCCCCACGCGATCGAGCATGACGATCTGTATCAGAAGGTGGTGTCCGGCTATATCCATCGTTACCGGATCAAGCCGGGAATCACCGGCTGGGCGCAGGTCAACGGCCTGCGCGGCGAAACCGACCGTATCGAAAAGATGGAGGCGCGTGTCGCGCACGATTTGTACTATCTGGGGAACTGGTCGTTCGGGCTGGATATGCGGATCATCGCTGCAACGGTCTTCAAGGGACTGCGCGGCGTGAACGCTTACTGACAGGCCTGGCGGATCGTCGCGCGACGCTTCACGTCATCTTTTTCGGGCGACGAACGTCGCGGACCGATCGGCGGCGGTCAGCTCGCCGCCCATCCACCTCACGCTGTCCAGCACTTCGAAGCCGCTCAGATCCAGCATCAGTTCCACTTCGGGCTTGAACATGTAGCGCATGACGTGCGTTTCGAGCACGGTCTCGACGCACTGCGTTTTCCAGTCCGTCATCATGATGGTGTAATTGACCGCGAAGGTGTTGTCATGCGGACGCATCAAGGGCTCGGCGATGCGGATCACGGCGGTGTCGTCGCTGGTCGCGCGCTTGACGCGGACCTTGGGCGGATCGGCAAGCACAGCGGGTCCGTACCAGCAGTCGAACAGGAACAGGCCGGAGCGCGGCAGGTGCGTCGCGGCGGTGTGGCACATCGCCATGAAGTCCGCGTTGGTCGTCTGATAGCTTGCGACACGAAACAAAGAGACGACGGCGTTATAGATCTCTTCGGTGCGGACGGTACGTGCGTCGCCTTGCTGGAACTTCAGTCGCTTCGCGACGGCGCCGGGCAGCGCGATGCGTCGGGCATCGGCCCGGGCAAGCATATCCGCGTTCATGTCGACACCTGAAACGAAGAAGCCCGTAGCCGCCAGTTCCACCGCGTGACGACCGGTCCCGCAACCGAGATCCATCAGATTGCCGCCAACGATTCCATAGCGGCTGAGCAGGCCAGTGACGAACGCCGCCTCTTCCTTGTAGTTTTTCTCGTGATAGAAAAGATCGTAGTATTGCGAGTATCGCTTGCTGAAACTCATGTGAGCGACTCCATGAATCGTCGTGGTGCCAACCCGCCTCGGCTTGCGCTATCGACTCGTCAGCCTCGTCAGCTGGCCGGTCTTGACAGAGGGTAGTCACCATGCGGTGCACGGCCGCATGAGTGACGGATTTCGGCAAGGTGTTGGCCGGGTCCTTGCGCCGGTCGCCGAGGCGGGTTTCGACCAGGCGTTGGCCGAATAAAAATGCGGACTCTGCTCATCATCGACGCCCCGCAATCGATTAAACCGCTTCTCAGTCAGGACGACGCTTTCGATACCTGCATTCTCCGGAGACAGACAGATACGGAGTCCGAAGTCAACTTCGCGATTCGGCGCTTCGCCAGCTTCCATCGGATAGCGAAATCGCCGGCGGCCGATGTCGAATTGTCGGGTGCGGCATTTCTCGGCCAAAACCATGCTTTCGCCCGCCACGGCGAAAAGAATGGAGCGAATTGGCCACTACGATCACGAAAGTATACGGAATAAGGGTGGCCTTCGCACCGCAGCGAACGAATCGAATCTGCAACCGAAATCAGGGAGATCGACATGTCTTCTCAAGCCATAACCTTCGGCGATGCAGATATCAGCAAGGTGTATTGCTTGTCTGATGAGAAAGTAACGAAGCGCATGGGCATTCTGTTGTATGACGGTTTTTCGCTGCTCGGTGCGGGAACGCTCGCCGAGGCATTTCATATCGCGACCGAGCTTCAGTCTCCCGGTTCGGGCAATCACATCGATTACAGCGTCCGGCTCGTTTCGGCACGCGGCGGCGCGATCGCGTGTTCGTCGTCGGTTTGCGTGTGGACCGAGCGGCTGGGCGGCCAGAGATTCCAGAGTTTCGACGCGCTGTTTATCGCGGGCGGTCCGGGCGTGACGCGCGCCGCCGCGGACGAAACGCTCATCGAGCTACTGCGCATTGCATGCTCGCAAAGCGTCGTAGTCAGCGCGCTCAGCAACGGTGATGTGCTGCTCGCAGCGGCGGACATTTCGCGCAGCGCATGGGCTTCGGTGGAGCGCGGGATATGGAACAGCGGCCCGTCGAAAGGCCTGGCAACGACCGAACGCGGCGATGCGCTGATCAACGCGCTCACGCTCGTCAAGCGCGATCTCGGCTACGACATTGCGACAGCGGTGGCGGACCGGCTCGCGTCGTCGCATGACCAGCACCTGCCGATCATGCTGAGCACCATCGCCACGACGACGCTGGCGGAGAAGGCACAGGAATCCGCGCGCTGGCTCGAACGCAATTGCGGCCGTCCGATTTCAGTGGGCGACGCCGCGCGGACCGTGGCGATGAGCGAGCGCAACTTTCTGCGTTTGTTCAAGCGCGAGATGGGTCTGACGCCATCGCAGTATCTCTTGCGCGCCCGCCTCAATCTCAGTTGCGAGTTGCTGGCCAAGAGCGATCTGCCCATCGACAAGATCGCGCGCAGGACGGGGCTCACGAATGGCGAGCGATTCTCCAAGGTATTCAGGAAGCAGTTTTCGATGTCCCCGACCGAGTACCGGTATCGAAGAAAAAGCGGCGACGCGGTCTGACCTTCGGTACGACGATGCGGATCAGTCGAGGCGCATGCGCGTTTTCAGGCCGCTCGCCTCGTCCCATTGCTCGGGCTTCATGCGCTGCACGGTGACGCCGAAGGTCCAGATGTGCCCCTCGGGATCTTTCGCGCGATAGGCGGACATGTCCACGCTCTTGGTTTGCGGTGCGAACCGCTCAGGCGGCCAGCACTTCGTCGACCGCCGCTTGCACATGCTCCACAGCGGCAGCGTGCTCGCGGATCAGCCGATAAACCGTCTCGCCCGGCACGGTCTCCGACTCGAGCAGTTGATCGGCGATCGCGCGCAACACCGACTCGTTCGCCCGCAGCAGCGCGAAGCATTCATCGCTCAGGTCGTGCAGCAAGGCGTTCGCGTGTCCGATGGAATTCTTCAGTTGCAAGCCCGCATACTGCTGCGGAAGTGCTGCGAGGCTGAACAGGTTGCCATCCTCGTTGAAGCCGAATTTCGACACCATGTCGAGACTGATGCGCGACGCTTCCTGAAGATCCGATGCCGCGCCGCTCGACGCTTCGTCGAACATTAGCAGTTCAGCATTGCGTCCGCCGAGCAGCACCTGAATCTCGTTGCGCAGTTCGGTCTCACGGTACAGATGCTTGTCCTGCATCTTCGTGATGAGAGCGACGCCCAAAGCGCCGCCGCGCGGCAGGATCGTCACTTCTTCGAGCATGCCCGTGCCGAGCAGCGCCGCAACGAGTCCGTGACCCGCTTCATGCACCGCGATGCGCGTGCGTTCGTCGTCGGACAGCGCGCGCTCCGCGCCGTTGACATCGCCGATGCGCGCGATCTTGATGGCTTCGAGGAAATGCTTCGCGGCCACTTCGCGTTCGCCGGCCTTGCGCGCGACGAGTCCCGCCTGATTGACGATCATCGACAGCGTGGCCGGCGACAGGCCCGTCGTCAGACGCGCGAGTTGTTCGAAGTCGATGTCGTCGTTCTTCTTCTTCAAATTGGCCGCATAGAAACGCAGGATCTCGGCGCGATCGTCGAGGCTCGGCAGCCGCACCTGCACCGTGCGATCGAAACGGCCGGGGCGCCGCAGCGCTTCGTCGAGATTGTCCGGATGATTCGTTGCAGCGACGATGATCACGCCTTCGTTCGATGCGAAACCGTCCATCTCCGCGAGCAGTTGATTGATGATGCGGTTGCTCTCCGCTTCGACCGGGCCGCCGCCGGTATCAGTGCGCTTGCCGAGGCCGTCGGCTTCATCGATGAAGATCACGGTCGGCGCGTTTTTGCGCGCGAGTTCGAACAGATGCTTCACCTTTTGAATGCCCACGCCGTAATACTTCGCGCTGAAGTAACTGCCCGTGATCGCGATGAAGTTCGCGCCGCATTCGCCCGCGAGCGCCTGCGCAAGCCGCGTCTTGCCGACGCCGGGGCCGCCCGTCATCAGAATGCCGCACGGCGCACGCACGCCCATGCCGGTAAATTGTGCAGGCTCGGTCAGCCACGCGCGGACATCGGTGAGCGCGGCCTTCGCTTCGCCCGCCCCGATGACGTCGTCGAAACGCAGCGTCGGCGACTCGCCGAGCAACTGCGCGCCGCCGCGCATCTCGCGGCGCATGAACCATAGGAGGCCGCCGAGCATCAGCAGCGGCAACATGAGGCTCAGGATGTCGCGCGAGCGATCAAACATCTCGCTCCAGCGCGCCACGCCCGTTCGCACGTCGGCGTCGGGCAGCCAGACGAGCTGATAGGGCGAACTCGCGCCCGGCTTCATGTCTCCGAGCAGGAGTGCATTGGAGAACGCGCCGTTATGGTCGGCCACGTAGTATTTCTCGCCCTTGAGCGTGGAGACGAGGATCGCATCCGGACTGACGCCGATCGTGGCGACGTTCCTGTCGCGGATATCGGTCAGCATTTCCGATGCATCCTTTTCCCGATGCGTCCAGGCCGACGCGTCATGGCGCATCTGGCTCGCGACGCCCGCGAGTGCCGCGGACTGCGACTGCGCGGTCCGTGACTCGTGGCGCCAATGCAGAAAGCTCACGCCCGCTACGAGCGCGGCCGCGATCAAACCATACGCGATATATCGGCCAACGCGTGACCGCAGCGAATTCCTTGCCGGTTTCATCAATCTTTCCCAATGGGGCCGAATGAGCGGCACCCTTCAATCTATCGTCGGAGGAAATGGCCTCGGGACGTGTCTCTTTCATTTCTCGGTGGTGGGATGCCCGCCGCGTATGTCTTGTGCACAAGATGGCGAGGCGATCGACCTTGATCCGCAGATCGTCAACCATGCGAGCATGGCCCTTTTATCGGGAAGTGCTCCGCTGGAATGGTGCCCAAATCGCATGACCATTCGATAACGCGGAACAGCGCGAGCGAGCGTCGAAACACGTCGTTTCAGCTTCTAGTCCCTTTTTTTAATTAACGGCAGGTGACGAGTGTTCTTGACGACCGTGTAAAAAGCGGATGATCCGCGCTCGCGGCGTGATGCAGGTTTGATGGCGTATGCAGGACGGAGCCAAGGATATCACGGGAAAAAACTCTGCTCCATCCGGTAAGGAATACTGCTTGCTTGGAGTGGTCCACTGTCCGCGACCATGGGGCGCGCGGCGGATACTGAACCGGAGGGACATAACATCATGTTGTATTACGCATTGGTCTTTTTCATCGTGGCGATCATCGCGCCGCCCTCGGGTTCGGCGGCATCGCGGCGGGCGCAGCGAGCATCGCGAAGATCCTTTTCTTCATATTCCTTGTCATATTCCTCGTGACGCTGGTGATGGGGCTCATGCGACGTTGACGGCCTCCTGACGAAGGCGTCGTGTTGCGGCTGGCCGGCACGACGCCTTCTCTTCCCGAATCAACTCGCGATACCGTCGCTCGCTTCATCGATCAACCTGAGCGACACGTTCGCATCGTCCATCTCGCCGATTGCAAGCAATGCAAAGCGCGCGAGAAACAGCGACGTCTTCGCTTCGCCGAGTTGCGTCATCGTCTTGCACAGGCGCGTGTAGACAGCGTCGAGTTGTGCATCGTTCATGATGTTCTCCATCGTTCAATCGGTTGATGCGCACAGCGCGCGTGCAATCGCCGCGTCGATATCGCCGGGTTGCGCATCGCGCCAGCGGCCGAGCACATGGCCATCGGGCCTGAGCACATACACCGCGCCGGGCCGGGCGTCGTATCGCTCGAAGATGCGTCCCGTGTGATCCCATGCATGCACGCCCTGCGTGCGCGGATGCAAATGCGCGCTCAACGGCACCGCCTTGAACGGCAATCCGCGCGAGCGCAACGCGTGCGCCAACGTCGCGAACGCGGCGGGCAGCATGCCATCGTCGGTAAAGCACAGCGCGGTGAAGCTCGGGCCGGCGAGATCGGTCAGATGCGCTTCGCGTCCGTGCCCGGCCTCGACGATCGTCACCGGATACTCGGTCAGCACCGCGCCGGGAACAGGACCCGATGCGAATGCATCGCGATCGACGACGTTCAAGGGCGAGGCCGCGTACGTGATCGCGGACGTCTGGCGCGGATTGATCAGCGAACGCACTTCGGGATGTTTCGCCGCGAGACTCAATACGGCCGTGCGCATGAGATCGAAGGCGAACGAAGGCGGTGCCATGAACTCAGTGCTCTTCGTGCCGTAGCTCAGATTCTCGTGCGTGGCGGCGACGCGTTCGTCGGAATAGCTGTCGAGCAGCGTATCGGAGGCAAGTCCCTTCACGACGAACGCGAGTTTCCACGCGATGTTGTCGGCATCGTCGATACCGGAGTTCGCGCCGCGCACGCCGAAGATCGGCACGAGATGCGCGGCATCGCCCGCGAACATCACGCGCCGGTGGCGATAGCGTTCGAGCGTCAACGCATTGGCCTTGTAGATCGTGATCCAGATCGGCGACCAGGCGCCCGTTTCGCCCATCATGTCGAGCAGGCTTTGCACGCGCGGCATGACGTTATCGGGCTTCACGGCTTCGTCGGCATCCTCGCCGTCGCGTAATTGATAGTCGATGCGCCATACGTTGTGGGGCTGTTGGTGCACGAGCACGGTCGAGCCCGGATTCGACGATGGGTCGAAGTACGCGAGCCGCTCTGTCGGCCGCTCGCTCTCCAGTTCGATATCGACGATCACATAACGCCCTTCGTAGCTCGTTCCTTCGAGCTGAAGACCGAGCGCTTCGCGTATCGTGCTGCGGCCGCCGTCGCTCGCGACGACCCAGCCGGTTTCGAGCGCGTAATCGCCTTCGGGTGTCGTGAGTTGCAGCGTCGCGCCATCGTCGCGCGCGTCGATCGATTTCACGCGCGTTTGCCAGCGAATATCGATGAGGTCGGCGCGCTTCTCGGCGGCATCGAGCAGAAACTGTTCGATGTGATACTGCGCGAGATTGACCATTGGCGGCAGCTTCTGGTTTTCGTCCTGCGGCATCGTGAAATGCAGCACTTCCGTGTCGCGATAGAAGCTTCGGCCGCCCGTCCACGGCAGGCCCGTTTTCAGAAAGCCGCCGAGCGCGCCCAGGCGTTCGATGATTTCCAGGCTGCGCCGCGAGATGCAGATCGCGCGGCTGCCGTGACAGACCGAATCGTCCGCTTCGATCAGCACCGAGCGCACGCCATGATTCGCGAGCCCGAGCGCGACCGCGAGTCCGACCGGACCGCCGCCGACGATCGTCACGTCATGACGCTTCACTTCGACGCCTTGTTCCAGCGCCGGAACGCGCGCCGCATACTTTTTCGCCGTGAACGGATACGGCTTGAATGGCTTGTTCATCGAGTGCTCCTTGCGTGTTCCTCAAACGGCTTGCGCTGCGTTTTGCCTGATCGGCAACATCATGACGATGACCGCGCCGATTGCGAGCAACACCGCCGAATAGATCAGCCCCGACGTGAAGCTGTGCGTCGCGTCCTTCAGCCAGCCGACAATCAGCGGATTGAGCGCCGAGCTGATGTTGCCCGTCGCATTGATGACCGCGATGCCGATGGCGCGCGCCCTGAAGCTCAGTGCGTGATCGGGCGTGGTCCAGAAGATCGACATCGCCGTGTATGAGCCCGCCGACGCGAGGCATACGCCAAGCATGCGCAGCGCGGGGTTCGTCGAGCATGCGGTGCAGAGCCAGCCCGCGGCGGAGAAGAGCATCGGCAGCATCAGGTGCCATTTGCGCTCCTGCTTGCGATCCGAGCGGCGGCCCCAGACGATCATCGCGACGATCGTGCAGACCTGCGGAATCGCCGCGAGGAGGCCGATCGTGCGATTGCTCGCATCGGCGCTGAAGCTCTTGACGATGAGCGGCGTCCATACGGCGACCATCGCGAGCGTGTTCACGAGGCAGAAGTACGCGATCGCGAATTTCACCACGGTCGGCGAAAGCAGTTCCGCCACGATGCTCGTGCCGCGTGCATGCTGCGCCGGAGCGCTCGCGTCGCCGGAATGGTCAGATGCGAGCGTGTCGGCAAGCGCGCGCTTTTCGTCGGTATCGAGCCAGCGCGCGTTGCCGGGGTTGTCGTCGAGATAGCGATAGACGACGAGGCCGAGCACTGCCGACGGCAAGCCTTCCAGCAGGAAGAGCCACTGCCAGCCCTTCAGGCCGAGCGTGCCGTCGAGCCCGAGAATGAAGCCTGAAAGCGCCGAGCCGACGGCCGCGGTCACGGGCATCGCGATCATGAAAAGCGCATTGGCGCGCGCACGGTATGCGCCGGGAAACCAGTACGTGAGATAAAGCAGGATGCCGGGCAGGAAACCCGCCTCCGTCACGCCGACCAGCACGCGCAATACATAGAGCGACGCGGGGCTCGTCGCGAACATCGTGGCCGTCGACGCGAGGCCCCACGCGACCATGATCGTGCCGATCCAGCGGCGCGCGCCGATACGCGCGAGCACGATGTTGCTCGGAATGCCGCACGCGATGTACGCGACATAGAAGAGCGTCGTCGCAAGGCCGAATTGCGTGCTGGTGAGGCCGAGGTCCTTCATCATCGTCAGGCCGGCGAAGCCGATGTTGATGCGGTCCAGAAACGAAAAGAAGAACAGCACGAAAAGGAACCACAGCAGATGCCGCGAAACTTTCGCGATGACGGGCGGCTCCTGCGTGTGCGGGTTCGATGTGCGTTGCGTCGCGTTTAATGCGCCGCTTGCGCTCGTGGTTTCCATGCTGTCGTCTCCGGTCGTGTCGCTCTGTCGGACATCTGATGCGTCGGAGTATGAAGCGCGCAATCGTGCCGCTTGTCCTCAATTTGGGTACAGCGCGAGGCCGTCAGCGGCCCGGGGAAAACACTTACGCAGGGGAATCGTCAGACCTTGCCCGGCCCGATGCACAGCGCGAACAGTTGCCGCTGGCTCGAAATGCCGAGCCTGCGGTATGCACGCTTCTGATATGTGACGACGCTCGTCGCCTTGATGCCCATCGCATCGCCGATTTCCTGCGCGGTGCGGCCTTCGAGCACGCCGGTCAGCACGTCGAGCTCGCGCTTCGACAACTCCGGGCACAGGCCGCGCACGCGCGCGAGCATCAGATGCGAGATCGGCATGTCGCGCTGCCCGCAGATCGCGTAATGATGTTTCGCCGCGTGCGCGATGAGCGGCGCCATCGCTTCGATCAACGCGATCTCGCGCGGATGGTAGTTGCCGAAGCGCGTGTCGCGATACAGGTTCACGGAGAGCCACAGATCCGCGCTCGGCTGCACGAGCAGCGACACGCGGTCCGACACGTTCGGCTGGTGATAGCACGCCGCGCGATACGCCTCGTGCGCGATGTCCTCGCTCGTCTGCCGATGCAGCACGAGCATGGAGCCGGGCTTGTCGTTGCGCGCCGAGGAAACGATCTTCTGATTGCCGTCGAGCGCGTAGAAATGGCACGCGTAGGTGTCGGCGACATCGCGCAGGAAACGCCCGCCGCGATGATCCGCCACCGACACCGTGCGCGGCCGGTTGCCGAATTCATACGCGAAGATCGTGCACTGCGAAATCGCGGCGACGTCGCCGAGCAGCTTCAGCACTTCGGCGGCGAGCGCGTTGGAATCCTCGCTGCCGATCGACGACACGAGCCCGGTCGCGCGGCTGAGATCGAGCTGCCCGTTCGATGAGACGCGGTCGAGTCGCCAGGAGCGCATGATGGGCTGAACGAGATACGTGTGGGTCCCGCTATTCTAAGCCCGCGCTCCCGCCCGCTAGCGCGCGATAGCCGAGCGCAGCGCCGCATTGCGGCGCACGATCCAGTTGAAGAGCGGCGTGGCCATCAGCGTGCTGAGCACGGCCATCAGCACGAGGATCGAAAACAGTCCGGGCAGGATCACGCCCGCCGCGAGTCCGATGTTGATGATGATCAGTTCCATCAAACCGCGCGCATTCATCAGCGCGCCGATCGCCATTGCGTCGCCGGAAGGCTCGCCATTGGCGCGCGCGGCCGCCCAGCATGCGATGCCCTTGCCGCCGAACGACGCGAGCAGGATGACGACGGCCGCAAGCATGATGGCCGGGTCCATCAGCATGTCGAGCCGCGTGTTGAGGCCCGAGTAGGTGAAGAACATCGGCAACAGAAACACGACGACGAAGGGCTGCAGCATGTCGCGCAGCTTTTCCGTCAGCGGGCCGCGCGGCAGCGCCACGCCGAGCAGGAAGCCGCCGAACACGGCATGGATGCCGATTGCGTCCATCGCGAATGCGCAGAGCGAGAACAGCACCATCACGGTGGCGAGCACGCTCGTGGGCAGCGGTGCGTGCGGATTCAATCCGGCCGCGAGCCGGCGCAGCAGCTTCCCGCCGGCGAAGATCATGAAGAGCGCGAAGGCCGCGCCGCCGCCGATCGCCGCGTAGGCGCCCATCCACGAGCCGCCGAAGCTCGCGAGCACGATCGCGAGGATGCACCACGCGGCGGCGTCGTCGAATGCGCCCGCGGTCAGCGCGAGCGTGCCGAGCGATGTGCCGGCAAGCCCCCGTTCGTGGATGATGCGCGCGAGCATCGGAAACGCGGTGATCGCGATCGCCGCGCCGAGGAAGAGCGACGCCTCGTAGAGCCGCACCTTCTCCGCGAAGAGACCGGGGATCGTGTGCAGCCACGGCGTGAGCGCGAACGCGAGCGCGAACGGCGCCACGATGCCGGCAAGCGACACGCTCATCGCGCTTCTTGCGCGGGCGCGGAAATGGTCCGCGCGAAACTCCGTGCCGACGAGGAACATGTAGAGCCCGACGCCGAGCTGCGCCGCGACGTAGAGCATGCCCATCGTCGGCTTGGGAAAGAGCGCCTGCTGCCAGTGCGGGAGAAGCATTCCGAAGAGCGACGGCCCGAGCAGCACGCCCGCGATCATTTCACCGACCACTTGCGGCTGGCCGACGCGCTGCGCAAGCCTGCCGACAAGCTGGCTCGCGAGCACGATCACCGCGGCCTGCGCGAAAAAGTAGACGGACAATTGGGAAGACGGCATTTTTGAGCTGCGAAAGAACGAACGACGGGAGTCTGACGGCGAGCGCGGCGGTCTGTCAACGTGACGGGGGCTTGCCACGTCAGTTTTGTACCGGTATTGTCAAAAAGTTCGACAACGCGCCACGGAAGAGCTCGTCCCCCGCGACGACGCCGACGGAGCAACCGCCCCGGAAACTCTCAGGCAAAAGGACCGTGCGCGCCGGAACATCTGGAGAGCGGCGCCTGAACGCGCCCACCGAAGGGGAGCCCCGGCTGCCGACGCGAATGTCGGGCGGCCCGCGGGCGAAACTCTCAGGTACATGGACAGATGGGGCATCGGTGCCGGCTGCGGCATGTGGCCAAAGCCGGCGATGCTCAATCAATCTGGATCATGTCATGTCACGAATCGCCATCATCGGCGCCGGGATCACCGGCGTCACGACCGCTTACGCCCTTGCGCAGCGCGGCTTTCGCGTCACCGTTCTCGAGCGTCATCGCTATGCGGCGATGGAAACGTCCTTCGCCAATGGCGGGCAACTCTCGGCGAGCAACGCCGAAGTGTGGAATAGCCGTTCCACCGTGCTGAAAGGGCTCAAGTGGATGTTCACGCGCGACGCGCCCCTCCTGATGAATCCGCGGCCGGGCTGGCACAAGTACAGCTGGATCGGCGAGTTCCTGCGTCAGATTCCGAACTATCGTGCGAATGCCGCCGAGACGGTGCGCCTTGCGATCGCGGCGCGCGAGCATCTGTTTCGCATCGCGCGGGACGAGAACATCGATTTCGATCTCGAACGGCGCGGCATTCTGCATTTCTACGCGACCCGCAAGGAGTTCGACGCCGCATCGAGGGTCAACGAAATCCTGCGCGATGCGGGCCTCGACCGTCACCCGGTCGCGCCGGAAGAGATCGCATCGATCGAACCGGCCTTGCGCGGCTCGTTTCATGGCGGCTTCTTCACGCCGTCGGATTCCACCGGCGACATCCACAAGTTCACGCGCGGACTCGCCGATGCATGCGCGCGGCACGGCGTCGAGTTCCGCTACGACACGTCGGTGACATCCATCGACGAACAGGCGGGGCGGCTCACGCTGACCGTCGAGCATGCGGGCGAGGCGCAGGCGCTCCAGTTCGATGGCATCGTGATCTGCGCGGGCGTGGGCAGCCGGGCGTTTGCATCGATGGCGGGCGATCATCTCAACGTCTATCCGGTCAAGGGCTATTCGATCACCGTCTGTCTCGACGATGCGAAGAGCCGCGATCGCGCGCCGTGGGTCAGCCTGCTCGACGACCGCGCGAAAATCGTCACGAGCCGGCTCGGCGCGGACCGTTTCCGCGTCGCGGGCACGGCGGAGCTGAACGGCTTCAATCGCGATATCCGCGCGGACCGCATCGCGCCGCTCGTCGAATGGACGCGGCGTCATTTCCCCGATGTGTCGACCGCGCGCGTGATTCCGTGGAGCGGCCTGCGCCCGATGTTGCCCGGCATGCTGCCGAAAGTCGGGCAGGGCAGGCGTCCGGGCGTGTTCTATAACACCGGGCACGGGCATCTCGGCTGGACCTTGTCGGCCGCGACGGCGGAGATCGTTGCGGAGGCGGTGTTGCAGCGTTTGCCTTCGAAGCGCGTGCACGTTGGCGCGTCGTCGCGGGTGAGGATGGATACGCCGGCGTGATATCGTCGGCGCACTGTTCACTGTCCGAAGGAGCGCGAAATGGCCGAACTCGTCAATTGCCTTTGGTTCGACGGTAATGCCCGTGAAGCGGCGGAGTTCTACGCCGCCACCTTTCCCGATAGCCGCGTCGGCGCGGGCCATGCGTCCGCGAAGCCGGGCGTGGGGCAGGGGCCGGAGTTGACCGTCGAGTTCACCGTGCTCGGCCAGCGCTTCCTCGGACTGAACGGCGGCCCGAACTTCAAGCCGAACGAAGCGGTGAGCTTCATGGTGCATACCGGCAGCGCGGAAGAGACCGATCGCTACTGGAACGCGATCGTCGGCAATGGGGGCGAGGAAAGTCGGTGCGGCTGGTGCAAGGATCGCTGGGGTTTTTCATGGCAGATCACGCCGAAGCGGATGCTCGAGATTTTCAGCGGCCCCGATCGCGAAGCCGCGCGACGCGCGATGGACGCGATGATGACGATGAAGAAGATCGATATCGCCGCGATCGAGCGCGCGGCGGCGGGCGCGCATCGTTGACGCTACGTCCAGGGCGTGCTTGGAGCTTTTGTTAATCGGGCTTTCGCCGGGATCCGGCAAAACCTACAGCGAACGCTCGATAGCCTTGCCGAGCAAATCAATCCCGAGATCGATCTCTTCCTCGCTCACGGTAAGCGGCGGCGCGATACGAAACACCCCGCCCATGCCAGGC
Organism: Caballeronia sp. INML3B; assembly: GCF_023631305.1. NCBI lineage: Bacteria > Pseudomonadati > Pseudomonadota > Betaproteobacteria > Burkholderiales > Burkholderiaceae > Caballeronia > Caballeronia sp. INML3B. The sequence goes on from NZ_JALQDI010000073.1 coordinate 30,418, forward strand.
AACTGCACGATGTTCATGCTCAACCCGAGCTTCATGCACTCGCGCGTGATCTTCGCGCCGAGTCCATCGGCGGGCTCCTTCGTGCGGCGATCCCTGACGATCTCCACACCCAGCAGCAGACCGCGTCCGCGCACATCGCCGATGCAGTCGAAGCGCTCCATCAGATCGAGCAGCCCGCGTCTGAGCCGCGCGCTCATCACGTTCGCGCGCGCGACGAGCCCATCGCGCTCGACCACGTCCAGCACGCGCAAGCCGACGGCAGCCGGCAGCGGATCGGACACGTGCGTCGTGTAAAACAGATAGCCGAGTTCGTGCGCTCTTTCTTCGATCGCCGCCGAAGTGATGGTGGCCGCGAGCGGCAAACCCGCGCCCAGCGTTTTCGATAGTGTGAGGATGTCGGGCGTGACGCCGTCGCGCTGGCACGCGAACATCGTGCCCGTGCGGCCGATGCCGGTTTGCGCTTCATCGAGAATCAGCAGCATGCCGCGCGCCTCGCACTTGCGCTTCAGCGCCGCCATGTAGCCTTCCGGCAATTCGATGATGCCGCCCGAGCTCAGGATCGGCTCCGCAATGAACGCCGCGAGATTGCCGCTCGACTGACGATCGACGAGATCGAACGCGTAGTCGAGTTCCGCGAGCCAGTCGTAGTGACCGTTGCGCTCGAAGCGCGGGCGATACGGAAACGGCGCGGGAATCGCAAACGAGCCGACCGCCGCCGGACCGACGCCCTTGCGCCCGGCGCTGTACGTGGCCGACGCGGCATGGCCCGTCATGCCGTGCCACGACTGCGCGAAGCCGACGATTTCGTACCGCCCCGTGACGAGCTTCGCCATGCGGATCGCCGCCTCGTTCGACTCCGCGCCCGTGCTGAGCAGAAGCGCGCGATCGAGCCCGGCGGGCGTGATATCGGCGAGACGCGTCGCGAGATCGACCACGGGACGCGACAGCATCCCGCTGAAGAGATGGTCCAGCTTGCCCGCATATTCGCTGATCACCGACACGATTTCAGGGTGACTGTGCCCCAGCACGGCACTCATCTGTCCCGACGTGAAATCGAGGATCGCGCGGCCGTCGGCGTCGTAGACGAAGCTGCCCTGGGCGCGCTCGATGATCATCGGCTCGAATGTGCCGCCGTAGCGGATGAGGTGCTGTCTGGCGTTCTGCCAAAAAATTGCGTCGTCGTTCCGGGACACCTTGCTTCTCCTCTCGAAAGGTGAAGGGAATTTGCAGTGTAGTCGGCGCTCTGGTTTTATAGAATCGAATAGTTCTAATGCAAGATAGAAGAGGCGCTAATACCTTGAGTCTTTCGCTCGAGATCGAATTGCTGCGATCGTTTGCCGTCATCGCGGAAGTGCGGGCGCTGAGCCGCGCGGCGGAGCGGATCGGCCGGACGCAGTCCGCGCTCAGTCAGCAGATGAAGCGGCTGGAAGAGATCGTCGATCAGCCGCTCTTTCAGCGCACTGGCCGAGGCGTCGTGTTGACGAATCCCGGCGAGCGTCTGCTCGTTCACGCGCAGCGCATCCTGCGGCTGCACGACGAGGCGATGGCCGATTTATGCGGCAAGGGGCTGTCGGGCAGCATCCGTTTCGGCTGTCCGGACGACTACGCCGCCGTTTTTCTGCCGGCCTTGTTGCGGCAGTTTTCGAGCCAGCATCCCCATGCGCTGGTGGAAGTCGTGTGCGGCCCGACGCCCCGGCTCGCCGAGCAGTTGAAGAAGCGGGCGCTCGATCTCGCGATGCTCTCGCTGCCCGAAGACAGCCCCGGCGACGACGTGATCCGGCGCGAGCAGCTTGTCTGGATCGGCTGTCCGGGCATGGATTCGGCGCACTACGACCCGTTGCCGCTCGCGCTCTCCGATCCGGATACGCTCGATCACATTGCCGCGTGTGAGGCGTTGCAGCGCACGGGCAAGGCGTATCGCATCGCGTACGCGAGCAGCAGCCTCGCGGGTCTCACCGCGCTCGTGCGCTCCGGGCAGGCCTTCGCGGTCATCACGCAGACGGCGGTGCCCGCGGACCTCTGCGTGCTGAATGCCGACCCCGGCCTGCCTGCGTTGCCGGGCGTGGGCATATCGCTGAAGTTCGCGCGGGACCGGCCTTCGCTGCTGACGGCGGCATTTGCGGACCACATCCGGCTCACGCTGCCGTTGCTTTGATGAGATTGATTCGATTCGGCGAAGTAGGCCGAGAATCGCCCGCTTTCCGGCGCTTGGCGATTTGCTGACGCGCGCTACGATGCTTTCCATCCCCTCCAGCTCTTTTCCCTCCAGGGAGTGAGCGACTTCGCGTCGTGCGGATTCCGTCCGCACGACGTTTTTCTTTTGCGGCGGAAGATTGCGCGCGCGGGCTACACTAGCCGCTCACTTTCCGCTCACTTTCCGCGCCCTGAACGCCATGCCATCTCGCGACCACGACAGCGCCGACGACTCGCAAGACCCGGCGCTGCTGCGGCGCCTCTTGCGCGCCAAGGACCGCATGGATGCGTCGTCGCATGAAGACTGGCCGGTCAGGCGCCTCGCCGAAGTCAGCGGCGTTTCCGAAGCGCATTTCGCGCGCTCGTTCAAGCGGGCGTTCGGGATTCCGCCGCATCGCTATCTGCTGACGCGGCGCATCGAGCAGGCCGTCACGCTGTTGCGCGACACCGATCTTTCCGTCACGGACATCGCCTTCGTCACCGGGTGGGAGAGCCTCGGCACCTTCGGCCGCATCTTTCGCGATATCACCGGTCACAGTCCGGGCGCGATGCGCATCGAATCCCGCGCAGACGTTCCCGCGCTCGAGCGCGTGCCCGCCTGCGTGCTGAAGGCGGCGCAGCGCCCCGATCTCACGATCGCAGTTTTGGAGAAGCGGCGGCGCGGGGCGAACGGTACAGTGCGGCCATCTTCAACGAAGGAGGTCGCATGAACCAGGGCATCAGCGTGGTGGGCATCTATGTCGACGATCAGGACGAAGCGCTCGCGTTCTACGTCGACAAGCTCGGATTCCGCGTTCAAACCGACGTGCGCAACGGCACGTACCGATGGCTCACCGTGCAGCATCCGGATCAACCGTCGTTTCAGCTCGGCCTGTTCGCGCCCGGCCCGCCCATTCACGACGACGCCACCGCGCTCACTTTGCGCGCGATGGTCGCGAAGGGCGCGATGCCGCCGCTCGTGCTGTCCGTCGCGGATTGCCGCGCCACCTACGAGCGGTTGAAGGCGAGCGGCGTGGAGTTCACGCAGGAGCCGGTCGATCGCTTCGGCAGCGTCGATGCAGGATTCCGCGATCCCGCCGGCAACGGCTGGAAGGTGATCCAGGCGCCGCGCTGATCGGGACATGATCTGTCCGTGCTTGCGGAGAAGATGAAGTCTGTTCATACAACGTTTAGAACATGACCGACTTGCACCTTCAACCGCAACGAACCGGCACGGCTGACTCGTACGATCCGCCTCGCGACACGCCGGCGCTCGTGCTGGCCTGGATCAGGCGTGCCCGCGAATCGCAAATTCGTCACTACACGATGGCCGACAGGCTGACAGGCTGCGGCAGACGGCTCGGCCTCGGTGTCATCGGCATCACGGCGGCGACGGGCACGTCGGCGTTCCTGTCGCTCGTCGCGACGGCGATGTCGCCGGATGTGCGCGTCGTGATCGGCATGACGAGTCTCAGCGCGGCCGTGCTCGCCTCATTGCAGACGTTCCTGCGCTACAGCGAGCGGGCCGAACTCCATCGGCGTGCGGGTGCGCAGTACGGCGCGGTGCGGCGGCGTCTCGAGGCGATCCATGCAGCGGACCCTTGTATGCACGATGTCCGCGTGATCGATGCAGTGCGCGACGAACTCGACCATATCGCGCAGACCGCGCCGCATTTGCCGCGCACGCTGGCGAGTGGCGGGGCGATGGAGGCGAAGGGGTAAGCTCGGTCAGCCGCGGTATCTCGATTAGAGCTTGAATGGTCAGTACATTGAAATTTTTGCGCCGGCGCTACCGTTTGTCTTCCTCAACGCACCGTCGCGCGAAACGCAGAACGCGCGAAATCACTCGGCTTCTCGCGCTCGTCGCCCATTTGAATGCATAGCCGGACGCATCTTCCAAAGTGCCTTATTCACCTGAAGATTGAACGCATCCAATGCGTTTGTTTGTTCTTCCGAAACGTTGCCCGGTGTGCTACGGTGATTCGTATGTATTACTTGCGACCGGGCGATCGCTGATTGTCGATCGGCCTTCCGAACTGATTCGGATGGAGTGTGACAATGGACCAGCGGGCAGGCTGCTCGTCGCTATATCTCGTCATCTGCCCCCGATGTGAAAGCCTTTCATCCGTAGAAGAAAGCGTATGCCCGTTCTGCGGCGCGGACAGGCACGGGGCGGTACTGACGAAGGGCGCGGAGACGTCGCTGCGGGCTGTCGAAGCGGCGCGCGGCGTGACGCGCCATTTTCAGGCGCAAGACGAAGTGGCGCGCGTGCGATGGACCGTGCGTCCGCGTCGGCGCGAACCGCGTTTGTCCGCGCCCGCGAGCGCGTCCGCCAGCGCGGCGGCCGTGATGGAACCGCATCGCGCATCGAATTCGATACTGGCTACGGTCGCAATGGGCGGCATCGTGATTGGGGCGTGTTTCCTGATACGCGCTTATTTCGACCAGCATTCTTCGATGCCACGCGCAGGGACACTCCCAGTCGCGGTGGTCGGCAGCGTTGGGCAGGCAGCGCCGAAAGCCGACGTGCCGCCGCAGCGAATCGTCGAGGCGCCGTCTCGCGCTTCGACGAATCCTCCAGTCGAAACGGCTTCACCCTTGATTGCGGTTGCCGCATCCAGCGATGATCACACTCGCGAGGCCGTCGTGAGCGAACGACCGGTCGCGGCCAAACCTTCGGCGACCCGTGTGCAGCACTCGAGCAAAGCCGCGCCCAAGACTGTTTCCAAGCCCGTGTCCAAGGTCGCCTCCAAACCCGCCGCCGCGTGTGCGCATAAGACCGGTCGTGCGTGTACGGAGCAACCGCAACGCCGCGTCGCTAGCGCGGAGCCGAAGCATCGGCAGGCGAACAAATCGCCGAATCCTCCCCCGGTTGCACGAGCGAAAACAGGGACAAAGGAATTTCAAAAGGTCGCGGCCATTCCATCACCGGTGAAACCGGCCATGACCGCCGACGGAAGCTGGAAGCCGGGCAAAGCGAAGAATTGAGCGGAAGGCGAATCGCCGGATAAAAACTTCCGGCCAGGCGGGGGCGAGACTGGAAAGGAGAATGCGCTTCGCGCGAGACGCGAAGCGCGTGTGGGTTCTTTAATTGGCAGGCTGCCAGTGATCATCGACGGTCTTGTCCGTCACACGCACGGTCGCGACCAGCGGCGAATACCCGCGCAGCTTGATTTCATCGACGGCAAGCCGCTCCGAGCGATAAACCTGCGGCGTGATCTTCGTGCCGTCGTGGAATTCGAGCGTGTAGCCATCGATTGGTCCCCACTGGCCCTTCGGCATCGGTTCGATATAGACATTCTGCATTGCGTTACTCCCGCGTGATTGGAAAGCACTGGGCGGTTCGCATCGGCGAACGTCACCTCTTGTAAGAGGTTATCGAAGAAACGACGGCGGCCGGTTGCCTTGCGGGGTGACGGCAGCAATATAAAAATGCAGGAGAATCAATGCGTTAAGCGCGAACTCTCATGATGAGAAAGCCCATCCTCCGATGTGCAACCCGCGCCGTGCTGCCATGCAGCGTGGATTTTCGGGCAACGGACCTCAATTCCGCATCGTGAAAATTTCACGGCGATAGTTGGTCGAATGCGCGGCCGAGTCCGCCAGCACGGGCGCGAAACGAAACCCGTTGCGCCCCTTGCGTTTGGCCTCGTACATCGCGCGATCCGCGTCGCCGAGAATCGCGTCGGCGGAAGTGTCGAAGCCGCCGGCGCACATCGCGATGCCCACGCTCGTCCCGAGTCGCGCCTCGGCGTAGCCGAGCTCGAAAGGCCGGCCGATCGCGCGGCAGATGTCCTGCGCGATGCGGCTGCACGCGCTCGTCGATGAAATGCCTCGCGCGAGCAGCACGAACTCGTCTCCGGCGAGGCGGCAGACGAGATCGCCCGCGCGCGTGGTCTTCTTCAGACGCGCGGCCACTTGTCTCAGGAGGGCGTCGCCTGCATCGTGTCCGTGCTGATCGTTGACGCTCTTGAAGCCGTCGAGGTCCATGAAGAAGAGCGCGAAGGGCACGTCGTCGTCGCGGGCCGCTTCGATGCAAAGGGCGAGTTGCTCTGCAAGGGCGCGGCGGTTGGGCAGGCCCGTCAGTACGTCCAGCATCACTTCCGAGCGCATCTGGTTCTCGCGCCGCTTCGTCTCGGTGATGTCCTGCGACATGATGTAGAAGCCGCCGACATCATCGCGCTGAAATTCGGGGATATACGTCGCGTTCCAGATCCGCCCCGGCGCACCTTCGTAGACGATGTCCTCGTGCGTCACGCGTTCGCCCGCGAGAGCGCGGCGGAAGAACGGCAGGCAGCGCCCGAACGCCGTCGCGCCGATCGTGTCGCGAATGCGCTTGCCGCGCAACGCGGCCGGCTCGATGCCGAACACCTCGCGATACACCTGATTGTTGAAGCGATAGCGCAGGTCGGCATCGACATGGGCGATCAGCACCGGCAGGTTGTCCGTGATCGTCTGCAACGCGACGCGGCTGCTGGTGAGTTCGCAAGTGCGTTCGAGCACGCGGCGTTCGAGCTCCTGCCGGTAGTCGCGCAACATCTGTTCGCTGTGCTTGCGGCTCGTGATGTCGTGCATCACGCTCACGAAGTGCAGCGGCGCGCCGCGATCGTCGCGAATCAGCGCGACGGAAAGCTCGATCCACACGAGTTCGCCGTCGCGGCGTCGATAGCGCTTTTCGAGCGTATAGGTTTTTCTGGCGCCGTCGAGCAGTTCGGCGACGAGTTGCAGATCGACGGAAAGGTCCGCTTCCTCGGTGATCTGCTGGAAGGTCATCGTGACGAGTTCATCGGCGCTATAACCGGTGATGTCGCACAGCTTCGGATTGACTTCGACGAAGCGGCCGTTCAGATCGACGATCGCCTTGCCCGTCGGCGTCTGCTGGAAGATCGTGTGAAAGCGCGACTCGGACAGGCGCAGTTTCCGACGGTCGGCTTCCTGAAGCTCGCGCGTCTCGCGTGCGGCTTCGCGCTGGACGATCTCGCGCTCGACCGTGGCCGCGAGATCGCACAATGCGGCTTGCAGGGATGCGCTCAGCGTTCTCGGCTTCGTGTCGATGGCGCACAGCGTGCCGAGCACGAGCCCGTGCGACGAGCGCAGCGGCACGCCCGCATAGAAGCGGATATGAGGCGCGCCCGTGACGAGCGGATTGCCCGCGAAGCGTGCGTCGTGTTGCGTATCCTCGACGAGCAGCAGGCGCCCCGAATGCAGCGCGTGCGCGCAGAAGGACACGTCGCGCGCGGTTTCGCAGACATCCAGCCCGACGCGCGATTTGAACCACTGACGATGTTCATCGACGAGCGACACCAGCGCGATGGGCACCTGCAACAGTTCAGCGACGACGCGCGTCACCCGGTCGAAGACTTCTTCGCGCGCAGTGTCGAGCAGGTCGAGGCTTCGCAGCAACTGGAGCCGCTTCGCTTCATCGGCGGGCAAAGGCGCCGCATGCCATTCGTGTACGGGTTGCAAGGTCGTTCTCGATTCTTCTCGGTCACACAGACGGCAACATCGCGCTACGCGCGTCACTGACACTGTGCGCCGCGGTTTGCCATCGCGCCCAATGCCACGATGAGCAATTTATCGAACCCTGCGCAATCCCGATTCGTCGATCAAAGGCAGCCTTGAGCCTCACTTCGCGGCATGCTTCATAGCCCGCTTCAAAGCCCGCCTTCAAAGTCCCAGACACACGGCCCCGCCCGCGACGACCACGCATGCGAGCCAGCGCTTCGCGCTCACCGGCTCGCGCAGGAACACGCGGCCGATGAGTGCTGCGAACACGACGCTCGTCTCGCGCAACGCGGATACCGCGCCCATCGCGCCGGACTGCATCGCCCAGATCACGATGCCGTAGGCGGCGATCGACACGAGTCCGCCCGCGAGCGACGAGCCCACGGCCATCGGCGCTTCCTTCACGGGCGTCCAGAGCGCCGGAAGGCCGCGCTTCGCGACGAAGATCACCGGCATCAGCCAGTAGAACATGAACATCCATGCGGTGTAGGTGAGCGCTTGGCCATCGGAGAGACGCACGCCGATACCGTCGATGACCGTATAGATCGCGATGGTCACGCCCGTCGTCAGCGCGGCGAGCCCGCCCGCGCGCGACACGCGTCCGCCCTGCAGCGCGAGCGCCATGATGCCGCCCGATATCAGCACGATGCCGAACGCATGCAGCAAGCCGATGCCTTCGTGCGCGAAGAGCGCCGCGCCGAGCGTGACGAGCATCGGCGATGACCCGCGCGCAATCGGATAAGCCTGCGCGAGATCGCCGCGACGATACGAGCGCACGAGGCTCACGTTATAGACGATATGCACGAGCCCCGAAGCGACGATGTACGGCCACGCGGCTTTCGCGGGCATCGGCAGATAGAGGACGACGAGCGCCGACACGACCCCGATCGCGATGCTCATCCATGTCATCGAGAGGAACCGGTCGCGGTTGCCATGGAGCATCGCGTTCCAGCTCGCGTGAAGCACGGCTGCGAGGAGAACCACTCCGCCGGTGTAAGTGAACATGCGTTTTTATGTTGATTATGTGACGGACGATTTACAGAATAACTATCTTGTCTGCGGGCGACAAAGCATATAAATTGCGTAGTCGTGTTAGAAAATCTCTTGTGAATGAGACCGTCATTGCCTTCGCTCAACGCGCTGCGCGCCTTCGAGGCTGCAGGGCGGCTCGGCAGCTTCAAGGAAGCCGCGGCCGAATTGCATGTGACGCAAGGGGCGATCAGCCAGCAAGTACGCCTGCTCGAAGCGTGGCTCGGCGCGTCACTGTTCGAGCGCCATAACCGGCGCGTCGTGCTGACGTCTGCGGCGCGGGCTTATCTCGCGGAGATCGGTCCGCTTTTCGATCAGCTTGCGCAGGCCACCGCGCGCTATGGCGTGTCGGCGAAGGTGTCGCGCACGCTGACCGTGGATGCGCCCGCGACGTTTACCTTGCGCTGGCTCGTGCCGAGGCTCGAAAAATTCCGCGTGCGTCATCCCGACGTCGAAGTCAGGATCGAGACGTCGAACGAGCCGGTGGAGCGCCTGAAGGATGCCCATGACATCGTCATCCGTGGCGGCCCGGACACGTTCTATGGGTACACAATGCGGCCGTTTCTGGAAGAGTCGCGCTTGCCCGTGTGCAGTCCGGCGCTGCTGCGCCGCTTGCCGCTGCGAACGCCTGAAGACTTGCGGCGGCACACTCTGCTGCATACGTCGAGCTTGCCGCGCGTCTGGCCTGACTGGCTCGCGCAGGTGGGCCAGTCCGCGCTCACGCCCGCGGCGGTGCTGACGTTCGATCACTTCTATCTGACCTTGCAGGCGGCTGTCGATGGCATGGGCGTCGCGATGGGCCCGACCGCGCTCGTCGCCGACGACCTCGCCGCGGGACGGCTCGTCGCGCCGTTTGCCGGTCCGCGTTTGCCGTCGCGCAGCTACTGCACCTATATCGCCGATGAAAAGGCCGGAGACGATCTGATCGTGCTGTTTCGCTCGTGGCTGGAGCACGAGGGCCAGGCGTTCGAGATCGAGCATGAAGGGTGAATACCTATGCGCACGTGCGCAAAGTGATCGGCTATATCAAACGGCACCCTCGCGCAACGTCCGCACGACGTCGAGCATTCGCACTGGCGTTATTCGCTGATGAACTGGGGCCACGATCCGCTGAAATGAGCTTCAGCCGCTTTCTGCAAGACGGTCCGTTTTCATCATCGAGGCTTGATGGTTTTTTGATGTATCGATGATGGTCCGCTTTTCGCATTAGCCGTTATGCTTGAGGAAAACGGAGCAAGACATGAACGAGACGAACTGGTACACGGAAAGCGGGTGCTCGCTCGACGCGTTTTCGAGCCTGCTCGAGCGCGACACCGCGCAGAAGCTGATATTCGCATCGGATAGTCGAAGCCGGATTCCGCTCTACGATTGCGGCGCGCTTGCCGAGGTGCTGCACGATTCATCGAAGATCATGGCATTGCAGGCGGAATGGGCGACGGTGCTGCGCGATGGCGCGGGCGTGTTCGTACTGAAGCGCGCGTATGCGGACACCGGCCCCGTAGACGAAGCCACCGCGATTTTCGAATCCATCATCCGGCAGGAGCACGCGCGAGGCGCGAGCGCGGGCGATCATTTCGCAAAAGCCGGCGCGAACGATCGCATCTGGAACGCTCAGGAAAAGCTCTGTCTGCAAGCACCCCGCGTTTTTGCGCGCTACTTTGCGAATCCGTTCATCGAGTGTGCCGCGCGAGCGTGGCTCGGTCCCGGATTTCAGATGACGTCGCAGGTCAATGTCGTGCGTCCGGGCGGAGACGCGCAAGAGGCACATCGCGACTATCACCTCGGATTCCAGACGGCGGATGAAGTGCAACGCTATCCGGCACACGTCCACGCGATGTCGCCGTTTCTCACGCTGCAAGGCGCGGTCGCGCACAGCGACATGCCCGTCGAGAGCGGCCCGACGAAACTGCTGCCGTTCTCGCAACGTTATCGCGAGGGTTATCTCGCATGGCGCCGTGCGGACTTCCGCGCGCACTTCGAGGCTCACTACGTTCAACTGCCGCTCGAAAAGGGCGACGCGCTCTTTTTCAGCCCGGCGCTCTTCCATGCGGCGGGCGCGAACCGCACGCACGACGTGCAGCGCATGGCGAATCTTCTCCAGGTGTCGTCCGCGTATGGCCGCGCGATGGAAACGCTCGATCGCGCGCGCATGTGCGAAGCGATCTTTCCGGTGCTGCTCGACATCAAGTCGACGGGACGAATGAACGATGCCGAGCTCGATGCGGTCATCGCGTCGTGCGCGGAAGGTTATGCGTTCCCGACGAATCTGGATCGCGATCCACCCATCGGGGGTCTCGCGCCGAAGAGCCAGCAGGCGCTGCTTCGCCAGGCGCTCGATGAAGCCTGGTCCGCCGATGCCTTCGAAAAGGCACTGAAAGACAACGCGTGGCGCCGGAGCACGTAAGGCCGCTATTCCTGATACACCGCCGACAGCACGCTTTGTGCATCGGCGAGCGCGTTGTCGAGTTGCACGAGACTCGCATGACGCGCGCCGAGCGGATCGCGATTCGCGATGGCGGTGAGAATCGCCTTGTGCCGCGGCAATGAGAGCGCATGCGTATCGGGATGACGGCTCGTGAGTTTGATCGACTCCGACAGCGCCAGCGTCAGCATGTGTCCGATGTACATCAGCATGTCGTTGTGCGTCGCCGTCATGATGGCGCGATGAAACTCGAGATCGGGCGCGAGCAGTGCCTCGGGCGTGGGCGCGTGCGACATGCGCTCGAATGCGTCACGGATACGCGCGACATCGTCCTCCGTTGCGTTCGATGCGGCGAGCGCGGCGGCGGCAGGCTCGACAATCCTGCGCACCACGAGCAGCGATTGAAAGAACTCGCCTTCATGCACGCTGTTGATCGTCCAGAAGAGCACATCGGGATCGAGCGTATGCCATTCATCGCGCGCACGCACGACGCTGCCCAGACGCGGCTTCGACAGCACGAGCCCTTTCGCGACCAGCACGCGGGTCGCTTCGCGCAGCACGGGCCGGCTCACGCCATACGCTTCGCATAGCTTCGCCTCGGCGGGCAGGCGGTCGCCCGGCTTGAGCCTGCCGCTCACGATCTCGATGCCGAGTTCCTGCACGATGCGCGCGTGCATGCTCTTGCGGGGCTGTGGATGGCGATAGTCCATAGCTTCGTCAGCGCTTCGCCGCGCCGCGGTCACCGAACGCCCGCTGCGACAGACAGAACACGAGCAGCAGCGCGCCGACCGCGATCTTGGTCCACCACGAACTGAGCGAGCCGTCGAATGAAATCAGCGTCTGAATGATGCCGAGCAACAGCACGCCGAAGAGCGTGCCGATCACATAGCCGACACCGCCCGTCAGCAACGTTCCGCCGATGACGACCGAAGCGATCGCATCGAGTTCGAGGCCCATCGCATGCAGGCCGTAGCCCGACAGCATGTAGAACGTGAACAGCACGCCGCCGAGCGCGGAACAGAAGCCCGACAGCGCATAGGCGCCGATGGTCGCCGCATTCACCGGCAAGCCCATCAGCAGCGCGGAATGCGGGTTGCCGCCGACCGCATAGATGGTGCGTCCGAACGGCGTGTAATGCGCGACGAACACGGCGGCGGCGAGCACGACGAGCGCGATCACCGCGCCGAGCGAGAGCGACGCGCCGCTCATCACCGGTATGCGAATCTGCGACACAGCGGCGTACCACGGGTCCGTGATGCTGATCGAGTCGATGCTGATGAGATAGCACAGCCCGCGCGCGAGAAACATTCCGGCGAGCGTGACGATGAACGGCTGCAGGCGAAAGCGCGCGATCAGCCAGCCCATCAGCGTGCCGAACGCGGTGCCCATCGCGAGCACGAGTGGAATCACCACGAGCGGATGCCAGCCCGCCTTCTCGACGAGCGCGGCGGAGACCATCGTCGTGAGCGCGATGACCGATCCCACCGACAGATCGATGCCGCCCGACAGAATCACGAATGTCTCGCCCACCGCGACGACGATCAGAAACGCGTTGTCGATCAGCAGATTCAGAAAGACTTGCGGCGAGAAGAAGCCGGTGTACATCACCGAGCCGAGCACGGACACGGCGATGAAGAGCGATACCGTCGCGGCAAGCGGAAGGTAGCGGCTGCGCGATGTCTTGCGCGGCGGCGTATCTTCCTTGCGATGCTGCGTGAGCGTGGGCAGGCCCGAATTCATCGGCGCACCTCGCGGTCAGGAAGAGGGCGGCGCGCGAACTTCGCGACTGTCGCGCGGAATTCGCCCGATTGCAGCATCATCACCGCGAACACGACGATCGCTTTCACGACGAGATTCACCTCCGGCGGCACGCCGAGCGAATAGATCAGATAGGTGAGCGTCTGGATGATGAGCGCGCCGATCACGCTGCCCGCGAGCGTGAAACGGCCGCCCGTCAACGCGGTGCCGCCGAGCGTGACGGCGAGGATGGCATCGAGTTCGAGCAGCAGGCCCGCGTTGTTGCCGTCCGCGCTTTTTACATTCGAGCTGATCAGAATGCCGGCGACGCCCGCGCACAATCCGCTGAATGCATACGCGCCGAGCGTGAGCCTTCGCGCCTGCACGCCCGCGACGCGCGCGGCGGTCGGATTGATGCCGATCGCCTGCAGAAAAAGCCCGAGCGCGGTGCGTGTAATGGCGAGATAGAGCAGCACGAACACGAGCGCGACGATAAGAATCGACACCGGCACGCCGAGCAGATAACCGCCGCCGAAGAAGAAGTAGGGCGAGTAGTAGATCGTGATGATCTGGCCGCTCGTGATGAGCTGTGCTATGCCGCGTCCCGCGACCATGAGAATGAGCGTCGCGATGATCGGCTGCATGCCCGCGCGCGCAACGAGCAGGCCGTTCCACAGCCCGCACAGCAACGCGACGCCGAGCGCGGCCACGATCACGACGGGCAGTGGAAAGCGCGTGACGGTGCCCGCGACCGACCCGCCGATCGTCCATGCGGCGACCGCGCCCGCGATGGCGACGACCGCGCCCACGGAGATATCGATGCCGCGCGTCGCGATCACGATGGTCATGCCGAGCGCGACGACCGCGAGCGGCGCGGCGCGGTTGAGGATGTCGACGAGGCTGCCGTAGAGATGATGATCGCGCCATTCGACATGCAGGAAGCCCGGATTGAAGGCCGCGTTCAGCGCGAGCAGCAGCGCGAGCGTGACGATCGGCCAGCCGAGCCGATGCTCCATCGCCGAACGCAGCATTCCACGTCGCACGGTGTCATCCATGTTCGGCTCCGATCATTTCGCAGACGGTGTCCTCGCTCGTTCCCGCCGGTAGCTCGCCGACCTTGCGACGGTCGCGCAGCACGACGATGCGGTTGGCGATGCGCACGACCTCCGAGATTTCCGACGAGATGAAGAGCACCGCCATGCCCGTCGATGCGAGGCGAAGTATCTCGTCCATGATTTCCTGTTTTGCCGCGACGTCGATGCCGCGCGTCGGCTCGTCGAGAATGAGCAGACGCGGCTCGGTCGCGAGCCATCGCGCGATGAGCGCCTTTTGCTGATTGCCGCCGGAGAGCAGGCCTATCGGCATGTCGAGCGTCGCGGCCTTGATGCCGAGCGCGCGCACGAAGCGTTCGGCGAGCGCGTTCTGTTCGGCGCGCGTGAGGCAGCGTCGCGCGCCCATTCGCGCTTGCAACGCGAGTGCGATGTTCTCGCGCAACGACAACTCCGCGACGATGCCATCGGCCTTGCGCTCCTCCGGACAAAATGCGATGCCATGACGGATCGCCTGGGCGGGCGTCGCGAACGAAACCGGCGTGCCATCGATGCGCAGTTCGCCTTCGTCGGGCTTCTCCAGACCGAAGAGCAGCTTCGCAAGCTCGGTGCGTCCGGACCCGAGCAGCCCCGCGACGCCGACCACTTCGCCCGCACGTACGCGCAGATCGAGCGGTTGCAATTGTCCCTTCTGGCCGAGCCGCACGGCGTCGAGCACGGCGTTATCCGTCGCGCTCGCCTCGGACTCTTCGGGCGGCGCCTGACGCGCTTGCGCTGCGGCGAGCTCGCGCCCGAGCATCGCTGCGATCAGCGCCTGCGTGCCCAGCTCGCTCGCGCGCCATTCGCCCACGCGCCGGCTATTGCGCAATACGGTGATGCGATCGGAGATCGCGTAGACCTGATTCAGAAAGTGCGTGACGAACAGAATGGCGAGACCTTGCTCGCGCAGCCGCCGCAGCACGTCGAACAGGCGGCGCACTTCGTCGTCGTCGAGGCTGGAAGTGGGCTCGTCGAGAATCAATACTTTCGACGACAGCTTCAGCGCCCGCGCGATCGCGACCATCTGCTGCACGGCGACCGAATAGCTCGTCAGCACGCGCGTCACGTCGATATCGAGACCGATGCGCGCAAGCAGCTCGCGCGCCTGCCGGTTCGTCGCGTCCCAGTCGATGCGATAGCCGTGCAGCGCGCCGCGCCGCGGAAAGTAACCGGCGAAGATGTTCTCCGCCACCGACAGATTCGGGCAGAGATTCACTTCCTGATAGACCGTGCTGATGCCGAGCTTCTGCGCTTCGAGCGGCGACTCGGGGCGAATCGCGCGACCGTCGAGCACGATTTCGCCGGCGTCGAGACTGACGACGCCGGTGAGCACCTTGATGAGCGTCGACTTGCCGGCGCCGTTCTGTCCCATCAGCGCGTGAACCTCGCCCGGATAGAGGGTGAGGTTCACGTCCTGCAGCGCATGCACGCCGGCAAAGCGCTTGTCGATGCCGCGCAACTCCAATACGGGTGAAGTCATCGGAGATCAGTATTTGCGATTGGGGAATTCCTTCGCCGCGACCTCCATCGGGAAGATGCTTTCCTGCGTGACGATACGCTTGGGCACGGACTTGCCGGCCTTGATGTCCTTCACGACCGACATCAACTGGGGCCCGAGCAGCGGACTGCATTCGACGGATACGTTGAGCTTGCCCGCCATCATCGCTTCGAAGGCGCCCTTCACGCCATCCACTGAAATGATGATGATGTCCTTGCCGGGCTTCATGCCGGCTTCCTCGATCGCCTGGATCGCGCCGATCGCCATGTCGTCGTTGTGGGCGTAGAGCACGTTGATCTTTTTGCCTTCGGCCTTGAGGAAGGCTTCCATCACTTCCTTGCCTTTCGCGCGCGTGAAGTCGCCGGTCTGCGAACGGATGATCTTGAACTTCGGATCGGACTTGATGATTTCCTCGAAGCCCTTCTTGCGATCGATCGCGGGCGCGGAACCCACTGTCCCCTGCAACTCGACGATATTGACCGGCCCCGGATTGCCTTTCTCCTTCTCGACGAGCCACCGGCCCGCCTTGCGGCCTTCCTCGGTGAAGTCCGAGCCGATGAACGTGACATAGAGCGTCTCGTCCTTGCTGCTGATGGCGCGGTCGGTGAGCACCACGGGAATCTTCGCGTTCTTCGCTTCGACGAGCACCGTTTCCCAGCCGGTTTCGACGACCGGCGAGAACGCGATCACATCGACCTTTTGGGCGATATACGAGCGAATCGCCTTGATCTGGTTTTCCTGCTTCTGCTGGGCGTCGGAGAATTTGAGGTCGATGCCCGCCTCCTTCGCGCTCGACTTGATCGACTCGGTGTTCGCAGTGCGCCATTCGCTTTCGGCGCCAACCTGCGCGAAGCCGAGCACGATCGGCTTCTGTGCGAAGGCGGGTAGCGGGAGCATGGCGCTCAGGGGCGCGGCGGCCATCGCGACTAACACGGTGCGGCGTTTCATGTCAGTGGTTCCTCCATCCGTTGGCTATTTATTCGACTTTGTTCGAGTGATTCTGGAATAACCTGTTAATTCGTTGTTCTATTTATCTCTTTGCCGTTCCGGTATTTGGGTTTTTATACTGCCGATGCAACGGCGCCGAGATAGATTGACTATATGAAGCTATCCGGCCACTTTTAATTCACGTTAACCCGCTTTTTCGGGCGAAACAGTCATACCATCTCGCGGCTTTCGCCGCATTGCAGCATCGTTTCGAACGAAGTGGAAAGAACCGGTAACACCGGCGTAATGCCTCGTGAGCACCCGCGAAAAGCGTGTTTTTTTCGCGCGATCGTCACATCGCGGGCTCATGGAAGATTGCCCCGTTGCAATCCGCAACGGTCTTTCATCTTCAAGGAGCGCGCAGCATGAACGTCACTGGCCCGAGCACTCAACACACGACGCAAACGTCGTCGCACACGTTGCCCATCAAGCGGGGTGGCGATAACCCGACCGTAGACACCGCCACACCGAAGGCGAAGACGACGCCGAGCAATCCGGCGCATCTCGGCAATCACGTCGACACGACCGCGTGAATCATGGCGACGTTCTTTCGTCTCGTGCTCGCGTGCGCCGCGCTCGCGGCGTGTCCGCTCATGCTCGACGGCTGCGCGCTCGCCGCGTTGCCGTGCCGCGTGACATCTGCCGCGCTGAAGATCGTGCCGGTCGTGGGTCATGCCGCGTCCACGCCCTTCGATGCCTGCGCCACCGCCATCGACTGACATGAAGCGAACGTTCCTTCGCTGCGCCTTGCTCGCTTGCATGGCGATGCCCGCATTCGCCGCGGCGCAAAAGCCGTTCGACTTCCGCGGCCTGCGGCTCGGCATTTCGCTCGATGCCTTCCGTCGCGAGGAACCCGCGCGCGCGACGCCGCCGGGCAGCGTCGCCGTATGCGACACGGACCTCGAGGCCGCCTCGCTCGGCATGGTGCTGCGCGATGCGCACAGCCTGTCGATCGCCTGCAAATGGGCGCATCGCACGCAAAACGGATGGAGCGAATCGCTGGCGGTCGTCGATGGCACGCCCGCGCGCGATCACGTGCTGCGCTTCATGGCGATGCCGGGCGATGCGTCGCCGCGGCTCTATCGCATGTCGTTCGTGATCGATGCGCGCGTGGCCGATGACTTCGCGCAAGCGCTGACGTCGAAGTTCGGCGGGAGTCGTGTCGAGCGCGCGAACGGCTACCAGACGCGGACATGGGAGAACGCGGCGAGCTCGATCACGCTGGAGGCGAACGGCGCCGCGGCCTCGGCGCGCGTGATCTATCGCCTGAAGGCCTACGAAGCGTGGCTGCGCGATACCACCGACAGATGGCGGCTCGCCGCCGTTCACGACGCGCCCTGAATCGAAGGAGAGGATTGTTCATGAAACTGGCGTCAATGCCATGCGCGGCGTTCGTGCTCGCGCTCGCCGCGTGCTCGTCGTCGGGGTCGCGCTCGATCGTCGAGATGCCGACTTATGCGCCGGCCGTCGCGCAGCCGGTCAACGTCAACACGCTGGGCGCGATCTATCAGGCGGGCAGTTCGGCATCGCTCTACGAGACTTCGCGCGCGCAGAAGGTCGGCGACGTGCTGACGATCCGGCTCGCGGAGTCGTACCAGGGCAGCAATACCGCGGATGCCAGCGCGACCCGCGCGAGCAGCATCAGCGCCGAGGCCGCCGACAAGTCGAGCGGGGCGGCGGCGCGGCTCGCGCGTCTTTTCAATGTCGGCTCGGCGGATACGTCGTTCAAGGGGAACGGCAGCACCAGCAATCGTTCGGCGATGAGCGGCACGCTCGCGGTATCGGTCATCGGCACGTTGCCGGGCGGCAATCTCGTGGTCGCGGGCGACAAGATCATCGCGATGAGCGGCAATCAGGACCGGCTGCGATTCTCCGGCATCGTCAATCCGAAGGATATCGAGGCGGGGAATTACGTGGCGTCGAACAAGGTGGCGAATGCGCGCATCGAGCAGGCGGGCGTGGGAATGCTCGCGGATTCGACGACGATGGGGTGGTTGCAGCGGCTGTTCATGAGTGTGCTGACTTTCTGATGGTGATGCGGGGCGCGTTGATCCTGCGCGTGGTTTGCGAAATCCAGCGCTGACGAGCTTCGCTTTTTGCCATCGCAGATGGTCTGCGTCGATCGGATGAACCGCTTGCAGCGTGATTCCGTGTGTGTCCCCCACGAGAGTCATCCGGGATTTTTGGTGCATTGATTAGGATTACTAGGTTTGCTTTGATTTAAGCCGTGGTTTAGAAAGACGGTTCGATTCCTCTCAGGCGCGAAAGCGAGAATGAATAACTGGCATCCGGACGTATCGCAACAGTTCGCCGGGGAATTGGCTCCCGAAACGGGAGGCCACGCGTAATGGCGCTGCTTGCAGTTACCCACCTGACGCCGGTCATCGGCGTGGACGTTCATCTGATCCAGACATTCGCAGGCCCCACGCTACCGCTGCCGCATCCGCACGTAGGCATGGTGTTCGATCCGATGGAGTACCTGAGCCTCTTGCCAGAGGGCGTCGGCAACATGGTGTCGATGGGCATGATGGCGATGGGCGCGGCCTCCATCGTCAAGATGGGCATGCGCAGTTTTGGCGCGGCGGCGGTCGGCGTGGCGGCGATGGCCGTGCAGAGCGCCGCTGGCGGAGGCGGTGGACCCTATCCATGTCAACGGCCTGATGCGCACCACCGCGGGCACCCAGACCATTCATGTTCCCGGCCTGCATTTCCCGATTGGCGGCACGTTCACGGGCCCCGACGCGCCCCGGCCATCCAGCAACAGCGAATCGTTCCTTGGCAGCCTCACCGTGCGCGCCAACGGTGACCCGATGTCCTACGCCGTGTTGCCCGCGCTGAGTTGCTGGTTCGTGGGGATGCTTTCGCTCTCTCACAACGCTGAACACAGCAAGCGCGGCTCCGCCTCGCTGCCGACCTCGATGATGCTGCCGATTCCCGCCTCACGCCCAGTATTGGTTGGCGGTCCACCGGTGCCGAGCATCGCGGCGCTCGCGGGCATGGCGATGCAAGCCGCACACGCCCACGCGATGAACCAGAAGCCGAAGTTCTGCGACGTATCGCGGGCGATTCAGGATCGACTAGGCGATGGCAAGTGGGGCAGGTTCCTCAGCAGCGTCTGCCAGCGTGCCTTCGGTGAACCGGTCGATGGCGTGACTGGCGAAGTGATCGTCGAGCAGCGCGACTTCACCGTGCGCGGGCGTTTGCCGCTCGTGTGGCATCGCTACTACGCGAGCCATGACATGTTGCCGGGCGCGGCGGGCCACGGCTGGCGCACGCCTGCTGACATCCGCCTCGATTTGTTCGAGCACGACGACGAAATCGGCGGCATCGTCACCTGATGGTGCGCCATACGGATCGTAACGGCCTGTCGTTCTATTACTCGCATCAACATCACGACGATGGTCTCTGGCGCGTCGATCATGCGTGGGGCGATGGTGGGCTGTACGACTATCTTTTCGAGTACGACCTGACGCATCTGGAAACACGCATCATCGATTCGCTTGGCGGCGTGACACTCCTGCAAGCCGATGCACGCGGCCTGCCGATCATGCTGACCGATCCGATGGGCGGTGTCTCCAGCTACCACTACGACGGATTGGGCCGCACCACGTCGATGGTCGATCCGGCGCGCAACCGCACGACGTGGGAATACGACAACTTCGGCAATGTCGTGAGCCAGACGCTCCCCGATCGAGGCCGCGTCTGCACCGAGTACGACGAAACCCTCAGACCCGTCGCGATCACCGATCCCGAGGGCGGCGTATGGAAACAGGCGTGGGATGCGCGCGGAAATCTGGTGCGACAGACCACGCCCGAAGGCATCGAGACGGCGTTCGAATACGATGCGCGCGGCCAGCTCGTGCGGGTCGACGATGCGGCCAAACAACCCACGACGCTCATCTACGACACGTTCGGCTATCTCGCCGAATTAATCAACGCGGCGGGCCGAAGCATCCGCCTCGCGCACGATGCGCGCGGCAATCTGCTGCGCCGAGAAGCGCCCGGTGAAGACGCCACGTCTTATCGCTGGGACGCCAAGAATCGTTTGAGCGCGTGTCATTTGCCCGGTTCGCGGGACGTGCTTTGCGAGTATGACGCGCAAGACAATCTGATCCGCTATACCGACGAAGCCGGTCAACTCACGAGCTATACCTATTTCGGTCAAGGGCGGCTGCACACGCGCACCGATCCCGATGGCAGCGTGACGCGCTATCACTACGATACGGAGGAACAACTTGTCGGCGTGAGCAATCCGCTCGGGCAGCAGTGGCAACTCAAGCGCGATGGGAATGGCCGGCTGATCGAGGAAGTGGACTACTGGGGTCAGGCGCGACGCTACGCTTACGACCCCGCCGGACATTTGACGCGCTCCATTGATCCGTTGGGGCAGGCGCTCGCGATTCAGTGCGATGCCTTGGGGCGAGTCGTCAAGCGCAGCGCGCAGACGGGCGAGGAAGAGTGTTACGCCTATAACCGCAAGGGCCAACTGACCACAGCGAGCAACGCGCACGGCACGGTTGAGCGCACCTACGACACCGATGGCCGACTGACGCGTGAGACGCAGCAGCAGGCGTCATTCTCGGGAGCGATCGAGTACGTCTATGACGAGGCCGGGCGATTGTCGATCAGGTCGCTTACCGTTACGACGTGCTAGGCAATCTCACCGAGCGCGACGACTCGCGGCTTGGCACAGACCGCTATCGCTACGATCCGTTAGGGCGCATCGTGGCGCATACGGACCCTGCGCAGACGTTGCGGCACTTCGTATATGACAGGCAAGGCGATCGTTTCAGCAGGCAGTATGCGAACAAGGATGGACGGCAGATAGAGCACGACGGCGGCGCGCGATGGTGGCTCGATGCGGCGGGACAACTCATCGAGCGGCATTATCACCGGTCGGGCGTGCAGCGTTTCAAGTGGGATGCGTTCGGTCGGCTCGTGCAGTTCGAGAACACGCGTAACGAGCAGTGGGCGTATCGCTATGACGCGCTGGGGAGGCGTATCTGCAAGGAGGCGCTGGGAAGACTTTACACCGCGCAGCCTGACGAGGTGCAGACCCGCTGCTTTCTGTGGGACGGCGATGCGATGGCGGGCGAGAGCCGTCATGTACGCTCCAAGAACGAGGGCCGCTTCTATGCTTACCACCTGAAGAGCTTCGAGCCGCTGGCGATGCAGGCCGTCTCGATAGATGAGGCCGCAGGTGCGCCGCGTGCTGAAATGTTCTACTATCAGAACGACTCGAACGGCGCACCGGTGAGACTACGCACCGACGACGGGCAGATCGCTTGGGAGGCACACTATGGTGTAACGGGCGCGGTTGATCATATCCAGACGCATACAATCGACCAGCCGATCCGCCTCCAAGGCCAATACTCGGACGATGAGTCGGGACTGAGGTACAACCGGTATAGGTACTTTGACTCCCAGACCGGCAACTTCATCTAGCAAGATCCGATTGGCCTGCACGGCCGCGTTAATCCACATCAGTTTGCGCCAAATACATTCGGGTGGATCGACCCTACAGGCTTAACTAATGAGATTGTTCCGTATTGGCCGCCCAATGACGGCGCATCAGGGCCCGTTAGCACTATCACCTTGAAGCCGGGGACGCTTATCGATCGTTATGGCTATCCTGGCGGTAGTTAGACATCACCGATAGGGACGCCATACCCGATACGAGCCTTGCCGCCAGGAACCGATGTCACGAAACCCTATTACACCTACGAGGTAGTCAAGCCTATAGAGGAAGTTAAAGCGAGCAAGATTGCAGCATGGTTTGGTGAACCCGGCGGGGGAATTCAATATCTTCTGCCACGATCAGTACAGGAGCTCATCGATTCTGGTCACTTGCGTGAGGTAAAGAGTAATTGTGAATAAACACGAACTAGTTAGAGTGTTGGAATCAACTGACTTTCCTAAGGACAGTTATTCAATTGATGAAGTATCAGACGAATCGCTTTGTTTGATTCATGAAGGAAAGACTTGGAGGATTTTTTATAGCGAGCGCGGTCAGCGCACCGAAGAGCGGTCGTATCCCGACGAAGCGGAAGCTTGTAGTGAATTCTTTGAAAGACTGAAGCACATGTTAGGACGATAACTCAAGGGAACGCGAAAAGCGTCCCTATTGCTGATGATCCACTCCGCAGAAAATCCAATGGGCCTTAAAGACAAGCGTAGGTTTTCAGGAGAGAGCTTTTATTGGAGCAGGCAGAATAACGGCGTCGGGCCGCTGACGCGGCGGCCTTTGGCTCTATCTTGTTCAGTGGGAATCGCAGGCCGATCCGCGACGACCTTGACGCGCTGCCTCAGCGCGAATTCGGCGGGCTTGGGAGTCGAGCGGGACAGACTTAATCGCGATTCCCATCGGTCCAACGCTCAACTTTGCTTGACGTGACGAATGAAGTGCTCATTCGCCAACACGCGTTCATCAACGTCCTAACCGCCACCACCCGCCGCAATCCGCCCAGCCGCAGCCGGATCGCCATGCGGCACGAAGATATACCCCTGCCCCCAAACCGTCTGCACATAACGCGGCTCCGACGGATCGATCTCGAGCAGCCGCCGCAACCGCCAGATCGCGACATCGAGACTGCGATCGCGATGCGTGCCGTTTCCGCGCATCTTTTCATTCAACTCAGCGCGCGTGAGCACGACCATCGCGTTTTTAACGAGCGTCTTGAGCAGCGCGAATTCGCCCGAGCGCAGCGCAATACGCTCGCCATCGCGGCGCAGTTCGCGCGTGCCGAAGTCCATTTCGAACGGGCCGAAGCGATAGGCCGGCCGCATCTCAGGCGCGCTCGCCACGACCGGCGACGCGGGCTCGCGACGCCTCAGGATCGAGCGGATGCGTGCGAGCAGTTCGCGCGGATCGAAGGGCTTGCCGAGATAATCGTCCGCGCCGAGTTCGAGCCCGATGACGCGATCGAGCACGTCCGAGCGCGCCGTCAGAAGCATCACGGGGATATCGTCGCGCGCGTTGCGCAACTCGCGCAGCGCGCTGATGCCGTCCTTGCCGGGCATCATGACGTCGAGCACGATCATCGAGGGACGCTCGGCCTGCACGCGGCGCTTCAGGTCCGTTCCATCGCTCAGGACGGAGACATCGAAGCCGTGCTGCCGCAGATAGTCGCGAACGTGATCGCGCACAACGGGGTCGTCGTCGACCATCAGTACATGGGGTGTCATGGGCGGATTCTAAGCGCAAGCCCGATGCCGTCGCGATGGCCGCGAACTTTCCATTTCTTTCCGTTACGGCGCGTTTCAACGACGATGCGCCGGCGGCTCTCCCACGTACGCGGGTCCGCGCGAGATAGCACGCGCGTGCTTCACACGTTTCTGGCGTCCGCAATGCGTTCCGTAAACATCCGTAATGTCGCGCCAGGCGTACGAAGCGCGATAAGGAATTAAGGCCGAATAAAATTTTGAGATGTCTACATCGGTTCTTATCGTCGACGACGACCCCGCGGTGCGCGATCTGCTGCGCCGCTTCTTCAACGCGCAAGGCATCGACGTTTCCGTCCTCCACGACGGCGGCGGCCTGCGGCGGCGGCTTACACTCGAACGTCCGTCCATAGTCGTGCTCGACATCATGATGCCGGACATCGACGGCCTGCGCGCGCTGCGTGATCTGCGCGCGGCGGGCGAGGACATTCCGGTGATCTTCGTGACCGGTTGCGACAGCGTGCCGCAAAAGATCGCGGGGCTGCAGTCGGGTGCGGACGACTACCTCGCCAAGCCTTTCGATCCGCGCGAACTGCTCGCGCGCATCGAGGCGGTGCTGCGGCGGCGCGCGAGCGCGCCGAGCCGTCCGGAGCCCGCGCCGCGCGAACGCTTCGGGCGCTTCGAAGTGGACTTCGTGACGCGCTCGCTATCGAGCGGCGGCGAACGCATCGCGCTGCGCGATAGCGAATTCGCGCTACTCAAGGTGTTCATCAAGCATCCGTACAAGGTGCTGTCGCGCGTGCTGATTCACGATCTAGTGCATCGCGACGATCTGCCTTTTCGCGATCGCGGCCTCGATGTGCCGATCTGGCGTTTGCGCCGCCTCATCGAAGACGATCCATCGCATCCGCGTCATGTGCAGACCGTGCGCGGGCAGGGGTACGTATTCGTCCCCGACACGGACGCTCCGGCATCCGGCTGGACCGAGGCGTAACCACGATGCGTCCGGGTTTCTGGGAGTCCGCGCGCAGGCCGCGCGGTTTCATCGACACGCTGTTCGGCCGCATGGCGATCGTGTCGATCTGCGTGCTGCTCGCGCTTCAGGGCGGATGGTTCGCGATTCTGCACGTGCAAGGGCCGCACAAGGAAGCCGATGGTTACGCGCGCGCGTTGCTCATCGTGCTGGAAGCGGCGCATAACGATGTCGCGCTCGGCGGACGGCTCATGCGCGAGACGCGCGTGCATCTCGTGCCGGTGTGGAACATGCCCGAGCCGCTCACGCTGCGCGACGCCGCGAAGACGCGCCATGCGCACCTCGCGCGCCAGCTCGCCGAGCGGTTGCCGCCGGGCTCGCAGATCGCCGTCGATATCGATGGCCATAACAAGTCGCGGCTCTGGGTGCGTTATCCGTCGAGCAACGTGTGGATCGTCACGCCGATCGATCTGCCGCCGCCCGCGCCGTTCATCACGGAGGGCGTCGTGCTGCTCGCCGGTGCGCTCGTGCTCTCGCTCATCGCGACGTGGCAACTGCAACGCCCGCTCGCACGCGTCGCGCAGGCGGCGCGCCGCTTCGGTGGCGGCGAACGGCCGGTGCCCGTAGAGGAAAACGGGCCGCGCGAATTGCGCGAACTGATCGGCGCGTTCAATCAGATGATGAAGAAACTCACCGACGCCGACGACGATCGCGCCGTGATGCTCGCCGGCATCGCGCACGATCTGAAGGCGCCGCTCACGCGCCTGTCGTTGCGCGCGACCGTGCTCGCGAAAGACGAACGCGAGCGCGCGCATTTTCTGCGCGATATCGATTCGATGACGCGCATCGTGCAGCAGTTCCTCGAATTCGCGGGCCGGTCGTCGTCGGAGAGCGCGAAGACCGGTGTCGATGCGTTCATCGCGGAGCAGTTCGCATCGCCCGAAGATGGCGACGAACCCTTGTTCGCGCTGTCGCTCGAAGCGGGCGAGACATTCAGGTTGCCGCGGACCTTCATAGATCGCCTGATGACCAATCTCGTCGACAACGCGCTCGAGCATGGCGAGCCGCCTGTCGAAATCCGCACCGCGCGGCAGGGCGGAGACTGGCTGATCGAAGTGCGCGACCACGGACCCGGCATTCCCGATGAGCGTCTCGATGACGTGCTGCGGCCCTTCGTGCGGCTCGACCCAGCGCGCAGCGGCAACGGGCATTGCGGGCTCGGGCTCACCATCGTCGAACGTCTTGCGCGCGAGCAGCGCGGCCGCTGCGAGATCGGCAATGCCGAAGGCGGCGGGCTGATCGTGCGCATCGTCATTCCCTTCGAAGAAACATGATGCTCGTTTCGTCCATGTGCACGACGCCGTTGTCGCGCCGTGCTTTCATTCGCCGCGGCGCGCGTGCGGCGCTGCTTTCGACCACGTTCGGCGCAGGCGCGCTGCTATCGGCGTGCGGCGGCGCGAGCGACGGCCAGAACGTGACCGACACGCCGAAGCTGTCCACGATCGAAAACTTCCGCGATATTGCCGGGATGGGCGAGGGCTATCCGACCGTCGATGGCGCACGCTTGCGGCGCGGCATGTTCTATCGCTCGGGCGCGCTCACGCCCGACGATGCGGACGCGGCTGCGCTCGCGCGCCTGTCGCTGCGCGCGGTGCATGATCTTCGCGTCCTAGGAGAAGCTTCGATCGCGCCGGATCACCTGCCATCGGGCGCCGTGCGCGAGACGCACGAGATCGCGCCGATCGACGTTGCCGCGGCGAGTCCGGCCGACGCCGCTGCCGCGAGCGCGTGGATCGTGGAGCGTGAGCGTCAGCTCGTCACGGACCCGGTCGCGCGTTTGCAGTTCGGCTTGCTCCTGACGCGGCTCGCGCGCGTGTCGGGGCCGCAGGTGATCCACGGCACGGCGGGCAAGGACCGCACCGGCTGGGCGGCGGCGCTTCTGCTCTCCATCGCGGGCGTGCCGCTCGACGTGATCATCCAGGACTATCTGCTGACGAACACGGCGGCACAGACGCAGATCGACGCACGCATGACGGCGCATGCGGCGCGACTCGGCACCGATACGCAGACGGTCGCGCCGCTGTATCAGGCGCAAAGCGCGACGCTCGAAGCGGCGTTCGAAGAAATGCATCGCGAATTCGGCACGCTCGGCCGCTATCTCGCGCAGGGCTTGTCGATGAATAGTGCGGATGTGGCGATGTTGCGGGCGAAGCTGATTGCGTAGACGGGACGCTCAGGCTTGCGCATGCTCCCGATACGCCGCAAATTTCGACGTTTTCCCGATGCCCGGATTGAAGCAATTGCACGGATCGAGTTGCTTGTAGAACGCGGCGAGCTGCGGCTTCGCCTCGTACAGATGCCCTACGTTGTGCTCGGCGGGATACTCGGCGCCACGCTCATCGAGCAATGCGAGCATCTCGTGCTCGAGCGCCATGCAGTCGTTGCCCTTGGCGACGATGTAATCCTGATGGAACACATGACACAGAAAGTGCCCGTAATACAGCTTCAGAATGATCGGGCGCTCGATCTTCTCCGGCAAGCGCTCGTACCAGTCGCGGTCGTTGCGCCGTAGCGCGATATCGAGCGCGACGATATCCTCGACCTCGCGGTGATGCACCGCGCGATAACGCACCGCCGCGCTTGCCGCCGCGAACCGATGCAGAAAGGCTTTGCGGCCCTCTTCGTCGGTGCATTCGAAATACGCGCCGCCGCCGTTCGCGAAACGCTGGGCCAGGAACGCGCGTGCTTCCTCGATGCCCGCTGCCGGCACCTTCAGCATCAGATGATGCTCGTACTGTGCGCGATACGCGTTGAGCCGCGCCGGCAGATGGTCGGGCAGACGCTCGCTCACCCACTGCAGCATGCGATCGCTCATATGCTTCGGCAGGACACCGAGGCGCTCGAACCACGCATCGCATCGCGTCTTCAGATTGAAGAAGAGGGGCAATCGATCCGTGCCGAACCTGTCGATGATGACGAAGAGATCCTTGCCGTATCTCTTCGCGATGTCGAACGCATCGCGATGCAGATACTCGCCCGCAATCGGCAAATGCGTGAAGTTCGCGAGCGCATGCCGTCGAATGTCGGTCAGCACGTTCGTATCGTTCGTGCCGATGTAGAACACCTTCGCGCCTGGCTCCGCGGCGAACGTGTCGAGACGCACCGCGAACGTCATCACCTTGCCTGCCGAACCGGATGCTTCGAACAGGCGGCGCGGGTCCGCATTGAAGCGCGCGGGCGTGGGTGCGTCGATATCGCGGACGTGCGTCGCGTAATCGTGATCCGAAGCGGCCGCGCCATCACGAACATCGGCATCGGTGAATGTCCCGTTTTCGATGCGCGACAGAATCTCATCGGGCGTGCTGCCGAGTTCGATGCCCAGATGATTCACGAGGCGCAGCACGCCCGATGCATCGACGGCGGCGAACAGCGCCATCTCCGTATAAGCCGGCCCGCGATGCACGAGCGAGCCGCCCGAATTGTTGCTGATACCGCCGAGCACCGATGCGCCGATGCACGACGAGCCGATCACCGAATGCGGCTCGCGTCCGAGGGGCTTGAGCGCCCGTTCGAGTTGATCGAGCGTCGTGCCGCCGATGCACACCACCTGCTTTCCGCCCTCGATCAGATGCACGCGTTTGATGCGCGTCGTGCTGACAATGACGACGTCGCGATCGTAGTCGTCGCCATCGGGTGTCGAACCGCCCGTCAGACCCGTGTTCGACGCCTGCGTGATGACGATTGCGCGCGCGGCGACGCATGCGGCGAGCACGCGCCATTGCTCGACGAGCGTGCCGGGCCGCACCACCGCCAGAACGCGGCCGCTGCCGAAGCGGTAGCCGGTGCGATAGCGGCGCGTTTCATCGTCGCCTGTGAGCACGTTGTGCGTGCCGGCGACATCGCCGAGCGATGCGAGCAAGCTCGCACGCGACGCGCCGAACGAAAGGGCGGAGAGGGCGGTATCGGACATGATGGCCTCACGCGCGGCGCGGTTCCGAAGACGACTCTTGCGGCGCCCCCGCCGTTGCGCGCTGCGTGAGCGTCAGCACCGCGCCGACGACGAGCGCTCCCGCAACGACGACGAGACCGGCGTTCGTGCTGTGCGTGACATCCTTCATCCAGCCGATGATCGACGGGCTCACGAAGCCGGCGAGGTTGCCGATCGAATTGATCATCGCAATGCCGGCTGCCGCGGCGGTGCCGGTCAGCACGCTGCTCGGATAGGTCCAGAAAACCGGCATCATCGACAATACGCCGGCCGTGCCGAGCGACAGCGTGACAAGCGCGAGCGCGAGGTTTCCCGTATGGAGCGTGCTCGCGTAAAAGCCCGCTGCGGCCGCGATGCCCGCGAGCGCGAGATGCCAGTGGCGTTCGTTGCGGCGGTCGGAAGAGCGCGCGACGAGCATCATCGACACGATCGCGACCGCATAGGGAATCGCGGTGAACAGGCCGACGTCGAGTGCGTCCTTCACGCCCGCCGTCTTGATGAGCGTCGGCAGATAGAAGCTCACGCCATAGAGGCCCATCATGCAGCAGAAGTAGATCGCGGCGAGCCGCCACACGCGGCCGTTCGACACGACGCGCTTGAGCGAATGATCCGCGCCGGCGGAATCATCGCGTGCGATGTTGGCTTCCAGAAGCTGCTTTTCCTGCTCGCCGAGCCAGGACGCAGCGCGGATGCCGTTCGGCAGCAAGAACAACGTCAGGATGCCGAGCACGAGCGACGGCAGCGCTTCGAGCAGAAAGAGCCATTGCCAGTTCGACAAGCCGTGGACGCCATTGAACGCCTGCATGATCCAGCCCGAAAGCGGCCCGCCGACCACACCCGCCACCGGAATGCCGATCATGAAGAGCGCGTTCATGCGGCCGCGTCGCGTACCCGGATACCAGTACGTCAGATACAGCACGATGCCCGGAAAGAACCCGGCCTCGGCGACGCCGAGCAGAAAGCGGAGCGTATAGAACATCGCGGGCGTCTTCACGAAGAGCGACGCCGCCGACACCAGCGCCCATGTCACCATGATGCGGCTGATCCACACGCGCGCACCCACGCGATGCAGGAGGATATTGCTCGGCACACGCTAACGGACGGAATGTAAACCGCACGTCGAGACGAGTTAGCAGGACGGGAACGATGAGTTAGCAGAAAGACAAAAAAAAGGCGATGAGCGTTTATAGGTACTAACCCGCACTCGCGGTCTGCTGTAACCTATACGATAGAATCGCGATTCGTCAAGCGGCATAAATGGCGAACAGACGTTTGATTTAATTCGACAAAGTGTCTGGCTCGTACCCACCACCGCGAACGTTCACGCCACCACCGTGACCGTTCACGCGTACGGCGCCCGGACATACCGGAGTCGCGCAATGTGCTACGGAAACCCGGATCAGTTACTGGCCGATCTGCTTCAAGCTCGCCCCCTCGTGCCTAACGAACATGGGCATACCGCGTTAGACGACTTCGAACACTTCTGCGCCTACTCAGGCTGCGACCCAAACAACGCTTGGGCCAAATATGGCTACATCAGCGCTCGAGTACCGCCAGCGACGGCATGACCTCGATCCCGCTGATCGATGCCAAAGACTTGTTAGCCACCCTTACGCGTGCGCCGTTCGCGCGAGAGAACTGGCTTTATGAGTTGAACTACGACGGCTATCGTTGCCTCGCTCGCAAGGTCGGCACGCGCGTTGAGTTGATTTCACGTCAAGGCAACATGATGAATCCCTCGTTCCCCGATATTGTCGAAGCCGTTAGCGCTGTCCCCGGCGACTTCGTATGGGACGCAGAGCTAACCGTTGACGAAATGTCCGGCAAGTCCTCGTTCGAACGCCTGCAGTTGCGCGCCGGCACAAAGGTCGAGATGCGCGTACGCGCGGCCTTGCGTGAGCATCCCGCCCGGTTGTATGTCTTCGATATGCTCGCGGCCGGGGCACGAGACTTACGCGCGTTGCCACTGTTTGCCAGAAAGGAAGCGCTTCGCGACTCATTCGAGAATGCCCATACGCTGGCCTATGTGACCGGCGTTGTCGGGGCCGGCGCGTGGGTGTTCGAGCAAGTCGAAGCGCACGACTTTGAAGGGATGGTTGCAAAGCGGCTCGACGCTCCCTATCAGCGCGGACGATCAAACGATTGGCTAAAAATTAAATACGCGTCCTATAGTCGGCCTGCTGCACTTGGATGGGGGCGGAAATAAGCATATGGCAAACGGAAGCGTAAGTCTTGGCGACGTTGCCACGCGAGCGACCCATATCGAGGTCGCTTGTTCCCGTTGTGAGAGGCTCGGTCGATATCGGTTGTCCAGGCTGGTTGCTAGGTTTGGCGAACACTTCCCAATGACCGATCTAGGCTCAGAACTCGCGGATTGTCCGAGGCGCAACGCCTCAATGACTGAGCGATGCGATGTCTATTTTCCCGGCCTTCTAAAAGTCTTGGGGGGCTTCGATCGTCCAACAGTTAATCCAACGGAGAACGATGATGACGAGTAAGGGCAGATCAGAGGCGAGAGGCAAGCCATGAACGCTCGCTACTATACGTTCTTTGTGACCGACTATATCTGTCTCGTCGATCGTGATTGCAGCGGCTGTCGAAGCGTGACCAACGATATGGACCGCATCATTAAAGATGACCTCGCTGCGATACTTACGCCAGCCGTGCGCCTCGTATATCGCGATTCAGAAGGACGATGGGACGAAGTCAAACTAAAGCATGACAGCGGCACTCCAATATTTGACGGGTTCGCTCCGCTCGATATCAAACTCGCTTCAACCTTCGATGTATTAACCCCAGCGTTTTGCGGCGATGCAATCGACGACAACCTGCTCGCAATGGGATACGAGCGTCCGTTCAAGGTGCTCGACGATGGCCGCATCGCCGCGTTGCAGATTATCAACCCTTGGCTTGTCGCGCTGGTCGTTGGCGTCCACGCGTATGGCCACACGGATGCCTACTACTATCGAACCCGCGCCGCAGCTAAGCACGCCCTCGAAAGCTGGAGCGGTGAAGGCGAACCACAGCAATGGATTCGCCATCCACAAACCGGCCGGCGACGTGACAACGGCGATCCCGCGCGAGAGTATTTTCAACCATAGAACGGAGTTTCGATGGAAAAGTCATCACCTGATCTAGTCATGCGCGATTACATATTCGAACTATACGAGTTATGCGTCGAACTCGGGATGGTAGTGCGTAGCGCTAAAGCTGATCCCGAATTCGTGAGTGTCCCGCGTGCCAAAATCAGTCGGTTTCTGTCCATCGTGCCATTGGTAGCGGGTTACGCAATGGCGCTAAAAAAGCTGCCCCCTAAACCCAAACCTTCAAGGCGCAAAAACCGCCTTCAGAAAGAGACCGTGAACGCCGATCCGATACTGTGTTCCGAAGCGCTTGCGCTCATACTTTCGCATGTGGACTATACAAGCCGACGTTGTACGTTGACAGAACAGATCGGCGCTGTACTGCCTGCCCCTGTAATACATCAAGCCCGCGCCGCATTAGACGCGTACAGACTGAGAGAGTAATAATGAACAATGCCGATGAACAACTCCGAGAAACGATGCTCGAAGCGTACGAGCTATCCGTTACCTTGCGCGGCTTGCTCGATACGACCGCGCCTCAATCCGAGAACATACTAGTTGCACGCCGAGACCTCGAACGCGTCGCGCAGATTACGCCGCTAATCGCGGGCTTCGGTCTGGCCGCCGTACCGATGGCGCGGTTCAAGCAGCTAGTCGATACGGTCATCAAAGCCGACTCGCATGCGTGCATCGCGACGCTCGCGCTCCTGCTCGACCGGATCGACTACACGCAGAACGCCTGCGCGCCCGATGAACCTATTGGAAAGGTGCTGCCGGTCGAACACCTTGTTGAGGCGCGTACCACGCTGCATAAGCGGAAGGCATGTTGAACGGGGCCTATCTGATCGATCCGCTTGCACGAACGGTCACGCTCGTTGACCGCGGCGATCGCAACTCGCTTGCCCCTGTTTATGCGCTGCTCGACTGCAAGTATGTCGATGGTTATCAACTTGGGGACACGGGTCCCGATGTGCTCTATGTCGACGAGTATCAGCGCGAAGGCCGCGGCGCCTTCGCCTGTTCGCGCATACCTGCTCCGTTGATCGTCGGCCGCGCGTTATGGGTAGGCTCGACTGCAGACGGCGAGGAAGCCGATCCCGACACGCCGCTCGCGATTGCGTCGCGCTGCATCGTTTTTCTCGAAGACGACTGACGCGCGCTCGCTTAGTCGTACAACCTGAACCCCGCCGCCGAGCGGGGTTTTTGTTGGGCGCGGGTTTTAGAGTGTTTGCACTGCTGAAGTCGTGTGCTTTCCTGACCTCGCTTGACAATATGTAGTTGTCGGCGGCGATGACGGCCGCGAAACAAAAATTACTGACCGCGAGGCATGCATGAAACGAGTAACGATAACCGACAGGCGCGGCATATATCCGACGTACGATCAGATCGTCGAGGACGACGCGAACCCGTACATGCTGATCGACGAACACGTTGTCGCGAACGGCGGCAAGCCCTACAAGGTCGGCATGTCGATGTCGGCATACTACGGCCGTTTTTGGGTCGTGCAAAAAACCATCACCGAATAACGAGGAACCTCAGATGAAAACGCTGCTTACCGCAATCATCGCCGCCGCTACTATCGTCGCCGCCGCGCCCGTTCATGCCGGTCCGGTCTGTTATACGGAAGGCCGATATGCGGCGCTAGTGACACAAGGGCGCGATATTGGCATGCCCGAGCAAGAGGCTCACGACACTGCAAAAGATAAGTCCGCGCTAATCGCGATGATCTATCACGATGCGCAGTTGAAGAACTTCAGCCCGAGTGACACGCAGCTGATCGTCCAAAATCAGTGCGTTAAGAAACACGGCGCGAATTGGTGATCGACATGAAAACCGGTACTGCAAAAATCGTCACCGATTTGCGCGCTGAACTTCTCGAGATGAAGCGAATCGGGATGGACGTCCCCGGTAACGCGAACTGGTTCATCAGCGGGAATTGGCAAGAGTTGGAAGTGATGCGCGAAACGATGACGCTGTCTGAAGTCGCCGACTATGTCTGTGCGACGGCTCGAACGCTGCAACGCCCTAACTCGTAGAGTGTTTGCACTGCAGATAAGCCTGTCTCAGCAAGCGTAGTCACAGCAATATGAACTTGTCGGCGACGATCGCCGCTAAACAAACACACTTAGGAACCCTACCATGTCTAACCTGAACCTGAACGACGTCACGCTGAACGCAATCCGCTCGATCGTCGCCGAAGAAATCCGGCGCTATGCAGAAGAACAAGCCGCCGCGAAAGCTGCGCGTCCGAAGCAAAGCTTGAGGTTGACCGCCGAGGAAGCTGCGCAATATATGACCATCGATGAAGTCGCGGCGGTCACGGGCTACGGCGTGCCGTCGCTGCGCTCGATGGCGTCGAAGAAGATGACGCCGACGGCGTTCTCGATTCTGCCGGTCAAGGTCGGTACGCGCAGCCTGTACAACCGTGCAGACGTGCTCGCATCGCCGAAGGCGCAACAGTTCGGCGGCTTCATCGCGACGCCTAAGGAACTGCCGCCGACGCAAACGATGCTCGTCGATGGCAAGGGCGACGCGATCGGCGCGATCGGCGCATCGATTCAGAACGCGATCGACGCAGCCGTTAAAAAACCCACCGCGAAGAAAGCGGCGGCAACGAAGACCGTAGCGACGAAGTCGGCACCGGCAGCGAAGAAAGCCGCGCCTGTCGCGAAGAAAGCGCCCGCTAAGAAAGCAGCACCGGCCGCGAAGAAAGCGCCGGCGCGTAAGAAGGCCGCGTAAGCGGCACGGTATCGAACTTCAACTGTGAATGATGGATATGAAGATGAACAAGCTCTATGAGGTGAAGTGATCGCCATGAATCAACAAGTCGTTGCAACCAAAGTGCCCGACGATCGTCGGCTTGCCTTCCTGCCCGAAGCGTTCACGCCGCGCACGATGATGCGCGCCGAAGGGCTCGTCTACCATCAAGCGTGTCTGCTATCGAAGCAATACACCGGCGGCTATTGGGAGTTCTTCACGCTGTCGAACGGCGGGTTCTATCTGCGTCCGACCGGTCGCGAGCGCTTCGATGTGGCGATCGGTGGTAACGGCTACGAAGGCAGCGTTAGCGCCGACGCATTCGGCGTGATCGTCACGCTGTTCGTCTACGGCGCGCTCGTATGGATCGACGACGAAGCGCTGCGCGAGAAGTTCTCGAATCACTATCATCAGCTGCGCGCGTTTGCGATCGATCACGCCGAGCGTGAAGCGATACTGAGCGCGATCGACTAAGGACAAGTAATGGGCCGGATTTTTTTTGAGGGCCGCGCGCATGAGGTGCGCGGCGGTCTGGTCTACATGCGAAAGCTCGGCAAGTCGGGGGAATGGCATTGGGCGCGCGCGCCGCACACTTACCATCGCATAATCGCGGCCGTGCTCGATCTGCATCAGCAGCGTGAACCTGAAGGGGGTTGTGATGAAGCGAATCGCGATGAAACTTGCAGCGCGGCAAGCGGCGCGTCGACCGGCGCGCGAATCGCGCAAGCTCGTAAAGCAACTGATTGCAACGGCGCTTGAGGGGAACATCGAGGATGCGCTCGCGGCGCGGCGTGCGCTCGCCGGCGCGCCGCTCGACAGCAAGGCAGAGCGGAAAATTTGAAAACTGACCAGAACACGCTACAGCCGATTCGCGGCCGCGCCGGTGCTAAACCGTCGCGGCCCTTTTTGTTCGTCGCGCCAGCGGCGATTCCGGCGCGTTTTTGCGCTACTCGTCGTCTCTCTGGATATCGTCGCTACCGTCGCCTTCGCGTAGCTCGATCACGCCTTCGTCCTCGGACTCGAATACGTCCGACGCGCCCGCATCCAGAATCGTTTCATTGACGTTGTCGTAATCGACGATGACGCGGATAGGTTCATCGTTCTGATTCTCGATTTTCACTTTCATGATCGCTCCATAGGTTGCACGGGTTGATGCTCGGATAAAGAGCGCGCGGCCGCCTGCGGCATCAGACACGGTCGCCCGGTCGCCGCGCGCGCGTCGCGGTAGGTCTCGCTGATGCTGCACATCATTTCGGCGGCCGTCGCGCGATCGCCGAGCACGGCGGCGGTCGTGCGAATCTGTTCGAGCTGCTGACAGTTCGTGTCGATGAAGCTGCTGCCGAAGCTCAGACCGAACGAGACACCCTGTGCGCCTGCGGATACCCCGAGCGTGCAGAGCGCCGTGGGCATGACGTTGGGCGCGTAGGCGGTCGCGACCGGGATGCGCGGCGCTTGATAGTTCGTGCTGCTGCTATCGCCCTCGACGGTCAGGGCGTTGCTGCTGTTGCCGCCTGCCGCATTGCCGCCCGTCGCGTTGCCGCCCGCCGCCGTGCTGCTGCCGCCCGTCGCGCTGCTCGTGCCGCCTGTCGCCGTGCTGTTGCCAGATCCCGTCACCGATCCGCCCGCACCGCCTTGGCCGATACCGCCAGCGCCGCCGAGACCGCCTGCACCACCAGCGCCACCGAGACCACCCGCACCGCCGCCGACCGTGACATTGTTCGTCGCGGGCGCGCTCGGGCTGGCGGTCGCGCTCGCGCTAGGATTGGCGGTCGTCGTCGTGCAGTTCGCCTCGTCACGACAGCCTCCGTTGATCTGCGCGTGCGCGCGCTCTGTCAGAACCGCGATGATCGCCGCGGCTCCGACTGCGATAACGATCACGAGCAGCGCGGCGCGCAATATCAAGCGCTCGCGTCGCTTCATGGGCGGGAGACGTCAGGCAGGGAAGCAGGCTTCGCCGGTTCCGCTTTGGGCTTCGCCTTCGGCGGCGGCGAACGGCGGATCGTGTTGACCGATGAATCGCTCGCCTCGACGTGCGTGAAACAGAAGACGAGGCAGACCGGTTGCCATGCGGTCGCGTGCGGCGGCGTGTGCATCTGACAACCGCCCAGGCAGATCGTTAGCAGGACGAGCGAGGGTTTCATGACGGCATCGGTCCCGGCAGCGGCGCGTTCGCCTCGATGTAGCTCAGCACATCAGGATTCGCCGCGAGGAACGCTTGCAGCTTCACGACCGGATCATCAGCGAGCGCGATCGCCGCTTGCACATCAGGCTGACCGACCGCCTCGATCGGCGGCTGCGGACTCGCCTCGAATACTGGCGGCTCGTCGACCGGGATCGTGCTTTCGGACGTGCCTTGATTAGGCGGGATTGATTCTTCGTAGCCGGGTGAATGCGGCAGTTCTTCCTCGTCGTCGCCGTCGCTGTTCGTATCGTCGTCGCCCAGGCGCGGGACGATCGGCTTGCGTTGCTCGGGCGGCTTCATGGGCTTGCCCGTTTCAAGATTGCCGTATTGATACATCGGCTCGGGCGGGTCCGGCAAAAGTGGTCCGGTCGTACCATCACGGTTCACGTTTAGCCGTATGACAGGCGGCAGCAGATCAGCGGGCATCGTCGCAAGGGGTCGCGGCATCGAACGCGCTTGCTCGACCGCCTTCAATACGGCATCGCGCCGCGTCACGTTTTCGAGTTCGTCATCTTCGGGCGGCACAGGCCAGTCGAACGAGAATGGAAAGCCCGCCTGCTGCGGCACGTCTCGCAAGGCTTGACGATATCGGCGGGCCGCCTCGAGCTTTTCTTCGTCGCCTGCGTCCTCGGCTCGATAGACCAGCGCGTCGGCTCTAAGCAGCCGTTCGGCACGTTCCCACCGATGATGGACGCCCGCGATCGTTGCGCGTATCTCGTCGCGATACTGCTCCCACCAGTCAAGCAGCTGAGCGCGCGAAGGTTGCGGCTCAGGCAAACGCCAGAACTGCAGGAACGCTTCGCCCAGTTGCTTGCCTTCCGTATCGAGTCGATGGCCGGTGAGATAGTGCGTACCGTTGATCGTGTTGGGCCAGAACTTTTGCAGCAGATAGAACAGTTCTTCGTTGCTCATGATCTTACTGGTTCCTTAGCACCACGCCGCGAATCCATTGCGCGCCCGACACCCAGTTGCCATTCGAGTTCGTGCGCCATCCCTCCATCACCCACGGTGCGCCCATGTCGAGCGTGGTCGGTCCGTTGATGGGTCCCCACTCGTTGATGCCTGAGTCCCACTGCACCCGTGCACCGGCACCCGCTTTGCCGGACATCCAGCCTTGCGACGATGAATAGATATTGCCGTCCGGAGAGAACTGCATGTTGCCTTGTCCGTTGAACAGGAATTCAAGATACGCATTACTGAAGTTATAGTGGATGCGCCATTTATAGTCTTCGCTGCCGGCCCGCGAGAAGTCGTGATAGGGCCCGTAGTTATATTCGCATTGCTTGACGAAACCCGCTCCTAACCAAGTGCGATAGCCGTTGGCGTCGCCATTCTGTCCGACGCGCTGAATATCGTTGAAGGAAAATCCGCGCCATCCATAATTGCCGTTGTCGGCAATCATGAGGTTCCACGCATTGCCTGCGCTGTTAATCATCCCCATACCGATAGCGCCCGCGCCATAACCGTTCGACATTGCTGCGTCGGCACGCATGCGCGCATTGCCCGCTGGCCCCGCTAATACTACTTGTCCATAGCCATTGACTTGCACATCACCGCTGTTTACATTGACTTTCGTCGCGACGTTGAGCGCGCCCGCATCGGTCAGACTCATCGGCACCGCATTGTTCGCACCGTTAACCCACTCGAAGCCGGACAAGGTGTTGTTACTGCGAATATGCGGGCTATAGCTGCCTGCCTTCAGATATAGCTGATATGAGATGGAGCCGGTCGCGTAGAGCGTCAGTGCGCCGGTCATCGTGTCGCCGGTGCGGTTGACCTTGTTCGCGACGCTCGTCGTCACGTCGCTCATGAAGTTGTCGATGGGCCCAAGATCGATCCAGGCGTCGTTCGCGTTCGAGCGCCGCTTCAGGCGCATCGCGGTCGTGTCGCCCCACATCATGCCGGGGTAAGTGACTGTCGGCGCGGTCGGTCCGGAGTTGTCGCCGATCAGCGCGAGGATGATCGCGTTAAGCTGCGTACGCATGTCCAGGCCGGACGGATGCGCGGGAACCTGATAGCTCGGGACTTGAGTCATTGCAATTCTCCGTTTTCGTTCGAGCGGCGCATAACAGGGCCGATCGCGGAACGCTGCGCCATCAGCACATCGAGGTCGAGCCGTTCGAGGTCTTGCGCGCCGAGACCCGCGAGCGCCGTGTGCTCGTAGCCATAGCCGCGCGCAATCCAGTCGCATGTCTTCGCGATGCCGGTCCCGGACGAGTTCTGAAACTGGATCGTGAACTGAGCGGCCGTCTGTCCGGTGATCGTCCACTTATCACCCGAGGCCAGGCCCTGCGCGATGATGCTGATCGCGGGCGCGTCCTTGAACGGCACCGTGAACTTGATCGTGGTCCCGGCCGCCGCGACCGGCACGTTATTGCGCGACTCGATCCGATCGGGCACATCGACTTTCACGCCGAGGTCAATGATCCCCATGCCCGTCGTGTCATCCGGCACGTATTCATTGAGCCTGAAGCGTGCTGCGCGGAACGTCAGATCGGAGACGACCAGCCGCTTGTAGGCGTTCCAGTCGGCGGCGACTGCGGTCGCCGGGTCCTTATTCGTTGTCGAGACCATCACGAGTGCGCCGCCTTCGTCGATCTTCGATCCGTCCACATCGGGACGCAGATCGAAGTCGGGCCACTTGTCGACATCGTCGAGCAGGTTGTAGACCGCCCCGTCCATATAGGCTTGACAGCGGATCGTGTACACCTTGCCAAGATCGATATAGGCCGGCGAGAACAGATAGGTTGGCGTTGTCGTAACGCCCGTGCCGTCCGCGTTCTGCGAGATATAGAGCACGCCGGTCCGCACTTCCATACCGCTTTTCGCGCCCGCGAAAGCCGGGTCCTGCGCCATGTCCACGACGAGGTTATAGTCTCGCAGCGGGCCGGTCGTGCTGATGATATAGGCGGCGTTCACGCTGAACGCGTCCGAGCTATTCACGAGCTTGCCGAGGTACGTCCCCTTCATCAGCGGCGCGAAGCCGTTGTTCTGAGACCCCGCATACTGCGTGATCGGGCTGGCTTCTTCCCACGTCACGGCAGTCGTCAGCCGTGTCGAGTAGCGGATATTGACCTGCCCGCCGACGATCACATCAAGGTCGGTCGCGGGCACCCACGACAGTTGCGCCGCGTCGTTATAGATATCCATCTGGAAGCCCTGCATATCCTGCGGGGGCTGGTTTAGGGCGCGCAGCTGCACGCTGATGGTCGCGGGCGACGAGCGCGCGCCGATCGCATTGATCGCGATGACGCTGAAGGTACAAGCGCCTTCAGAGGTCGGCTGGACATCGACGCTCGGCATGGCCGTATCGATCGTCACCGCCGCATCGGTTGCCTTCTGATAGATGACGGTAAAACGCACGGCGCCGAGCGGCGGCAGCCATGAGAACGTCGCGCGCGCGCCGACCACGACCGGGCTGATCGCGTACTTACTCTCAGTGATCTTCAGTTCGGTACATGGTGCGATATGGAACGGATCGATTACCGAAGTGGGCAGCGGCTGAAGCTGGAGATTGTTCTCGATCGCGTCGAACTTGTCGGGCCGATAAGCGACGCCCGAGATTTCGATGTTGTGCTCGTCGTCCTCGGTCACGCTGACGCAGCGCCACTGTTCATTCACGAGCGTCATGCTCGATACGCTCCACACGCTACCGCGCACCGGCGCGACCGAGAACGGCGGATCGACGGTGATAATGTCCGTTTCTTGGTGCGTGTTGGTAGTGGTCGAGCGCGTCTCGAACATGCCGTTCGGCAGCATCACGGAGAATTGCGCGATGCCGACCGTGATCGGCGCATCGATCTGGATCGTGTCGGTGGTGGCGCTGATAACGCGTCCGCCCATGCGCAGACCCGCGCGCGTCGGGTCGGTCGTCGCGAAGATATCGCCAGGCCGGCTGTATGCGCCATTCAGACCGGTCTTGAAGCTCACCGTCTCGCCCAGTATCTGTTCGCTCAGCAGCGCCCAGCGTCCGATACGATGCGCCTGTCCGCGCGAGGTACAGCCGAAGGCCCGCACTTCGAGCGACCGCACGCCCCACAGATTGATGGCGCTCTGATCCTCGACATACTCGATTACCTGCTGATACTTGCTCTTGGGATCGTTCCACGTAATCAGCGCGGTCGTGTGCCGTTGATTAAGCGGCGTGCCGACATAAGAGAACACGCCATCGATGACGTTGGCCGGGGCATAGACGACCGTGATATCGCCCGGCATGTCGGCGGCGAACGACAAGGTATTGCCCGACCAGAACAACACGCCATTGAAGATGCTGGCGAACTGCTGAACCAGCGCGATCGCGTCGGCGCGCTCCTGAATATAGACGTTGCAGGTATAGCGCGGCTCCGTGCCGCCGAAGCCATCGGAGACGAGCCCATCGCAATATTGCGCGATCGCGTACAGCGTCCACTTATCGATCAGGTTCGGGCTGATGTAGCCGCCGAGCCCGAAGCGCGCGGTCGTCGCGAGGTCGTAGACGATCCACGCGGGATTGTCTGTCCAGGCGATCTTAAACGTGCCGTCCCATGTCCCGACATAGGTCCGCGCGATTGGATCATAGTTGCTCGGCACCTGTACGCGGCGCATCTTCACATCGAACGACAGCTTCGGAATCTGCTTGAAGCTCGACGCGTCGATCTGCACGCCGCACAACGCCGAGTAGGGATACATCAGTTGCGAATCGACAATCTCCGTGTACGTCTCCCACTGGAATTTGTCTTGTACGTTCGCTGAGGTCGCATCGGGCGTCAGCCGCACGACGCGCACATCGAACGTGCCGCCCGCTTGATTGAAGCGGTTCGCCAGTTCGATGCGGTAACTGCGCTGATAGCGCGAGGTCGTCTTGCCGGTGATCGTGTCGGTGTAGATCCGCTGGAAGCCGCCGCCGTTGCGCTGCAGTTCGAGTGCGATACTCACGCTCGCGCCGTTGAGGTCGCCGGTCGTCGGGTCGCTCGTGGTCATCTGCGGAAAGCCGAGCGTGACCCGGAACGAGGTCATGTTCGGATTGGTCACCGAGCGCACCACCGGCGCGGCGGCCGTGACGATCACGCCGACGGTCGATTCGCTTTCGGTCGCGGAGAAGCCACTGATCGGCGCTTGGTTCGCCGTGCCGCTTCGATAGTCGATCGCCGCGCCGCTGAAGTTCCAAGTGCCGTCCGCGTTCTGGAGCGGCGTGTCATCGACAAATACCTTCGTCGGATTGCCGAGTTCTTCGAACTCGCCTTCGCCGATCAGGTTGATGACGCGCGCGTACTGGATCGAGCGCAGGCTATCGGGTGCTTCGACCGGCGCGCGTGATCCGCCCGAGCCGCCACCTTTGCCGCCGCCGCCGCCCGCGCCGATGATCGGCGGGTTCTGCATGTCGTCGGGCCTCATCGCACGATGATCTCGTTGTTAGTGCTAAAACCGACCGAAATAACCTGCGAGCCGACGATCATGCGCCCGTAGCCGAGCGGCACCGGCCCGCCTTGGCCCATCGTATTGACCGCGCCATCGAAGGCGAGCGACGGCTGATTGTCGGCTTTCTCCGGGGTCGCCGTGCCGCTCTGACGTGGCGCGAGCAGCTGCGCGACACCGCCCATCGCCATTGCCGCGCCCATCGAGACGAGCGCCATCGACAAACCGCCCGAATAAGGCGACGCGACCAGACCGATGACCGCGAGCGCAGCGCCGCCGATGATCTTGCCGAACGCGCCCGAGCCCTGCACGAGCGGCACGATACGCAGCAGCCCTTCGGACTGCGGGAAGTGCAGATCGTCGGCGTCATAGTCCTGATGCGGGCCGCGTACTAGAAACTGCTGCGCGCCGTGCTCGATGAAGTACGCGCGAAGGCCCCGCAGTTGCACGCACAGCGCGTGTATGGCCTCCGCGGGGGAGCGCACGGCCAAGTCGTAGCGCCGGCCATAGCGGGCGCGCAGATCGCCGTATAAGAGGACCGTGAGCATTACGATGGCTCCCGCATGAGTTCGCGATGCCTGAGGATCGCGGTCGTACGCCGCTGATAGAACTCCTGATACGCTTCGCGCCGTGAAGCGTGGCCGATCAGGTGATGAAGGATTACGCCATCGCCGAGATAGACCGCCATATGATTTTCACGGCGCGCGCGGATATTCATCAAGATCAGATCCATCGGGCGCAGCAGCTTCAGATCGTCGCTCGTCGGCGAATGCTCGACGATCGGCACGAAGCCTTCACGCGCGAAGTTCTCGCGATAGAGGTCCGAGCCGTCCTCGCTATTCCACCAGCCGTAGTGCCGTTCATAGTCGTTTAGGTCGATGCCGCCCTCGGCGTATACATCGCGCACGAGCGCATATACTTAGTTCGATCTGTAGCACTTTCTACAAACGAACGGTCATTCTCCTTACTAATACCTCTCTCGAAGGCAAATCCGTTGCACTTCTGCAAGGTGAAACTAATCTTCTGCTTTAACTTCTCTGTTACAAATCAATTTTTGGCAATGCAGCAAAAATGACAAAACCGCCCCTATCTTTTTAAAAGACGCGGGTCTACTTTGTAATCCCGCGTCCGATGAAGACGCTTATCAGGCTAATAAAGGAGCGCCGTTCGCGCGCTTGCTTTTCCGACCCAACCTTTAATCGCCACCTTCGCGCGGCGGGCTCGATTATTGGTGTTTCACTTGCATTAGCTTTTCTACTCTTATTGCCAAATGCATCGGGCGTTCTACATGGCGAACTCCTTTCCGACGCGAAGCGAATTGCATCTTGATAAGCGAATCTGCACAGCGCTCGATCGCGTCGGGCTGCGCACGGTCGCGGACATCGTCGGGCAGTCGTCGGACCAGCTGATGCACGTTCGCGGGCTCGGCTGGCGCTCGATCATGGAGATTGAAGTTGCGCTCGCGCTGTACGGCCTCGCGCTCAAACCTTCGGAGGACGAATGATGAATAAGGTTGACCGGGCCGTATGGCTCGCCGAACGTCAGCAGGGCCTCGGCGGTTCTGAATGCGCCGCCGCGCTCGGACTCGATCCCTGGGTGACGCGCCGCGAACTGTTCGAGCGCAAACGCAACCGTCTGCCCGAAACGCCCGATAACGATCGCATGGCGGCAGGCAGATTCATGGAAGGGGCGATCGCGGACTGGGCGGCCGAGAAGTACGGCATGACTTTGCGCCAGCGTCATCAAGCGCTCGTGCATCGGAGCTTTTCGTGGATGCGCGCGAACGTCGACCGTGTCGTGGTCGGCAAAAAGAACGGCGTCGAACTAAAGAACGTCGATCGTCTGATCGTCGAGCGTTCGGGCGAATGGGGCAAGGAAGGATCGGCCGATGTACCCGAGCGCCACTACCTGCAATGCCAGCACTACTTGGAAGTCACAAGGTTCGACGTGTGGACGCTGATCGCGTGCGTGGGCGGTAACGAACTGCGCCGCTATGAGATCCCGCGCGACGAAGAGATTATCGAAGAGATCGTCGATCGCGAGCGCGAA
The DNA here is from genome assembly GCF_023631305.1 of Caballeronia sp. INML3B. Classification (NCBI taxonomy): domain Bacteria; kingdom Pseudomonadati; phylum Pseudomonadota; class Betaproteobacteria; order Burkholderiales; family Burkholderiaceae; genus Caballeronia; species Caballeronia sp. INML3B. The sequence continues at coordinate 74,443 of NZ_JALQDI010000073.1, forward strand.
TTCTGGGATTGCGTCGTGCGCGATGAACCGCCGCCGTTTGACTACGGCCATCAGAGCACTATCCCGCTACTCAAGAAACTGTATCCCGGCACGAACGGCGAGACGGTCGAACTGCCGCTCGATGCGCTTGGCTGGCATCAGGTCTTGGTCGATGCGGCCAAGAAGGTGAAGCAATACGAAGCGATCGCGAACGGCTGCAAGGCGCATCTGCTCGATCTGCTCGGCGAAGCTGCGATCGGCGCGTTACCCAACGTCGGCGGCGAGTATCGGCGCAAGGTCGTGAACCGGCGCGGCTTTACGGTCGAGCCGACTTCGTACATCGATTTCAGGTTCAAGTCCATCAAGGGAGACGAGCATGACGAATGACATGGTTCCGCGCAACGACGACAACATGCCGGCGAACTTCGGCCCGCAGAGCTATGAAGAACTGATGGACTTCGCGCGCATGGTCGCGGCCAGCGGCCTCGCGCCCAAGGACTATGACGGCAAGCCCGAGAAGTGCGCGGTCGCGATGCATTGGGGCAACGAACTTGGATTGAAGCCGCTTCAAAGTTTGCAGAACGTCGCGGTGGTCGGCAACCGCCCGACGCTATGGGGCGATGCCGTGCTCGCGCTGGTGACGTCCAGTCCGCTCTGCGTCGATGTGATCGAATGGCTCGAAGACGAAGACACACCTGAGATGACCGCCTATTGCACCGCCAAGCGCCACCACAAAGCCGACAAGACGGCTAGCTTCAGTGTCCAAGACGCGCAGACGGCCGGTCTGATCGGCAAGGACGTCTGGCAGAAGTATCCGAAGCGCATGCTTCAGATGCGCGCCCGTGGCTTCGCGCTGCGCGATCAGTTTCCCGATCTGCTGCGCGGTATACCGATAACCGAACTCGTGCGCGAAGCGATCGACATGGGCCGCGTGGAGGAAGTCGAGCCGGATACCGGCGAGATTCACCCGGCGGGTCCGCCGCCCAATCGTTCGACACGCGATCGCATCAAGTCGAAACTCAAGCCTGTGTCGCTCGCAACCGTCATCAAGGCGATCGACTCGGCGACGAGCGGCGACGCGCTCAAAGCGGCTGGCGAAATGGCCAAGCGCCTGAGCGACGACAAGGAAAAGGAACAGGCGCGTCAGCACTATCAGGCGAAGATCGATCGCGAGCGCGCCGCCGCGGCGGCGAAGAAAGGCGAGACGAATGGTACGCAAAACAATGCCACACAGAACGATGCAAGCAAGGGCGAGCCGATCGCGGTCACGTTCGCCGAAGTCGCCAGTTCGATGGAAGCGGCATTGCGCCGGCGCGACACCGACGCACTCGCGGCCGCGGCTGATCTGATCGCCCAGGTAAAGGACGATCAGCAGCAGAGCGAACTGCGCACGATGTTCGAGGGCTTCATGCACAAGCTTGAAGACGGGGGCGAAGCGGAGGCGACGACATGAGCCAGATGAACTCGCACGGACCGATCGAGGAAGGTCATCGCCAGACGATGCGCGAGACCGGCGCGATTCTGAGCGATGTGTTTCGCGGCTACGGCTTCGCGCTGTTCGTGTTCGAACTGAACGCGCCGGGGCGGTTCAACTATCTGTCCAACGCGAACGCCGATGACATGGTCAACGCGCTTCGCGCGTTCATCGAGGCGATGCAGCGCGACAGGGGGCAATCGTGATTCTCGGATCAAACGTGCTCGCGTCTGAGTTCGAGCGTTTTGCGAAAGCGAATATTCCGAGCGACGCGAGTCCAGGCCAGCACGCCGACATGCAGCGCGCGTTCTATTGCGGCGTGATCGTGCTGATGCGGCTACATGAGGTTGTCTGCCAGCTCAACAACGACCAGGCGGTCGAAGCGCTCGAGGAGCTACGCAACGAGGCGGATGCGTTCGCGATCGGGCAGTTCGTGACGGCGGCAATTTTCATGGGAGAGAGGTCGTGATCGACTTTCAACAAACCGAACTGCGCATCGTGCATGTGAACGTGAGGACGGAAGTCGCGGGCGACGATGAACGTCTCGCGATGGACTTACGTGTCGAAATGGACATGCCGAACACTTGCCTCGACAAGCTCGATGCAAACTTGCGACCGTCGCTCTATCGCGCGAACGGCGACGGCGACTTGCTCGGGAAAAACGCGCAGCACATGCCGCATCTGCGTTTTCCTGAACTCGGCCCGCTATCGTGGAACGGCAGTGTGTCGCCCGTCGCGCTGGTCCTGCACCTCGGCGCGAAGAAAAACGAACTGCGTCTCGTCGATGGCAAGCTCAACAAGTTGCGTCTCACACCGCACGAGGGCGGGACGTGCGGGCTCGTCTGGCGCCTGCAGGTTCATCCGAACGAAGACGAAGCGGCCAAAGTCATGACAGTGTTGAAACACACGATCAAGGGCACGCTCGATATCAGCGAGGCAACGATCGACGGAGGCGAGGAAGATGAATGACGATCATCAGAGGTTCTTCGATCCGCGCTCGCTGAGCAGCCAGCGGCCGCGCCGGATGCCGCTCCTCGCGCAGCTAACGATTGGGCTGCTTACAGCGCTCGTGATCGTTCTGCTGCTGCTCGCCATCACGTCCGCGTCGTGGGCTATCCTGCATCTGATTCATACCGCACCGTAGGCAGCACGACCATGGAAAAACGCGAACAGGAACGGCTCGACGACGGAACGCTCATGCATACCGTGATCGTCGGCGAGGAAGGCGATGGTTTCACGATCACGACCGATGACGGGCGGCCGGCGACGCTCGCGGTCATCGATCCAACGACCGGCGAAGTCATCGAGAGCGGTCACGATCTGGCCGAGGAAGTGTGGGACGTTGCGGTCGAAGCGTACCGCCGATTTCTGGTTGGAAAGAAAGCCCTGCGGGTCATGTCCGGACCCCAGGGCTTTTTCGCGGATCGAGAACCGGACTAAGCGCAGTAAGCGTTTTTTTCGGGACGTCGGTTGAAGTCGCTCTCCGGAGAGCGGAGAAAGCCGGCCATCTCCGGACGTCAAGTCCGACCCTTCACCGGGAATCAAGTGTCGGCTCCGCACCAGACAGCGGTCCTTCGTGCGCAGAACATTTCAGTCGCGCTTCCAATGAGCCCTGATTGCACAACCATTCTCGCCGTGGCTAGCCCGCCGACCCGTGATGGGAATTGTGGTGAAGATCTTCGTGCACTTCACCGCGCCCGCGCAGCAAGGCGCGCTATCATCCGATCCGCCATCGCGCGGTCGATGACTTCAAATGAGCGGCTCCTGCGCTCATAGGCATACATGTCGCCACTCGCAATATCGAACCACCAGCCGCTCAACACGAGTGCGCCCGCGGCGACTTGCTGGTGGACGATCGGGTATGTCATCAGATGCTCAAGCTGCACAAGGACGTTGAGTTGCGACAATTGATCGTGCGGTTTCAGCCTTTCATCGAGCGGACCTTCGTGTTCGAGGCGAAACGCTGCGTTGTTGGCGTGATACAGCCATTTATCTAAGTTCGGCGCTTTCAGCTTGGCGTTGCGTGTATACACGGCTTTCATCGCACCGCACTCGGAATGCCCGCACACAACAATATTCGAGACTTTCAACACCAGCACCGCGTACTCAATCGCGCTCGCCTCGGAAAGGTCGCCGGTAGAGACTCCTTCCGCAGTCGCCGGCGGAATCAGGTTGCCAACGTTGCGCATCGTGAACAGATCGCCCGGATGGGTCGAGGCAAGCAGGTCCGGGACAACCCGACTGTCCGAGCACGTGATGAAGAGGGCATCAGGTGTCTGCGCGAGCGCCAGTTTGGTAAACTGTTCCGCGTATTGCGGCAGCAGTTTCTCGCGGAATTCAACGATGCCCATTATGAGTTTGTCCATGTTTTTCCTCCGAAAGGGCTAGTCATGTGTTGTCGACGTGGCGGAGCCTCCCAGCCCCTGCGAGTCAGGGATACGGGCCAACGCCAGATCCTCGGGAACCGAGAACATCGAGACGATCGTGCGATCGAGCAGTGCCAACTCGACGCGTAATGCATCATGTCGATGTTCCGGTAGGCACTGGACGAGATTCTCAATCGCAGCACGCAAACGACGCGCGATTTGAATGCTGCCCGCGCCGTATTGTCTTATTTCGCGGAAACTAAGATGTACGAAGTCTTCCCAATTGGGCGTCCGTAGGATAACCCGAACCTGCCCTGACCTATCCACAATCTCCTCGATGTGCAGCGACCGTTGCCCCACCACGCGCAATAGTCGGTGCACCTGGTCGATAGCAAGCACGGCCGTGGTCGGATCGTTGATGGCCGCCGACAGCGCTTTGAGCGCAATATCGACCAGGATGCGAAACGCGAACATAGGATCCTGCTCCATCGTTCGTTCCGTCCCGAAAGCGACCAGTGTGCGTAGCCTTTCCTCATCGATTGCGCCAGAATTCCCGTACAAATAAAACATGGGTTCGCCCACAGCGACGAAATCACCGACTTGCGGTACAAATTCGATAACTGAGTCAGTGCGCCGCGCCTTGGCCACCAGCCTTTCCAAGTTCACGGCCAGAACGATGCCAGATTCGCCGCGGTGAAGGACAATGCGATTAGGTACGCCTCGCTCTTTATCACTTTCCAGCGGGATAGTTGCACCGCTAGTCGGAGCGGGATAAACGCTTTCTATGACCGCCATCCCGTGCTTCCCAACGCGTGCTACGAGGCTTACAGGACGCAGAGATTTCGCGGCGTAGTCAATCAGAAAGAGGAACGCGACGACTGAAGCGAATCCGAATATCGCTGCAATGAACACTTGAAGTTGGTGTACCTCGTTTTCACCCATCCAGCTCAGTGTTCTATCGGCGAACAGCATCGTGAAAACGAACAGTCCGGAGATGGTACGGATCACGTTATCGCGCAGCAGTGTGGTCGCGATTATCCGGGGAGTATACTGCCCGCCAGCGACCTGGATTGCGACGAGCAACGAACCAAACGTGAACACCAGAAACCCTAGGTCTGCGGAAACGATGTCACCGAGCAACGACCGCGCCCCAGTCATAGAAAGCCCAAGAAAGCCGGTTTTCGGATCCAGGATCGCTTGCCTGATCATCCATCTTCCTAGCATTTCGGTCAGAGGTTTTACCACGGCATAGATCGCGACTGCCATGAGCGGCACAGCCCACAGCGAGGATCTTAGGTAGCTCTTTAAGCTGTACCAGCGATTCCAGCCCATGTATGCTCTCCCCTAAGATCCATTTGCAGCAGAGACCAGAGTCTTCGCGGTTTGGCAAGCCGCATGCACATCTGTTGGCGCGTACGATGCATGGCAAGGACCGCTCGCTAGCCCTCGTTTTGACGGTAACGGCTTGCTCGGCATCTGTCACCATCCAGATCGTCCGCGCATCTGCAGGATCGTTCTTGTTACCGATGTCGAAGGCCTTAATGAACTTTGCGGGCATCAATTTGACTCTGTGCCCCATCTTGGACAGCGCGCTGGTCAGGCGCTGGGCTCCCGCGAGCTTCCATCCCGATTAGAGACACGGTGCGCAAATGCTCGAGACACGCCGACCGCTTGATCGACCTGTGCACGGTTTCGACCATAATTACGGCCACTGTCGTATAGTTCACTTTGGATCCTCTGGTTACCAGTGAAGACCTCGTGGTCTTCCAATGTCGGCACTCTGACGTGAGGATCCACCGCATGCGCACCTTCCAGCCTGGCGGCGCCGTTCATATAATTTCGCGCTTTGTCGGCGCATACCTTTTATCAAGCGAAAATCAACGAGGCTTGTACGAGAATTTCTGGCCGCCAACGCTTGCCTCATACATCAGCCCACCCTTGGCCACCGTGAATACAGCCATCCCTTTTCGATAGGCGCCTGTAGTTTTGGCATCTTTCTTGCCGCCGCTTACGTTAGCAGACGTCCCCGCCGTGCCTGCCTGTGCGCCAGCTGCCGCAGTGATCGCGATCGCATTGGCATCTGCACCGAATTCAAAGTTGCCATTGGTGAATTCTTTGAGGGATCGTTCGTCCTGGAACAAGATGAGTTCACTGTACACTTGGCCGCCTAGTTGCAAGCCGACAGTGAGCTGAGTCATGGATGTATCGCCGATATATTTCCCTTTCTCATAGACGCGGCCCTTGCCGTGGGCACCGCCTATGCCGACCCCGGCCTTGCCAATCTTCGGAAACACAGCGTAGCCATAGGCACTGTGCAGAAGATTGCCGCTTTCTCCCGCGTTTTTGAACAGGTTGAGCGTGGCCGTATATTCGTCTGCAAGAGCGGCGGAAGTAGGCAACATCAAAAGGATTGTGAGCGTCAGTATCAGACGTTTGAGCATGATGTGTTCTCCATGGATTGATCGCATTGGCGCACTGCCGACCCACACCCACCCAAATCGGCGCTTTTAACTCCTGGTCCCCGTTCACACAATCGGTATGAATATCGGAACTGCACGACGCCGAGGACCTTCGTGTGAAGTCGGTCCGCACAAAAAGGCCCGCAGAAGCGGGCCCGGAAAGCCGCGAGTCACGGTTGCAAAGACGAAAGTCGTCCGTGAGCGGTCGACGCGCATCAGTGCTCTGAATTCGCGCCGTCTTTCAGTATAGGCTGCGTTTCTCGCCGGTGCGTAAAATTCCGTCGCCGATCGCGAGACCGGGAAGCTTTTTAACCAAACATAAGTCAGCCGCCCGGTCCGCGGGCGTATTTGAGGCCGGCGACGAAATCCATCACTTGCTGCACGCCTTGCCAGGTCTTCATCAGTTGCCCGCTGTAGCGCGAGAATTGCCTACTGTGCTTCTGTTTTAACGGCAACAAACCGCGCATCGGGCTGCTGATCAGCTGTCCAGATCGCCCGCGCGGCGGCGTCAGTCTTGTCACCCAAAACGAAGGGACGGCACCGAGCGCGGGGCAATGAGCCTCAAGTCGTGGTCGAGGTTCTTCAGTTGTCCAGCCCTGCAGCGTGCGGCCACCGGTCGTTTCGACCACAAACTACAAAGGCTCGCGCCTAGCGAAGAATTCAGTGACCTGGTTGCGTTTGAGTTTGATGCGCTGAATTGTCCTCGCATTGACTGGCACAGCAACTCCTCATGGTCCGCATGATAAGTGTGTCACAAATATTCCCTTACCCAGCGACGCCGCGGGAATTAGGTGACGTTTAAATGAATTGATTATTAAGCGGCTTGGGAGAACTGGTTGCGGGCGACCTCCATATTTGGAACACGGGCTGATTGGTGAATCGCGAGCCACGAAAACGTGGAAAATGTGTCGGTCCCGTTCACTAAAAATCGCTTGTATTGCTCGGAATATGTTCTTAAATTACGGGAGTGATGCTCGACACTTTTATTTTGCCGACGAGACAAAAGCACAAGAGGAAGTCCGTGTCAGCTCAAGATGCCGGGACTGCCGTGAAACGTGTGAGTCCAGCGATTGAAGTTGCGGTGATCTCATTCGCGATGGGCGCGGCCGCAGATCGATATGAACAAACGGAGCACTGCGGCGCACAGTGGCAGTAATGATGAGATCGTGAAGATTCGGCTGCGCGTCGAGTCTTACGTATTAGATCCCCGCGTCGGCGCGAAGGAGCGCGAAGCGATCAAGGTGTTGAGCGCCTATCTTGATGCGAAACGTGAGTACACTTCGCGCGACGGATGGGCGACGGCGTGCCGCAATACCCGCTCGCTGCGCCGATAGCCTCGAGCGCGCATTCGTTACGCATCGCACTTCCCGCGACGCATACCGCGGCTACCACTTTCGCATCCGAAGCTGCAAGGCCAGAACGCACCGGGCGGTGCTTTCAGCTGTGTGATCAACGGTCGCTGCTCGCGGGCTTCGCGATGGTCGCCTACACGGCGCAATACGGCACGAGCGAAGTGACGACGTTCATCTGAGCAGCAACAGCGGCGTTTATCAGAAGGATAGCGGGAAATCCCGAGCACCGACGGAACGCGATCCCGATGGGTCGTCTGGCCGCGAGGACGAGCCCAATGGACCCTACATGTCGCATGTCGATCGCTCTAAAACGAGTCAAAGGAGTCGGCATGAATGCGAAGAAAACTCACCAGCTGTGTGTCGCGCTGATGGTGCTGCTCGCGCTGGATGCGATTGCGCAAAGCAAGCCGATACCGTATCCGGCGAAAGGCCAAAGCGCTCAGCAACAACAGAAGGACGACGGTGCGTGCTACAGCTGGGCAAAGAGCAACACGGGTATTGACCCCGCGACGGCTTCTGCAGCGCCCCCGCCGCAAAGCGGTCCGGCGGTGGGCGGCGGAGAACGCGTCCAGGGAGCCGCACGCGGTGCGGCGGGAGGCGCAGTAGTCGGGGCCATTGCGGGCGATGCGGGAAAGGGCGCGGCGGTCGGCGCGACAGCCGGCACTATGGTGGGCGGTTCACGCGCACGACAGAACCGTCGCGCGCAGCAGGCGAATACGCAAGCGCAATCACAGGGCGCGATGGACACGTACTACCGCGCTTATGCGGCCTGCATGCAGGGCCGTGGCTATACGATCAAGTGAAATTGCCCATTCATTCAACCCAGGAGCAACAATAATGAAGCGCATGAGCAGGAGCCTGTTTGTCGCAGCTTGTCTAGTGCTATCCGGAACCGCATGGACCGCCGAGCCCGAGACCAGCGTGAACGTCACAAAGAGCGAGAATGGAGCATCCGTGCAGGGCACCTCGAAGGTGACGGCTACCATCGTCGGCATCGACGCCGCCACGCGCACCGTCACGCTCAAGACGCGTTCCGGCAAGGTGATCGAGCTGGAGGTCACGGACGAGGTACGCAATTTCGACCAACTGGCTGTGGGCGATACCGTGAAGGTCGCCTATCACGAATCGCTGAGCCTGAGCCTGCTCGACAAGAAGAGCGAGGCGTCGCGGACTGAGAGCCAGTCCGCGGAACGCTCGGTTCCGGGCGCCAAGCCGGGAGGAACGGTCGGTCGCGAAGTGACGGTTATCGCGGACGTCGTCGCGGTGAATGCCAAGACGCAGATGGTGATGCTCAAGGGCCCCAAGGGCGACACGATCGATCTTCATGTCGAAGACCCCGAGCGTCTCAAGCGCATAAAGAAGGGCGATCAGATCAAAGCTGTCTACACCGAAGCATTGGCCGTATCTGTCGAACCGGCCACAATGAAGTAGAACGGGTGGGGATGATGCTTTGAGTCCGCCGTATAGACCTGGCTTTGCGCAGGTGCGCAGCGTCACTTTCCGGAGGTCGCGAGATCTTCCTCGATGAAGCGCAGAATTGCTTCAGTCAGCGCCTCACGAGGATATGCGTTCTGCGTGACGAACAGCGCGGCGATTGTGCTGTGCGTTCTGGCAATGGGCACGGCCAGCGCCCAGTGGTCGGCATTCATAAAGGCGAGCAGCGCGCTTCCCGGTACGATTTGATCGTAGAAGATGACTTGGCTATCGTTGCGCGCATCGATTTGCGAAAGTTTGTCGTAGCTCGATTTGAGTATCGACGATATGCGTTCCGGCTGGGGAAACGTCACGAGCGAGAAATAGCGTAGCTCTTTTGGTAGGGGATGCTGCGCCATCCAGCCCTGGCGTGTCGCCGGACGCAGGCTTTCTACGGCGCCGCCGTCGCCCGACGTACAGGTCGCGCTGGGAAAGTACCGCAGCATGTCGGCCTGATACTGCTCTGCATCGTTGGCGAGCGCCGATCCGCCAACCGCGCCCGCCGCGCTCACGACGGCCGCCACTCGGCTTCGGATCTCCGGATACTCGACAACAGCCTGCAGGATGTCGGCGGCGCCCTTTGAGTAACCGACCAGCACGAGTACACCTGGCTCGCTGGACAGTTGCATCGCCAGAATGGCGTCGCGGATCTGACGTGCGTTGTTCTTCGAACTCGACAGGCCATCGACGTTGAGCATGATGGCGTCGTATCCAAATTGCTGCACGTGTTTCGCGACGGCGTTCTGCGAATTCAACCACGGCTTGAAACAGTCATAACCGATGCCGGGAACCACTGCCGCGATGAGGTGACGCTTCGATTCACCCAGATCCACAGGCGCGCCGATGCCAGCGGGCTCGGTACCGACGCGTGTCAGTGCGTCTTCACAGGGACGGTAGTCGGGAAGCGCCTTGCCGTGTGCTTCGAGCACCGCGCAGAATGTCTCGCGAAAGCGTGACCGCTTGTCCAGCACACCCGCTTGAGATGCGGGAACGAGCGCGAGCGGAGGCGTATTCGTCGTGTAGGGGACGAGCGGCTTCGTTGCGCACGCCACGAGCGCAACGCAGGCAAGGGCGGCCACGAGACGGGCGACGCCTCTGCGTGGCCTCATGACGGAGCTATTCGCCGGCATCGCCCTGCTCCTCGCGTGCACCGGTTTTGCGCTGCTCAAGGTAAGGCACCCAGTCTAGAATTTGCACGTTGGTGAAGTTGAGCGGGCGGGTGGCGAAGAACATGACGGCACGCAGCCCATTGGTGTAATACGACGCGCCGTTCAGCGTTGCTCGCGGGTTTGCGGGCGGCGCCGCCCCTACGCCGTACACGAAGCCGAGCTGCTCCAGACCACCCGAATACATCATGTCCTGGATCAGAAAGTTGCGCGCCTCGTCGACGTCGCCATGCAACGCGGGGCTTGCCGCATCGTGATGCGCGAAGCGGCCGCCGATGGGCCGTCCACATTGCGCCAGATACACCCAGCTGCCGTTGAACCGGATGGGCGCGAGCCATGCGCGCAACGTAGTGGAAGGCGCGCCCGCTTGCGCTTCCTTGCGCAGGACGACGTCGGGTCTGCGTCCAAACAGCGCTTGCGCAAGGTCCGTGTCACGCAATTCTCGACGATAGCCGCGCCGAACCATTGCAGTGCCTATATCGCCCAGGGTACCAATAATAATCACGTTCAGCGGGTCCGCTTCGGTCGTGCCTTTTGCGTCCGTGGCGCAACACGGCATGCGTTCGAGCGCCGCACGTAACGAAGCAAGATCGTGATAGTCGGTGATTGCTGACTCGGAATACCGGAACGGTGTCAGCGCGAAGCGCGCGTCTCCGGCGTCGTTCGGTACCGGCACGAACACGGAGAAAGGGATCAGCGTTTTGCTGCCGAACAAATCGATATTGACCAATTTGATCTGCCGGTCCTGGTTGGTGAACAGGAACCCGGTACGCGTTTCGCCAGCGGGGATGGGATTTCTGAATCCCAGTTTGTCCAGGTGATCGTCGATACTTTCGTTCGTCGCACCTCCGAGCAGCGTGTGCATGGACCACGCTACTTCGAGCGGCGAGAAGTAATCCGGATCGGTTCCGGAGTGCAGCAACCACAAGTTCTGCGACGTCCGGTTCTCGACTTCCACCCACACCGGCTGGATGTTGGCCTTGGTCATATCTGCGCCGAACATGCGCTTGCTGTCGTCGGTGCTTAGCACGGCCACGCTTACATTCGCGTCCTGCTTCGTTGCGCTCACCGCACGCTCGCGCAGCGGCGCGTCGTCGATGCTGGTCGGCGCCGTCCAGGTCGCGCAGCCCGCGAGAATCGGCGCGAGGACAACGCAGCCGGAGGCACGCCTCAACCCCTGTCGCAGCGCCGCCGATACGCTCATCGTTTTGCTCCCGAGGGGTGCGCGTTGAGCCGGGCGGCCGCCTCCCACGGAAAGAATTCGATTTCGGAGAGCGACGTCGGCTGCCGGTCGAACACGAGCACCGTTCGATAGCCGTCGGTGTAATACGGATCCGTCGTGAGATTCTGACGCGTTGTGCCCTGCGGGGCGGCGCCGACGCCCCGAGCGAATCCGATCTTCTGCAGGTTCTGGGAGTACGCCATGTCCTCCGCGAGCGCCGTGCGCGCCTCGTCGACATCCGGGTCAATCTTGTGCGTCGTGAATGTCGGCGAGTGCCACGTAAGCCGCACGCCGATGTCTCGGCTGATCTGTCCGACCCACACAGGCTTGCCCCGGTAGCGCATCGGGCTTAGCCAGAGCCGCAAGTGATTGCGCTGGTGAATCGTGTCGCGTGCTTTTTGCAGCGCAAGATCCTGCGCGCGGCCGAAGAGATACAGATCGCTCACCGGCGCATTGATGTAACGCTCGCCGGAGAGCGCGGACGTGACTGTCTTCGTGATTGCGCCCGACCATTTCTCTTCGGTTGGAGTCCAGCCGCGCCGCACGAGTGCGGGAAACGCATCATCGAGGCCACCCACGATGACGAGATTGAGCGGATCGCCATTTTTCGAACCGTCCTCGTTGGTCGCGCAACAGGGTAGTGCTTCGAGCGCCGAGCGGAAGGCGTCATCGTCCGTGTAATCGACGATTCTTTCAGGCGGATAGATCTCGCGGCGAAACACGGCGCTGACATGATAATCGGCATGGAAGCCAGGCACGACCATCAGGATCGAGAATGTCTTTGCGCCACCGCTCGCAACGAGATCGAGCTGAACGAGCTTCGCACCTTCACGGAGGTTCGTGAGCACGAATCCGGATACGGTTTGCCCAGGCAGGACCGGGTTGTGAAAGGCGAGACGGCGAAAGCGCTGGTCGAGTTCGTCCTTGGTAACGAGGGCCTTGCTGTCAGCAAACGCTTCGGCCGCTTCGGAGGCCGGGAAGAAGTTTGGATCGAGGCCTGGCGACATCAGGAAATAGCTGACCGGATCGTCGTTCTGCACCTCGATCCAAACGGGCTGAATTCCTTTTTGCGCTAATGGCGCGCCATAGACCGCCACGCTGTCTTCGGCCGAAAGCACCGAAGCGTAAACCCTGAGACCGCCTTCCGTGCGGCTCGTGGCACGGCTCTTATAGTTCAGAGCGCTGTCGTTCTGCGGTGTAGTGGCGCAACTGCACAGGAACAAGGCGATAACAACTGCACTCAGCAGTCGATTCACGATGCGGTTCATCGCGTCACCTCTTTTCCGCGAGTCGGGGGGCTCTCAGCGGGCTAGTGTGAATTGATATTCGCTCTGCCAAGGTTTTTCGTGATGCGTATGGATTATAGTGTCCGGGCCGGCGCGCGTCACTATTAACGAGCGCCAGGAGCAGCGCTTCGTATGAACGGAGTCACCGACCTCCGGGTGGACTTGTCAAGGGCACAATTCGCACGCCTTTGGTGGAAAACCAAACGCATACCGCCTATATTGCATGAAAAGATGAGCGCCTGCCCGCCCCCGTTTTCATACCATCAACCTGGAAGAATTCAGCAGTCGTCTAAAAGCCACGAGCTCTGTGCACCGCGGGACTGTCTGACCTATTACAACAGTCAGATTGTTCAAGGACGTTGATGACGGCAGCCACGCTTTCGGTTGGTCGACATATCGCGTGACGGTCTACTGCATTGGTAAAACAGACGGCTCCGCCCGAGTGCGACCGGCTTCTTCCGGTTTCGCTCAAAGCCCGCGCCGGCTTGATTAAAACGAAGAGAGCGAGAACTCGGGCCAGGTGTTCCGATTATGAGCTTTGTCGTGTAGACGCTGGCGGCGAACGGAATTGCTTTCTGCGGTCGCTGCTGCAACACAACGAAACGAGCGCTACGAACGCGAAATCAGCGGCCGGCTTTCATTGGCAAGCCATATGTGCTGCTGGTTCTTCAATTCGAATCGCCCCGTTTATGCTGATGGGCGACCATGAGGCAACGCGCGTACATCTGCGCGGATTTGTTGTCGCCTTAGCCGAGAAAGGGGAGCGCTATTCAAGTGCAACGTTGCGCAATAACCAGAAAGCACTATGTCCACGGAGCAGGTAGCGGCTTCTTCACGGCCGATCGCATTCCTGGAAAACGCAGTGAACGCGCATCAGGCGATCATGCGAACACATTGTCCAGAAGCGTGCGAACAGCCGTCGTTCCGAACTTTTGCGCATGTCAACCAGAGCCTACGATAAGGCGATGGAAATGGAAATTCAACAGGAGGGTGATAAAAATGAAATTGCTACCGCTTCTCGTCGTAACCATTGCCGTGTCAGCCTGTGCAACTCAACCCATGCCTCCGAGCGCGCAATCGGTCGGGGAAAGTCAACAGTCGGTCGCGGCAGTCTCGCAATGCATCGCTCAGAGATGGGCGAATCAGTCACAGCAACAAGTGATATCGCAAGTGATCGTGGCGAACAATCAGGCGATGGACGTCTATGTTCCGGGCCAGCGGCCGCCGGATGGCGCAGCCGCGCTCGTGCGGCCGTCTTGGACAGGCAACAGCAAAACGTGGGTGGGCTTTCGCCCGGGTGCCGGAGGTAGCGGCGACGCCGGCGGCGCTGTTGGCAGCTGCCTCTAGCCAGTGCGTCAGCCGACGCGTCTTCGTTTCTCTATGAGCAGCAACTCCAGACGCTTCAAATCTCAATCTTGCACAGTTCGATCGAGGAGAGTCTCATGAATCGTCGCACCTTCTTTTCGCTCACTGCTATCGCCCTCGCCAGCTCGCTGGCCGCTTGTGGCTCGACCTCGACGCCGACCGAAGCAGCCAGCAAGCGCAAGGAAATCGATGCCGGCGTCGATGGCGCCCTCAACAAGCTCTACAGTTCGACACCGGGCGCGCAGGCGCAAGCCGCCAAGGCCAAGGGTATCCTGGTCTTTCCGTCGGTGCTTGCCGCAGGCCTGGTGGTCGGCGGCGAGTACGGCGAAGGCGCGCTCCGTCAGGCAGGCACGTCCGTCGGCTACTACAAGACCAGTACCGCTTCCTTTGGCCTGCAGATTGGCGCCCAGTCCAAGGCGGTGATCATGATGTTCATGACCCAGGACGCGCTCGAAAAATTCCGCACGAGCGATAAGGGTTGGACAGCGGGCGTGGATGGCTCGGTAGCGGTGGCCAAGACCGGCGCCAACGGTGCGCTCGACACGGCAACGACGAATGCGCCGATTGTTGGGTTCGTGCTGACGAACTCCGGCCTGATGGCCAATCTCAGCTTCGAAGGAACAAAAGTTAGCAAGCTCGATATCTGATAGCCGAACGGCTATACGGTGCGTCGAATCAACGGTGAGGATCGGGTGCGATGGGGTGAACGCAGGAAAGCGCCCTACCGCACCCTCCCTCGGCATGTATTTCTCGCGGTGCACTTCTACGGCGGCAGATTGCATGCGCTTTAACGACAATGGAGCGTGGCGCCTTCAACGCGGGGCTCAAGCCTAAATTGGATGAGGCGGGTAGCAACGCGACGGTGCGCGTCGATGAACGTTGTATGTTGCTGCCGACGCCAAAATGAACTTGTTGCCGATGGGCTACCGACGCATCAAAGCATCGCCTGCCGGGGGCGGCGTGGATGGATTGAACACGTCGTCATTTGGTCCTTTTGGAACTGACCGGCCCAAGCGGACGATTTCATCGCGCCGCATTTAACGGGACTCGACGAGATGAACGACAGCTGCACTCTGGGAACGGTCACATCCGCAGGAAGTTGGTGAATGTCGCTTTGGGGTATGCGTCGACTAGCCGGTCCGTAATCAAGAAGCGGGTGATAGCGGAGGCTGAGCGGGCGCGGGTTTTTCATGCATGCCTCGCACGGTGAGACATGACCGTAAAAGATGGCTCTCAGGGAGCCTGCGGACTAGCCGTAAAGCCGTTGACCTGTGCGCCGGGCGTCATGGGCACCCAATGAGAGCTCGCGCGGTTGGTTGGCCACGAGCACAAAGGTCAGGTCGTAAGAGAACGTTGCCGATCGCGTGGGCCTCGACTTGCAGCAGCGCGTTGCAGAGGTGATGGGGATAGCGTCAGCGGCCTATAAGGCTAGCAGTCAGTTTGCAGCCAGGTTGGATCGAATTTGTGGGAGCGCTTTGCCATGAGACGTAGCACCAGCGCCAAGCTTATCCGCAGCGCCGTGTAACGGCGGCGGTCGGGCGCTTGATTGTTGCTACAACACCTTCGGAAAAAGCGCAGGCGGGGCGGTGGGCGCGGCTATGGGGCAAGGTGGCGGCTACGCGTTATTGAGCTAGGCGGTGTTTCGTGCCGCTGCCCCTCGCGTCCGGCAATCCGCGGTTCGCGGCGTTGCTGAGTGACCAGCGCTGACCGATGGGAGCGCAGGGTGACCAAAAGTTCCTCCATGCCCTTGGCATAGCATTTAAGCATGCGCTCGTTCGTCGTCTGCTCGAATTGGCCAGACGCCTCGAGCCACGGAGGCGCGGCGATACTCCGGCCCGGAATCGGCTTGCGGCCATGCGGCGAGTCGCCTATAACAGTTACGGGCCTCACCCAGCTTTGTCGCTGAACGAAGAACGGGAGCGAGACATGAACCTCGAGACCGTACGTGCTTTCATCATGACGCGTGGCGTCGATTTCGCGATCATGCTGGTCGGCGCCATCGCAGTGTGGATCGTCGGCCGCTGGCTCATCAATCTCGTTATTCGCGCGTTGCGGAAACTTCTTGCACGCAACGGCCGAGTCGATCCCACACTCGCGCACTACCTCGGCTCGATCCTCGGCGTCATTCTCAATCTGCTGCTCGTTCTTGCGATCCTTCAGATCTTCGGGGTTCAGACCACCTCCTTCGCTGCGCTGCTCGCTGGCCTGGGCCTCGCGATCGGCACCGCATGGGGAGGACTGTTGGCGCACTTTGCGGCGGGCGTGTTCATGCAGGTGTTACGGCCGTTCAAAGTGGGCGACTTCGTAACGGCCGGCGGCGTCACAGGCACCGTCACCGAACTCGGCCTGTTCGGCACGACGATCACCACGCCCGACAACGTCGCGGCGATTGTCGGCAACAACAAGATCTTTTCCGACACAATCTTGAACTTCAGCCTGCTGCCGCATCGGCGAGTCGAGCTGACCGCAAAAGTCGCGAATGGCGTCGATGTACTCGATGCAATCGCGCGATTAAAAGCTGCGGTCGCGCGAATCCCAAACGTCACGGAATCGCCCGCGCCGGACGTCGAAGTGCTCTCCTTCACACCGGAAGGACCGCTACTCTGCGTGCGGCCGTACACCAACACAGAGAGCTACTGGCAGGTCTATTTCGACACCAATCGCGCGATCATAGCGACCTTCGAAGAAGCGGGATATCCTACGCCGGACACGCCCGTTGTACGGCGGGTGGCTCCGGATCCGCACATCACGCAAATGCCGCCGCTACCGCTGCACGGCGATCGCGCCGCCTAAGAGTGTCTCACGCGCCGAGCTCCCGGGACTGCCGGAAAGCTCCGACCGGTCCGTTAAGCACTACCTGGCCGATACCAGGTTTGACAGCACTCCCGTGCCTGCGCCCCAAGCCGTTCCATTCGTTGGTAACGTAGGCATTTCTCCCGTACCGGATCATGGTTTCGCCGCGATCCGTGCTGCGGCGAAACCTGGAGCGCCGGGCAATGATGCCCAGACACAATCCAGCGCTGCAACGCAGCCAGAAAACTCCCATGACCCCGGCGAGGCGGCGCCTGCTGGCCATCGGCCTGGTCGCTCTGTCGGCCGCCTCCGGCTGGCTGATGATGATCGTGGTCGAACCCGCTTTCCAGCGCACCATCGTGATGACCAGTGGCGCGGACAACGGCATTTATCGCGGCTTTGCGGATCGCTACGCGCCCATCTTAAAGCGTGCGGGCATCAAGCTGGATATACGCGGTTCTTCCGGCTCGGTGGAAAATTACGAACGATTGAGGGAGCCGAAGAGCGTCTACGACGTCGGTTTCATCCAGTCGGGAACCGTGAGTCCGAAAGAGACCGACAAACTGCAGACGATTGCCGCTGTGTCGTATGAACCCATCTGGGTGTTCTATCGTGGCGAGAGTGCGGTTGACCAGCTCTCGCAATTGCGCGGCAAAAGAATTTCGATGGGCGTGCCCGGCAGTGGCCTGCTCAACGTCGCGCAGTTGCTGCTCGGCTATAGCGGCGTCACGAGCCAGAATTCCACACTACTGCAAATGGATGCGCCCGCGGCTTATCAGCGGCTCGAAACCGGGCAAATCGACGCTGCTTTCTTCATTGGGCGGCCGGACGCCGAGATGCAGAAGACGCTGCTGAACAGCAGTCTCAAGTTGATGAGTTTCTCGCAGGCCGATGCGCTGGTTCAAAAAATCCCGTCGCTTGCAAAAATCGTCTTACCGCGCGCATCAACGAGTATCGCCGAAGACCTACCGCGCACCGACGTCACGCTGCTCGCGGCAACAGCGCTGCTCGTATCGAAAGACACAATGCATCCGGCGCTCATCTATATGCTGCTCGACGCGGCGCGCATCGTCCACGGTCATGAACATTACTTCACGCCGCTTGGCACGTTTCCGAACACGAACACCGAAGAATTCCCGATCTCCGATGAGAGCGTTCGCTACTTCAAATCCGGCCAGCCGTTCCTGTACCGCAATCTGCCGTTCTGGCTCGCGAGTCTGATCGAACGACGGCTGTTGATCCTCGTGCCGTTCGCGGCGCTCCTCATCGGTCTGCTTCAGGCATTGCCGCGCATGATCGAGACTCGGATGAGAAAGCGGCTCGTGGTTTGGTATCGCGAGATCAAAGCACTCGAAGATGAAGTGTGGAACAGCACCGAGCCGACCCGCTTGCAAATTGCACAATGGAGCGACGAGATCGAGAGCATCGACGCGAACGCGAGCCGGATACGGATTCCGTATCGGTATTTTCAGGATGTCTATGCTCTGAAACAGGCGATCGGGGTCGTGCGGGACCGGATAGCGCATGTGGCGCAGAGAGCGAAGGGTTAGAGGCACGTCGCCCACGCGATCTTCCACGCCATCGACATGACGCTGTTGAGCAGCGTCCCTTAGGAGCAGGCGGCAACTAGAAGGGACTGTTCCCAGCCCGCCACCTTCGATAATGCTGTGCCAATGGCGCGCGCTGACCTATCGTGATAGTGAGAGCCTGATAAAGACATGCGCGCAGACGCGTTTGAGGAGACCCGGGGGGGTAGACATGAAAGCGAAGGTCGCAGGTCTGGCCGCCTGCCTTATTGCATTGGCCAGCGCAACGGCGGCGAATGCCGCATTCCGGTACGACGAACTCTGGGGCTATGTCGCGCCGTCGATGGCTCAGTCCGGGGCATCCACGTCGAATCCCAGGTCGTCTGTCTATGACGAAGTGCTGGTCGAGAAAGGCGTTAATCCGGCTTCCGAAAAAGGGCAGCTGATTCTCGCGTGGATCGTGCGCATCAACAGCGATCCGGCGGTCGCCGGCAACGTCCAGCGCAAGAGTGATCTCATGCTGAACCCGGGCGCCCGCGCCGAGGCATTGGCCGACGGACTCGGACGCATGGCGCCCGCACTGCGTCTGCAGTACGTCGCGCTGATCGCCAAGGTGCTTGACACCCTCGTTCCTCCCGACTGCTTCGGCCTAAACGAGATGGACGCGGTGATTGATCGAGTCTCGCTAGACGCGATGTCCGACGCGGATATCGACGGATACTTCCGCATGCTGCTGGCAGCGCTTCGCGCGGCGCAAACCGGGACCACGCTCGACACACCGAGCCCGCAGCAATATGCGCAGGCGGAGACAAGCCTCAAGCTCTCGCTGCTTCGTGAGCTGGACTATGCTCCCGGCAATGTCGCGCGCTATTCGGCCTTTTCCGCCAATCCGCGAAGCGTGCCTCCCGTCGACGCATGCTGGGCGATGCGGGTGACCATGCACGCCATACTTGCGATGCCTGACCCCGAGCGGGACGTCGTGTTGCGGCAAACGGTCCAGTCGCGGCCTGCCACGCCTGCGCCAGCTCATTGAGCGAACGGGTGGGGCTTGTGATCGCCATTGCCTACCATACTCTTTGCTCGGTGTGATGCGCCGAATGTGATGGCGAACGTGACGGAACGATCACGAGCGATGTCCTACAGTGGACACGGCATTCAATGTGAAGGCGCCTCGGGCGACGTTCACGGCTATGCGTTTCATCATGAGGCCGTGAATAATCTCACCTGCCGCTAGGCGCACTATCGCGACATCGCGACGCCGCACGACTGGTAAATGGTGCAAGCTCAGCAGATCACGGCCGCCGCAAGTCCATGTCACCGGCTCGCGTCCCTTCTGATCCGACGACGCGAATCCCGTCACGACATCCTTCGGCGCGCCGACCGGCTTGCCATTCTGGAAGGACATGTACGAGACCACATAACCGCTCAGCGGCGAGCGGGCCCAGCTACCGTGCTCCCCGATGAACGCGCCGCCCCGATACTGCGCTGGCAGCTTATCGCATTAAACGTCACATCCTTTCTGACCTTCGCTTTGCGTTCTCTGGTGTCGCGAAGTACATAGACCAGCTCACGATGAGCCGCTAACAACTCCCGCGTGGCCGCGTGAACCATGGCCAGCCAGTTCCCATTGTGTAGTTACGATGGTGCGTCGACGCGTTCAATCCCGCGCCGACCGAGGCACCTCGTGTGCGGCGAGTTCCTGATCGCTTTGCGCGAGTCGAGCAAGCCGGGCGATCGTTGCTGGTTTTGCGCGGGTTCAATTGTCCGCTGTACCTTCGAAAGCCGGCCTCGAGAGAAGCGCATGTCGGATGGCTGAATTGGGTCGGCTAGAGACGGTCGCATCGAAGGCTAGGATCGGTCGCACAAAAACAAACGCCGCGCTCATAGGTCTGAGCGCGGCGTCTGGCGAAGCTCCACTGAACGGTATTACGGACTAAGCTGCGACCGCTGTCACCGCCGGTTTGCGGGCGCGCGGCTGGCGACGCGGCTTCAATGCCTGATGCTTCGGATCATCGACGATGACTTCGCTATGCCACGCGCCGGTCTTCCGATCGATACGAAAGCCGCGGATCACGTCATGCTTGGAGGTCAGCCGTAGTTCTATCAGTTCTTCGCCGCGTTCCGTGACCGGCTTGATATCGATTCGCTTGAACGTGTCGAGCACGAGTTGACGCGCTTGCGTGCGGGCAGTCGTATCGAGTTTCGTAATGTCATCGCGTAGTTCTAACCATCGATCAGCCATCGCGGGCCTAGTCGTTCGATCGAGGGCGACCAGTTCGAACTCATGCTTGGCCACGTTCGCCTGTTTCGTTCGCAGTTGCGCTTCGAGTTCCTTGAGCTTCGTCACGAGCGAAGGTAGCTCGCCGCCCGATATCGCGATCGCGTCGTTGATGCGATCGATCTGCGCCTTCGTCTTTTCGACTTCGCCACGCGCGAGCACCAGCAGACCGTTGAGGTTGCGCGCGATATCGTCGTTCTCGACGAACAGCGAGGTCAGCTTGATCTGATCGCTGCAATAGTCCATGATTGCGCGTTCCACGGGAACGATCGATACACTACCGATCCCGCATCGCTTCGTTTTGTCCGATTGCGTCGCGCTCGTGCAATAGAGTCGACGATGACCGTCCTGCGGTAGTCCGTCCTCGCGTAACGATCGTCCCTTGAGAATGTTTTGATTCGCGATCGCGCTGCGGCATTTCATGCAGTAGGTCAGTCTCATCCCTGTGAGAAAGCTGACGATCTCGGAGCGTGTACCGGCTGTTCGTCCGCGTTGCGTGCGCAGCGCCTGCAGTTCGACGAATTCGGCTTCAGTCATCAATGCCGGATAGTAGTTGGGCATCGGATAGTCCTGTCCTTCGATCTGGATGACCTTCTCGCCGATCAGTGCGCGATTCTGGATGATCTCGTGCAGCCGCATAGTATTAGCCAATCCGCCTTTTTTGACCTTGCCATTAACGATACGATCGGGCGGTAAATGGATGCCAGCGGCTGTTAATTGATCGAAACAGCAGCGCATGGAATAGCCTTGACGAAAGAAGCCGATCAGGGCCAATAGGGGCGTTTTGAACGGCTCCCAGAATCGATATTCGTTGGCCTCGTTATCGTATTCGACCCAACCCGGATCCTTGCCGACGGCGACACGCTTGCGCTCGTTTTTCTCGATCCAGTTCGTCGCGCGCGTGCGGACGGCTGCGCGGATACGTTTCGCTCGACTCGCGATCTCGGTGCGCGCCTGTACCATGAGCATGATCGAGAACATGAGATCGAACGGGTTTTCGTTGATCCCGTCCTGACTGTATTCGCGCTTGTCGGCCATCGTCACGACCGTAATCCCGCGACTTATGATCGAGAGCAGTTGCGTGAGCGCGCTGATGACCGTCGCGCGCGACATGCGGTCCATCGATTCGACAATCAGCACCGAACCGGGCGGGACATGACCGGCTTCGACCTCGCGCAAAAATTCGCCGAATGCGCCTTTGGTTACGTGATCCTCGTGATAGGCGGATCGTCCCTCGTCGCGTAGCATCAGACTGCGATCGAGTTCCATGCCATGCTCGTGCGCCCAGGTCAGGGCGTATTCTTCCTGTCGCTGGATACTCGTTCCGGATTTCTGCCTGATATTGCTGAAGCGCAGATAGCTATAAACGCGCGCCGCCGCGCTGGATCGCGCCGGCGTCGCTTTCTTTCTGGCCCGTGCCATCTCGAATTCTCCGTCTCGTGCGAATATAGATTAGTCTATATTCCGTTCGATACGGTACCTCGAACAGGAAATAGCCGATGAAGAAAATGCCTGCGCCCAGCCCGTACACGGATTCGCTGAACTTCAGGTCGTTGAGCATCTGCAGCTTCGCGAATCCGACGTTGACGCGATCCAGATAGGCCGCGACGTAGCAGATGAAAAGAAAGGGCAGCAGACGCAAGGTCACTTTCGCGTACGTCGCGTTTTCGAACTGGGCGGTGGCTGTCGGGCTGTCTGGGTGCATCGTGAAAGTCTCCTGAACGTGCGGCTTCGTGCCGCTACTGGCTTTGCTGGAGCGCATTGTTCCGTGCCAGCAAGAGACTGTCGAGACGTCGAGCCACTGGTCCTACCACTTATTTTTCCCGTGCCAGATGTGCTTCGTGCTTGAATCAATGGCGGTGCGGCCGCCCGGGTTTCCGCACGTTTGTACGCCCGACGGGCGGTACGAGATTACGCCCAGCCTTTGAGCCGCAAGGTCGCGCGCACCAGACGCTGCTCTTCCGCCTCGATTTCCCGCATGCAGGCGGTCGTCGTCGAGATATGCGTGCTGGCGGCCTTGCGCGCCTGCTCCGGCTGTTTGCCGAGAACGGCCTTGTAGAGGCGTGCGTGCTGTTTGTCGATGACGCGCTTTTGCGCCTCGCGAGGATAGAGGTTATTGACCGAAGCGAAGACCGAGCTGAGCAGCAGATCCGTGAGCGAGCTCAGCCTGTGTACGAGCACCGGATTGTGCGACGCCTCGCAGATCGAGAGATGGAAGTTATAGTCGAGCCGCGCGCGGGTCGATTCGCCCACCTCGCTTTCGTTCGCGGCGAGCATCTCTTCGTATCGGCGGGTGATGAGGGCGAAATCCGCCTGCGTGCCGCGCAGCGCCGCCAGACGCGCCGATTCGGCCTCGAGCATTTCGCGCACTTCGAAGATGTCGTAGAGGGTGCGCGGCTGCGAGCCGAGCAGATGCATCATCGGCGTGAGTGCGGGTTGCGTGGTCAGCGCGGCGACGAACGATCCGCGTCCGTGCGACGTTTCGATGATGCCGCGCGTGCGCAGCACCCTGAGCCCCTCTCGCACCGCCGATCGTGACACGCCGAGTTTCGCCGTGAGCCGTCGCTCGGAAGGCAGCGCCTGGCCCGGCTTGAGCACGCCGTCGACGATCAGTCCTTCGATGCGTCCGGCGACGGCATCCGCGATCTGTAATGCATCTTCCTGGTTGTCTTCGAGCATGGCACCCTCACTGGTCCGACCACTTGCAGGAGAATCCTAGCATTGTCGACGTCGGTGTGAAGGCTCGGCCGTTCGGTACGAACAGATCAAAAAAAACGGCTCGCCGCAAAACAATGGCGAGCCGCAAGAGGGATCGGTCAATAACTACAGCGTGGGCAGATTAGCATTGCTTCGATGCGCGAAATCGCATCGGAAAGATGCCGTAAGGAAAGCGCGCCTTACTGTGTGCGGGAGACCACCATGCGGTCCACCAGCGCATCCAGCTTCTGCCGCGCGCTCGCGAAACGATCGATGTTCAGACCATTGGTGTCGTAACGCGCGGTCACGAGAATCTGCCCTTGCCGCACGAGTGTCAGATCGATGGCCGACAGATACGACACCGGCTCGCTGCTGAACGCGTGCCGGTCCCAACTGGTCGTCGCGCCATAGACGAGCATCGCCTCGCAACCGGGCGGTGACGTGCCGGGGTTGTAGACCGCCGAATCCACGCCGCGCCGGCGCAAGGCGACTTGCAGCACCGGCACGAAGTCGCCGGTCGCGACGGTCTGATTCAGTTCGATGCAGACAGATTGCAGCGTGGCGGGCGGGCCCGTCACCGAAGTCGGCGACGAATAGTTCGACGCAACCGTGAAGCCCGCCTGCACCAGCGAGCCAGCCGCATCGGCGGCCGTGATCAACGTCCATGTGCAGCCGGAGAGCGCACCTGCGACGACAGCAAGGAGCGCGCGAGAAGCGAGCGTTCTGAACATGCGCTTGCCGTCATCCGCGTTCAGGACTCAGCGGACGATGCGCAGGCGCATCGTGTTCGGCGTTTCGATCGTCGCGGTCATCGTGGTCACACGCTTGCCGTTCGCGTCGCGCAGCGCGAAGTGCTGGCGCGTGGACGTGTTCACGTCGTGACGGACGTCGGGAAAGCAGGCGGCAATGTCCGCGCCCAACTCCTGCAGCGGGTCGGCAAGGACGCCGTCCGGGCCCCAATGCGCTCGCCAGCGGCAATCATAGACGTGCGCGCTGCCGCGGCATGCTCCCTGGCCCGGCGAAGCGGGCGGCATCAGCGCGCGACCCTTGGCGAGCGTATCGAACGAGGGTGCATCGACGATGGTCTTCAACGCGGAACAGACGTCGGGGAGATCTTCGGCGGATGCGGACAGCACGGGCGCAAAAAGCGCTACGGCAACGAGCGCGCGGCGCACGGAGAAAAGTCGGAGGCGGATTGTAGGTTGAGCTTGCATGACCTGGCGTAGTGTCGAAGGAAGGAGGGCGTCATGTCGAGAGCGGACATCACGCATCGAGATCTTCCCGCGATGCACCGCGATTCGATATGCGGAGCAAAGCGCCAATCGTGCAAGTTATTTCCAGCTATTAATTCGCGCGCGCGACTCCATCATACGAACAAGGAGACAATGCCGCCGATGGTCACGGCCGCCGCCATCCATTTGCCCGCGGTGTAAAAGCCGTTCGTGTCGGTTGCCTGCATCTCGGGGCGTTCGAGGCCGAGTGCGCCATACGCGAGTGATTTCACCGACGATGGCGCGTCGGCTTCTTGAGTGACGTCAGCGGGGCGTTGGGGAGAAAGCGCATCGTCGCGCGTGTAAGTGGTCGTGGACGCACTGTTGATCTGCATCGTTGCCCTCGTCGCAATCCGGTCTGCAAAGCCGCGATAACGGCCGCTTCGCGCGCGGGCTTGAACGCAAGCGCCTTTCCGTTTCTTACCGCCGATGGATTTACATCGGATGGTTCTGCACGAAATCCTTGTACGCCCAGTAGGCGGCTTTCTTCGTCGTGCCGTCGCCCTCGAGAAGACCGTAGGCGCCTTCGCCATCGTCATAGAGCTGAAAGGCCTGAATCGACTGGATGTTGTACTTCGACGCGACGCTCGCGAATTGCGCCATCATCAGGTTGCCCGTCATGTAAGTCGCGATCTGGTCGTAAGAGCCCAAGTCCGGGCGCACGCCGAACTCGTTGATCCAGATCGGCTTGCCCATGTCGTGGAGTAACTGGAGCACGTCATGACATCCCGTTCCCCCGCAGGCGTGCGTGATGTCGCCTTCGTTCGAATACCAGTGCCACGAAGTGACGTCCCAGCCCACGGCCGGATGACCCCAGGTGCCATCGGGTTGCGAGCCGTCGGCGAGCATCTGAAAGAAGGCGGTGTGCATCCACGTGCCGCCCAGCACGATCTTCGCCGAGCCGTCGACGGACTTCACGCCCGCGATCAGGCCGCGGATCGCGCCGCGTGCGAGCGTGTAGGACCAGTTGTCGTATTGATACCAGACGGTGCCGTCGACATTACCGATGAGCGCCTTCGCCTCCAGCTCGTTGCCGACCTCGTAGTACTTGTAGGGATAGCTGCTCGCGGTTTGCTGGCCGAGCGTGAATCCTGCATTGTAGGCGTCGTCCTCGCTGTTGTAGTTGAGGTTCATGAGCATCACGGGATACATCGTGATGCCGGCTTGTTCCATCGTCTTCGCGACGCCCGCGACCATCTTCGCCGATGTCTGGCTGTACACGTCATTGCGATAGATCGTTGCGCCCAGATCCTGCAATTGCGAAAGCTGCGTCTGCACGCTCGTGAAGTCGTATGCGCCGCCGTTGCTGTTATGGCCGTTCGCGCCGTAGAAGATCGAGCCGCTGCCGCTTGCGGCTTTCGCGGTCGATTTGGGTGATGCGGCGCGCTTGCTCGCCGCGGCGGTGTCGGCGGGGCTGTCGCTGCCGCCGCAGGCGGCAAGCATCATACTTGCGACGATCGCTGCTGCGATGGAATGGGAGAAGGCGGGAATGGATGAGTTCTGCATATCAAGTAGTACGACTAACGGAGACGCGAGCATCGATCACGTATTCGATATGGTCGAGAAGCGTCGTTAGTGATCCGAATGACTGCCTGAAGATGAGTTGCTGCATTGGGCGCACATCAGTGCGCCACAACAGTCAAGGCAGTACAGATTGTCTGAAGCAAAATCCGAGTGCACCATCGACATGCAATCGGATAGCGGGAGCGCGGCGCCATGCGTGGCAAGCGCTCGATGATGACAGGCTCGACTCGGCGTTGCCTGTCCTCGGTAACATATGCGGCGACTGCGTCTCGGGCGCGTCAAAATTTCTGACGATAGCGCGAGTTACTTGCAACCCCGCGCCTGTATCGCGGGGGGTAAATCAGCGAGGCAAGGTTACTTTGTTCTGATGTAGATGTAAACCGGGCAGCAGAAAAAACATCTTGCTCATAGCAAGATTTAGATTGCTTGCTTCTGCTTATCGTCGCTCCTGGCGCATTGGTTTCTACCGGTGGAAGATTCCCGGTTACGTCGTACCACCGACGCAGGCGCGAAATAGCGCGCGATGCAAAGGACATAGGTAATCAAAGCCGAGACGGTGTACATTGCCGATCGCTCCATGAAAAACAGAAGGAGCACGGCAATCGCGAGAAGCAGCATCTCGGCACGAGGCGCTATAGCGGACTGTTGCACATCGGGTCGCTCCAGCGCGGTGCCGAGAAGAATCACCAGAGGGATCAGCGCGACGACCATGTGAATCGGCTCGAGGATCGGCGCGGCGAGCAGCATCGTGATGCAGGCAAGCGCGTAGTCCATGCGCCTCTCGCGACTGCGGCGGAGCACGAGATAGCATGCGAACACACAGATGATCGCGGCGAAGATCGTCGATGTTGCGTGAAGCGTTGCCTCGGACGCGGGCATGCCGAGCTTCTCCGATATCGTCTGCAGGGCGCCACGGACCGAGCTATTGCCGGGCAGGCCGCCCGCACTCAGGATCTGCGTCTGCGCCCGCCCGATCTCGACGGTCAGGTAGTCCCAGATCACGCGAAAGCCGAGCCGGCTTGCGGTGAAGAGCGTGATTGCGATGGCGCAGACGCCCGTCGATATCACCGTGCGCCATTCACGCCGCAACAGAAGCAGGCCGACGACCGCGAGCGGCGTCACCTTGAATACGACTGCGAACGCGAGAAAGAGACCCGCCAGCCAGCGATTGCCACGTTCGATCAGGAAGAACGACGTCGCGAGCAGAAAGAACAGAAGCTGATTCGATTGCCCGAGATACGCGTCATGCAGCACGGGAAAGCTCAACAGGGTCACCGCGATAAGCAGCGCCGTCACGCGCCTGTCTTCACCGCGATAGGCCATCTTTGCAAGCAGGATCGCGCCGACGATGCACAGTACGACGGACATCGCGACCCAGACGAGTTTTGCAGTGAACGACGGAAGCAATGCGAATGGAGAAAAGATCACTGCGAACTGCGGCGGATAACAGTAGATGAGGATATCGTCCAGATTCGCGCCGAGTTTCGACAGATACGCAACGAGATGCTCGTTGTTATAGATGAGCGACGGATCGTGCGGCGCGTTCAGCACGGTGCTGAACGCGTAATAGTAGAAGTTGAAATCGCTGAAGGCCCGTGGGTGATCGGACACATAGGTCAGCGTATAGTGATAGATGATGACCATGCGGATTGCGAGAAACCCTGCGGCGACCAGCATGAGCAGAGCTGCAATGATCCGCACATTGTCAGCGGATCTGGCGCCAGTCCGAGCGTTCAGCATGGACGTTCTCCCGTGTGTCGGCTATCGCGTTGTAGGGGCGCTCGACTAAGAGTCTCAGGATCGATCAGCCATTCGTCGTACAGTAACAAATATTTCGGCGGATCTTACGGTCTACGAATCGTGACAGCATCACCGGGGCGGCGTCAATCGCGTTTTGCGCGCCGCAGCGGCGAAATCATTTTTGAAAATGGTGACGCGCATTTGTTTTTATGAGTCGGCGCGGCTTGCGGGAATTTATTAAGTCGTTATGGACGCGCCGCGCACGCTGCGCCGTTTCCGCACCGCGATGAAGCAGCGCAGACGGCGCAGTTCCCTGCCTCACTTTTCCGTGGCGACTTTGTCCTGCGTCCGCGCGGCGAAGTCCGACGCATCGTGGCGCTCGTGCAACTGCATCGAAGGCTCGCCGAAAGTCCGGTTGACCATGCGGCCGCGCTGCACGGCGGGACGCGCGCCGATCACGTCGGCCCAGCGTCGCACGTGCGTGTATTCCTGAACGGAAAGGAACTCGGCCGCGTCATACAGCCAGCCGTTCACGAGCCCGCCATACCACGGAAAGATCGCGATATCGGCGATCGTGTAGGCATCGCCGGCAATATAAGCGCTGTCGGCGAGACGCTTGTCGAGCACGTCGAGTTGACGCTTCACCTCCATCGCGAAGCGGTCGATCGGATACTCCATCTTGCTCGGCGCATACGCATAGAAGTGCCCGAAGCCGCCGCCGAGATACGGCGCACTGCCCATCTGCCAGAAGAGCCACGACAGGCATTCGGCACGCGTTGCCGGGTCCGTCGGCACCAACGCGCCGAACTTTTCCGCGAGATAGAGCAGGATCGCGCCGGATTCGAACACACGCACGGGTGTCGCGCCGCTGCGATCCACGAGCGCCGGTATCTTCGAATTCGGATTGACTTCGACGAAGCCACTGCCGAACTGTTCGCCTTCGCCGATGCGGATGAGCCAGGCATCGTACTCGGCGCCGCGATGGCCGAGCGCGAGCAGTTCTTCGAGCATCACGGTGACCTTCACGCCATTGGGCGTCGCCAGCGAATAGAGCTGCAGCGGATGACGGCCGACCGGCAACGCCTTCTCATGCGTCGGCCCGGAGATCGGCCGATTGATGCTGGCAAAGCGTCCGCCGCTTTCCTTGCTCCATGTCCACACGGCCGGCGGCACGTATTCGGGCAATGCGCTCATGCTTCACGCTCCTCGTTGCAATTGGATTGAATTCGCCCGAGGTTAGCAGTTCGACCGCAAACGTGCTCGACCGGGCCTTGGACAATCCGCGCTGCATGCCACGAGGAGAAACGAATGAGCCAGCGTCCATCGCGCAACCGTTCAGCCCTAGCGTGGCGCCGCCGCAGTTGCGGCCGGAAGCGACGGCACGTTCGACGATAGAGCGGGCATGCCGAAGCGTCATCGGCCCGCTTCGCGCTTTTCCTGTTCTTCGACCGTAAGTATGGCTTCGGGCATCGCGTCGAGGCGCGCTTTCGGAATGGGCACGCCGCTTTCGTCCGAAAGACCATAGGTGCCTTCCGCGATCTTCTGCAATGCGCGCTCGATATCGCCGATGCGCCGATCGTTCACATCGCGCAATGCCTGATTCGCGATGTCCTGCTCCATGCGCTGAGCATCGTCCTCGTACTCTTCTGCTTCCGAACCGCGCTCTTCCTGCAAGCGACGCTCGGCCGCGATACCGCCTTCTTCGTTGCCGAGCAGTTCGCGCTTCAGCGTGAGCAGGCGTTCTCGCTGCGTCGCGATGAAGTCGTCGCTCAAGCCGCTTTGTTGATTGGCCATGGTCATGCTCCATGAAACGGATGGTTGAAAGCGGGGCGGCCGATAGTGCCGCCACGCTCCATGCAGGCGATCAGTGTTCGCTCTTCGCGGATTCCTTCTTGCCTTCGCCCTTCGCCGCGTTTTTCTTTGCGGCGGGCCGGCCTTTCTTTTCCTTCGGTTGCGCCTGTGCGTCCAGCCTGGTGAACTTGACCTTATCGGTTTCCTTGTCGAAGCTCACGTTGACCGTGTCGCCTGACTTGAGCTTGTCGCCGAGGATTTCCTTCGCGAGACGCGTCTCCAGTTCCTGACGAATCTGGCGTTTCAGTTCACGCGCGCCGAACTCAGGCCGATAACCGACATCGGCGAGATGATCGATGACCGAATCATCGACCTTGAGCGTGATGTCCTGCGCCGCGGCGGTGCGCGTGACGCGATCGAGCTGGATCTCGACGATCGAGCGGATCACCTCGCGCGAGAGCCCATGAAACACGATGATTTCGTCGATGCGATTGAGAAACTCGGGACGAAAGTGGCCTTTCAGCACGTCCATCAGTTTCGCGCGCATCGCCTTCTCAGATTCGCGGTCCTTCTCGCTCTTCTCGAGATTGTCCATGATGATGGACGCGCCGAGATTGCTCGTCGCGATGATGATCGTGTTGCTGAAATCGACCACGCGGCCCTTGCCATCGGTGAGGCGGCCATCGTCGAAAACCTGCAGCAGCACGTTGTTCACATCGGGATGCGCTTTTTCGATTTCATCGAGCAGGATCACGCTATACGGACGGCGGCGCACGCGCTCGGTCAACTGACCGCCTTCGTCATAACCGACGTACCCCGGCGGCGCGCCGATGAGTCTCGCCACGGCATGCCGCTCCATATACTCCGACATGTCGATGCGAATCACCGCCTGTTCGTCGCCGAACACGGTTTCCGCGAGCGCCTTTGCGAGTTCGGTCTTGCCGACGCCGGTCGGGCCGAGGAAGAGGAACGTCGCGATCGGCCGATGTATCTGGCCCATGCCCGCGCGCGACAGGCGCACCGCATCGCTGACGGCGACCACGGCTTCGTCTTGCCCGACGACGCGCTCGCGCAGCTTGTTTTCCATGTCGAGCAGCTTCTGACGCTCTTCCTGCGTGAGTTCGGTAACGGGAATGCCCGTGAGACGCGACACGACTTCCGCCACCGATGCGACGGTCACTTCGAGCGTCTCCGATCCGGTCTTGCGCTGCCACGCTTCGGTCAGTTCATCGAGCTTCGCCTGCTTCTCGTTGATGCGCTCTTCGAACCCCTTCGCCTCGTCGAAGCGCTTGCGTGACGACGCATAATCCTGCTCGCGCTTCAGTTGCGCGATCTCCGCTTCGAGCTCCTGCATCTCGGGCGGGCGCGACTTCGAACGGATACGTACCCGCGCCGCGGCCTGATCGATAAGATCGATAGCCTTGTCCGGCAGAAAACGCGACGTGATGTAGCGATCCGATAACTCCGCCGCCGCGACGAATGCATCGTCGGCAAAGGTCACCTGATGATGTGCTTCGAGTTTGTCGCGCAAGCCGCGCAGGATCACGATGGTCTGCTCGACCGTCGGCTCGGGCACGAGCACCGGCTGAAAGCGCCGCTCGAGCGCCGCGTCCTTCTCGATGTACTTCTGATACTCGTTGAGCGTCGTCGCACCGATCAAGCTCAGCTCGCCGCGCGCGAGCGCCGGCTTCAGCACATTTGCGATATCGAGTCCGCCTTCGCCGCCGCCCTGGCCCGCACCGACGATCGTATGCAGCTCGTCGATGAACACGATCAGTTCATCCTGCTTGGCCGTGATCTCGTCGATGAGCTGCTTTGCGCGCTCCTCGAATTCGCCGCGATACTTCGCGCCTGCGACCATCGAATTGATGTTGATCTCGACGAGCCGCTTGTTGCGCAGATCCTCGGGCACGTCGTCGTTGACGATGCGTTGCGCGAGTCCTTCGACGATCGCCGTTTTGCCGACGCCCGGCTCGCCGATCAGCACGGGGTTGTTCTTCTTGCGTCGCGCGAGCACTTCGATCGTGCTCTCGATTTCCTGCGCGCGTCCGAGCACCGGATCGAGCTTGCCTTGCCGCGCCATCGCGGTGAGATCGCGGCCGAACTTGTCGAGTGTCGGCGTGCCGGTGGGTGTGTCGACGCGCCCGTCTTCCGCGCCCTTGCCGACGATTTTCACGACCTTCTGACGCAAGGCCTCGGGCGTAACACCGTATTTCTTCAGGAGCGTGCCCGCAATGCTGTCGGGCACGGAAGCAAGACCGATCAGCACATGCTCGGGACCGACATAAGAATGGCCGAGCTCGCGTGACGCCTGAAACGCGAACTGGAACGCCTTCTTGAGACGCGGCGAGATTGTCATCTTCTCGACCGGCGCGTCGGGCTCCGCTTTACCTTTCTGCGCGTGCTCGTCGATATAGCGCTTGATGTCGTCGGGCGAAAGCTTCATCTCCTTGAAGAGCGCCTGAACGACATCGGTGTCGGCGAGCACGTATAGCACCTGTTCGGTGTCGAGCTCGGTCTTCTGCAGTTCGTGCGCTTTTTCTGCGGCACGCTGCAGCAGTTCCATCGTTTGTTCGCTGAAGGCGTCGGTGACATCGACGGATTCGCGCGGCACCGAGGCCACCATGTCTTCGGTATCGTTCTCATCGCCGTGGTCGGGCATGCCGCCCATCAGGCG
Source organism: Caballeronia sp. INML3B (assembly GCF_023631305.1). Lineage (NCBI taxonomy): Bacteria > Pseudomonadati > Pseudomonadota > Betaproteobacteria > Burkholderiales > Burkholderiaceae > Caballeronia > Caballeronia sp. INML3B. Next base: position 106,882 of record NZ_JALQDI010000073.1, read on the forward strand.
CGACAGGCCGCCGCCGCCCAATAGCGAGTCGAACGGGTTCAACATGCTCTGATGCCGCATCAACTGGCGGTAGTCGTACTCGCAAATCGACATCGACTTGCGTTGGCCGTTCTGCACGACGGTCACTTGCGCAACCGCGGGCCGGGCATGACAGATTTCGCAAAGGGCTGGCATGATCGAGTATCTCCATGTTCAGGACGGTCGATGTCCGGCCCGAACGATCACGCGCCACGCGATGCAATCGTCGACTCAGGCCGCACCACCGCCAGATGAGCAGTGCATTCCCCTTCATAGGTCTTTTATCGGCCATTCTTCTGATGCGGCTATTCGACGGCCGCGATCGAAACGGAGGCCTCGCTCGTCAACATAAGGAACGTGAGCGTTTCGCGCAAATAGAGTTGTACGGCTGTATCCGTATGGCTCGTATAACCGATCGACACGTCCTGTCCGATGTGCAGTTCATAATCGCCGCCGCGTGTCGAGAGCACGCAGCCGCCCTGAAGCGCGGGCGCCCATACGAGGTCGCCGCTCACGATGCGCTTGATGTGCTGGATGACCGGATATCCGTGATCGCTTGCTTCGGCGAGCGCGGTATAGGCATCTGCGCCGAGGAGCACGGAGTAGGGACCATCGACGCAGGCGAGCCGCAGTTTTTCGAGTGCCTGGCTGATCGCGGCGGGGTAGTCGGCCACATCCGCGGGCAGAAGCGTGGGGGCGTTCGAACTGCCTTCGCGAATGCCGGTGATGCCGGCGGCCGCGAAGCCGTCGAAGATCGCGGCGTCTTCGGCGAGTGCGAGCTCGTTCGCGGCGGTCTTCGCGGGTTGCCAGTCGCCGTCGTTCGAGCCGCGCTCCACGCTGTCGATAGCTTCACGCTGCAGCGTGAAGGGCACGGTGAGTTGCACGAGTTGCTTCACGTCGTAAAGGCTTGCCAGGACGCCTTTCTTCGGCGCTGCGATGTTCGTCTGATGTCCCGTGCCGATGCCCGACAACGCGACGCCGCCGGGACTCTTCACGTCGACGACGCGGCGGCCCGCGAGCGCGCGCTTGAAGGTGCGGGCCACTTCCGCTTCGATCTGCGACCATGCGGCGCCGGAGATCGGCGCAAGCTCTCTATGCAAGTTATTCATCTTGTGATGTTCCTCTGAGTGAGCCAATGTTCAACGTGCCTTCTCGCTCATCCTTTTGCTGGCCTTCGCCGATGGACGACGGCGCGGCGTCCGGGTTCCGGTCGGGAAGCTCGTCGAGCAAATCGCTGGACGGCACGAAGAACAGGCCGCCCGTGACCGCGCGGCTGTAGTCGAGCAGCCGGTCATAGTTGCCCGGTGGCCTGCCGACGAACATGTTCTCCATCATCTGTTCGATCGGCGCGGGCGTGCGCGCATAGCCGATGAAATACGTGCCAAACTCCTTCGATCCCGGCCGGCCGAAAGCCATGTTGTGCCGCAGGATCTTCACTTCCTTGCCGTTCTCGTCGATCGTCGTGAGCGAACTGTGCGAGCAGGAAGGCTTGATCGATTCGTCGAGCTCGACATCGGATAACTTTTCGCGTCCGATGATTCGCTCCTGCTGTTCGACGGTGAGGCCGTTCCATGCATCCAGGTTATGCAAATACTTCTGCACGATCACATAGCTGCCGCCGGCGAACTCGGGATCTTCTTCGTCGATGATCGTGTAATGCGCAGCGCTCTTGCCCGTCGGATTTTCGGTGCCGTCGACGAAGCCCACCATGTCGCGCAAATCGAAGTAGCGAAAGCCATGCACTTCATCGACGACCGTGACTGCATCGCCCAGCTTGTTTAGCATTTGCGATGCAAGCTCGAAGCATAGGTCCATGTGATCGGCGCGGATATGCAGGAGGATGTCGCCGGGCGTTGCAATCGCGCGGCGATCGCCCTGGCCGAACTCGCGAAACGGATGCAGCGATGCGGGACGCGGTGCGCCGAAGAGAAGGTCCCACGCATCGGCGCCGAAGCCGCATACGCATGACAGGTTCGCGGCAGGCGCACGCGTGGCGACCGCGCGCACCAGCGCCGCGATATCGCCGCACCATGAGCGCACGACATCGGCTTTGTCTTTGCCGCGGGCCACGGTCGCGACGATGAAGATCGCGCTTCGGGAAATCGGATTACAGACGGCTTGTGGTTCGGGTGTGTTGTTGGGCATCTGAAGAGTTCGATTGCGTGAGGCGGTTGGTCAAAACGATTTGCAAGTCACGGCGCGCGTCGCTTTTTGAAAAGCGACGCGCGCAGGATCCCAGCGGAGGCACCGGCGCCTTGGAAAAGAAGCATCCGGCTCGAGCGAATGTCTTATCGACCGGGCGTAAAGGTGTGCCCGGAAAGTCGTTCCGTTTCGGTGGTGAACCATGTTTGGGCGTGCCGGCGCGTGGCAACCCAGGAATGATGGGCGCGGTCGTCGAGGTGCTGCCTGATCACGCGCCGGGCCCGTTCGATGCCGTCGCGTATCGCCTCGTCCGGTGTGCGCCATTCCGGTTGCACGGTCTCGGGCCAGGGAGCGAGCACGGGCTTGCCATCGCGATTCACCGACAAGTCCGCGACCCATGCGCCGCGTTCGTTGCGTCGCGCCGCAACCGAGATTTCGAATCCCGCATAGACGTCAAAGGCAGATTCCATCTGGTCCTCCGATGCGGATCAAGGCTGCGATAAAGGCAACCTGAAGATTTATACGATTATATGCTCACGTATTCCACGCGCTTTGAGCGAAAGCAGTGGACTGACGATACACCAACTCGATGCAACGAACACTTCACAAGGCATGGCTTTGTAACATCAGGCCGAGCGCGACGCTGTGATCCTTAGCATCCTTTTGACTGACAGGAGCGACTGTGAAACTGACCGACTTCGACACACTGACGTTCGACTGCTACGGCACGCTGATCGACTGGGAAACGGGAATTTTCGAAGGACTGCGCCCGTTGCTGGAGCGCGTAGCGCCCGCATTGACGCGCGATCAGGTTCTGGAAGCCCATGCGCGTCACGAGTCATCGCAACAGAAGTACACGCCGGGCAAACGCTATCAGGCGCTTCTGGCCATCGTCTATAAGCGGCTGGCCGAAGAGTGGGGCGTGCCCTTCACTCAGGAAGAATGCATTGCCTATGGTCGCTCGATTCGCGAATGGCCCGCCTTCGCGGATTCCGCCGATGCGCTCCGATATCTGAAGCAGCATTACAAACTCGTGATCCTGTCGAATGTCGATAACGAAAGCTTCGCCCATAGCAACGCAAGACTACAGGTGGATTTCGACGCGATCATTACGGCGGAGGATGTCGGATCGTACAAGCCTTCGCCGCGCAATTTCGAATACATGCTGGAAAAGCTAGGCGCACGCGGTATCCGGAAGGAAAAGATTCTGCACACGGCCGAAAGCCTTTTCCACGATCACAAACCCGCGAACGGTTTCGGTCTTGCGTCGTGCTGGATCTATCGCCGTCATTCAAAGCCCGGCTTCGGCGCGACGATGGACCCAGGTTCTCAGCCGAGAATCGACTTCCGCTTCAACAGCATGGCCGAACTGGCGGACGCGCATCGCGAGGCGCTGCACGGAAAGTAACGTCATCGCTAGGGATCGGCACGGCGCGATATAGCGCGTGCCGAATCGAATAAATCGGAAGACTAACTATTATTCGTTTCTCACGCAACTAACTGTCTCTCATTCGCGCCGCCTTCAAACGGAATATGTCATCGCCACAATTCGGCCAGTCATGCGACGAGCCGCCAAAAGACGGCGACTTGCCGCTAAAATTCGAAGATTTTCGCTAGCGTTTCATTTTCTTGTCGTCAAGGCGGCAACAATGCCTATACTCGGAGCTATCCCGTGCCCGTGACCGTCGGCATAATGTGGACCATCAAATGAATATCGCAATACGATCGGCAACCGCAAACATATGAGCGAACAACGAGCAAAACGAGACCCGGAAGGCACGCGACGGCGCATTCTCGAAGCCGCCACCGAGCAATTCACGAAATTCGGCCTCGCGGGCGCGCGGGTCGACGCCATCGCCACGGCGGCGGGCACGAACGAGCGCATGCTTTACTACTACTTCGCAAGCAAGGAAGGGCTGTACGTCGCCGTGCTCGAATCGATGTACGCGCAATTCGCGCAGCGGGAGCAAAGCCTCGAACTCACCGCCATGCAGCCGGCCGATGCGATCCGCGAGCTGGCGCAGTCCATCTGGGCGCATTTGCGGGAAAACCCGCAATGGCTGAGCCTCATCAATAATGAAAATCTGCACGAAGGACGCTATCTGGAGCGTTCGAACCACTTGCGCGAGACCATCTCGCCGGTGGTCGACCTGCTGCGCGTCACGCTCGAGCGTGGCGCGGCAGCGGGGCAGTTCCGTCAGGGCGTCGATCCGCTGGACTTCTACGTGACGCTGGTTGGCATGGGCTACTACATCGTGTCCAACCGCTTCACTATCGATATGTTCACGGGCCGGAATTACGTCGAGCAACGCCATCAGGCGTCGATTTCCGCCATGCATCTCGACATGTTGCTCGCGTACCTGCGTCCGGTGAACTAGGCGGCGGCGCGCGGCTTACCTGATGAAGCCGAGCTGCGCGCTGATCCTGTCGAGAACGGGCTTCTTCTTTTCGTTGAACGCGGCCTTGTTCTGCTGAATCAGGTTGTTGCCCTTCGTGTCGATGGAAATGATCAACGGCCCGAATTCGCGGACGCGATTGATCCACAGGGTTTCGGGCATGCCGAGATCCTGCCACTCCGCGCCTTCGATTTCCTCGACCAGCGTCGCTGCCAGCACTGCGCAGCCGCCGGGAAAAATGGCGTGCACCGCCTTGTGCTCCTCACATCCCGCAGCCGTTTCAGGGCCCATTCCGCCTTTGCCGACGATCAGCTTCACGCCGGTCTGCTCGATGAACTCGCGCTCGAACTTCTCCATCCGCATGCTCGTCGTCGGGCCGATGGACACCATTTCGAAACTGCCGTCGTCCTTCTTCCGGACGATCGGACCCGCGTGAAAGATCGCACCGCCTTCGAGATCGACAGGCAGTTGCCGGCCCTGTTCGATCAGTCGCCTATGCGCGACATCGCGGCACGTCACGAGCCGGCCCGTCAGATAGACGACATCGCCGACCTGGAGATCCTCGAGATCTTCGCTCTTGATGGGGGTCGTCAGAATCTTTTTCACAGCACCACTCCTTCGTGGGAAAGGATTTCATAGGACAGGTCGGCATGAATGCGGATCTTGCCGCGCCGGTGCGCCCAGCAGCCGGTATTGATGGCGACGCCGATGGTCGATGGATGACGCGCCGACGACTCGATGTTGACGCCCATCACGCTGTTATTGCCCTTCAGGCCTTGCGGGCCGATGCCGATCTCGTTGAGTCCGTCCTCCAGCAATTGCTCCATCAGCGCGGCGCGGGGGTTGTCGCTCTTCGAATCGACCGGCCGCAGGATCGCCAGCTTGGACAGGCGCGCCGCGGTCTCGACCGAAGTCGACACGCCGATGCCGACCAGCAGCGGCGGACACGCATTGACGCCGCGCTCCGTGATCACATCCATCACGAATTCGGCCACACCTTCGTAGCCCTGTCCCGGCATCAGCACCTTGGCCGCACCGGGCAGCGTGCAACCGCCGCCGGCCATGTAGACGTCGATGGTGCAGCTATCCTTTTCCGGGACGATGCGCCAGTCCAGCCACGGAATCTGTGTGCCCGTGTTGGTGCCGGTGTTCTTTTCGTCGAACGTCTCGACGGCGTTGTGGCGCAGCGGCCCCATCCGCGTGGCGCCCGCGGTGGCTTCGCGCAGGATTTCCTCCAGCTCGCCGAGCAGCGGAAAGTTCGCGCCGGCCTCGACGAAATACTGAATGACGCCGGTGTCCTGGCAGCTCGGGCGATCCAGCTTGTCGGCCGCTTCCTGATTGCCGTCCATCGAGTCGTAGATCGACTTGGCGAGCGGATTGGTTTCCAGCGTGCGCAACTCGGCGAGCTTTGCCGTCACGTCGCGGGGCAGACGCTTGCCGATATAGGCGGTGAATTTGGCCATCGTGTCCGTCACGGACTGAATGGCGAGTTCCTTATCCATGTTGCATTCCTCTGACAACGTAACGAGATTGGGGGAGGCGTGTTTTCAATGCGCGGCCGCATTGCCGGGCGCGACCGGCGATTTCTGCGTGCGGGCCAGCAAGAGCGTGAGCACGGCGGAGAGCATGAGCAGGCCCGCCACGAAATAGAGTCCGCCGGTGAAGCTGCCGGTCTGATCTTTCACCCAGCCGATCATCGCCGGGCCGGCGAAGCCGCCGAGATTGCCGATCGAATTGATGGTGGCGATGCCCGTCGCGGCCGCGGCACCCGAGAGGAACATCGTCGGCATGGTCCACAGGGGCGGCTTCGCGCAACTGATGCCGATATTCACGAGCGTCAGCGCGGCGATGAGCCCGACGACGCTGTTGGCCATAGCCGCCACCACGAGGCCGATCGCCGCCGCCACGCACGCCAGCACGACGTGCCAGGTGCGCTCGCCGGTGCGGTCGGAATGGCGCGACCAGAAGATCATCGCGACTACGGACACGATCGGCGGAATCGCGTTGAGCAGGCCTGTCGTCATCGACGAAACGCCGAGTTGCCTGATGATCTGGGGCGCCCAGATGCCGAGCGTGTAGAGGCCCGCCGACGTGCCGAAGTAGATCAGCGACAAAGCCAGCACACGCGGATTCGCAAGGCCGCTGATGATGCCGTGCGCGGCGCCCGCCGTGGCTCTGCTCGCGGTTTCCGCATTCATCACGTTGACGAGCCATGCGCGCTCGTCGTCCTTCAGCCACTTCGCCTTTTCGGGCCTGTCGGTCATGTAGAAGAACACGACGACACCCAGAATGAGCGCGGGCACGGCTTCGAGAATGAACATCCATTGCCAGCCGCGCAGACCCATCACGCCGTTCATTTCGAGCAAAGCGGCGGAGAGCGGCGAGCCGAGCGCCGTGGAGATCGGCGCGGCGGCCATGAAGAATGCCGTCACGCCCGCCCGATGCCGCGCTGGAAACCAGTAGCTGAGATACAGGATGATGCCGGGGAAGAAACCCGCTTCCGCCGCGCCGAGCAGAAAACGTATGACGTAGAAGCTGGTCGGCCCTTCGACGAAGGCCATCGCCGCGGAAATGACGCCCCACGTGACCATCACGCGGGCTATCCACAGTCGCGCGCCGACCTTGTGAAGAATGATGTTGGAGGGCACTTCGAACATGAAGTAGCCCCAGAAGAAGATGCCGGCGCCGAAGCCGAGCATCGAGGCGGTGAAGCCCAGGTCCGTCTTCATCGTGAGCGACGCGAAGCCGATGTTGACCCGGTCGATATAAGCGACGAAGTACAGCAGCATGATGAACGGCACGATGCGCCAGGTGATCCTGCGCAGGGTGCGTTTTTCCAGATCGATATCCATCGAATGTCTCCTTGATTCCGATGACCAGTCGAATGTCTTAGCCGTCTTTTGCGGCCTTGCTCTAGTCGGAACCAAGGTTAAAACCGATGGAATCGCGTATGAATCGATCTAGACTAAATACATCCTTGCAAAAAAATCACGAATGAACATGGACTCGGAACTGGGCTTCTTCTGCCTGCTCGTGAAGCAGGGCAGTCTGGCCGCCACCGCGCGCGAGTTGAACCTCACGCCGCCCGCGGTTTCCCGCCGGCTTTCGGCGATGGAAGATCGTCTGGGCGTGCGCCTTCTCAACCGCACGACGCGGCGGATCAGCCTGACGAGCGAGGGCGAGGTCTATTTCGCGAATGCGCAGCGCATCCTGAGCGACATCGACGACATGGAACAGCTCGTTTCCAGCAGCCGGGCCGCGCCGAAAGGACTGCTGCGGGTGAATGCGCCGCTGGGATTCGGGCGCTCGTATATCGGTCCGTCGATCTCGCTGTTCAGCCAGCGTTTTCCCGATGTCGAAGTGCAGTTGCATCTCACCGACCGGCCCATCGGCCTGCCCGACGAGAGCATCGACGTGTCCGTGCGTTTCGGCGAGATGCCGGATTCGCGACTCATCGCGAAGAAGATCGCGTCCAACCGGCGGCTGCTGGTGTCGTCGCCGGGTTATCTCCGTGGCGCGGGCGAACCCGCTCATCCGCATGACCTGACGCATCATCAGTGCATCGTGCTGCGGCAGAACGAATCCGCCTATGGCAACTGGCGCCTGAGCCGCGGCGGGCGCACGGAGACGATCAAGGTGCACGGCAAGCTGAGCACCAACGACGGCGAAGTGGCGCTCAACTGGGCGCTGGAAGGACACGGCATTCTTATGCGCGCGGAATGGGACGTCGCCAAATACCTTCGCAGCGGTCGTCTGGTGCAGGTCCTGAGCGACTACGACACGCCGCCCGCCGACGTCTACGCCGTCTATCCGGAACGCCTGAATCTCTCGGCCAAGGTCGCGTGCTTCGTCGATCACCTGCGCGACTATCTGGGCCAGCATGCCGACGGCCCGACGCGCGTCAGTTCGAACTGGTAGTCCTCATTCGTGCACAAAACTTAATAATGCTTTAAGTTTCGCGCCGGTTTCCGCGCCCGGATGTGAGTAAAGTCCGGTGACATACCCATCTGGAGGACGGAGACATGAAGACCTATCGCATCGCGACCATTCCTGGCGACGGCATCGGCAAGGAGGTCGTGCCCGCTGGCCGTCAAGTGCTGGAGGCGCTGGCACGCAGCACGCATGATTTTGCATTCCAGTTCGAGAATTTCGACTGGGGCGCGGACTACTACCGCGAGCACGGCGTGATGATGCCCGCCGATGGCCTCGACGCCCTTCGCGACAAGGACGCGATCCTATTCGGCTCGGCGGGCGACCCGGACGTGCCCGATCACATCACGCTGTGGGGCCTGCGTCTGAAGATCTGCCAGGGGCTCGACCAGTACGCCAACGTGCGTCCGACGCGCATCCTGCCGGGCATCGACGCGCCGCTCAAGCGCTGCAAGCCGGAGGACCTGAACTGGGTGATCGTGCGCGAAAACTCGGAAGGCGAATATTCGGGCGTCGGCGGCCGCGTGCATCAGGGCCATCCGATCGAGACCGCGACCGATGTTTCGATCCTCACGCGCGCCGGTGTCGAACGCATCATGCGTTTTGCATTCAAACTCGCGCAGGCGCGTCCGCGCAAGCTGCTGACGGTCATCACGAAGAGCAACGCGCAGCGTCACGCGATGGTCATGTGGGACGAGATTGCCGGCGAAATCGCGAAAGAATTTCCCGACGTCAAATGGGACAAGGAACTGGTCGACGCATCGACCGCGCGCATGGTCAACCGTCCCGAGTCGCTCGATACGATCGTCGCCACGAACCTTCATGCCGATATTCTCAGCGACCTCGCCGCCGCGCTCGCGGGCAGCCTCGGCATCGCGCCGACTGGCAACATCGATCCGGAGCGCCGCTATCCGTCGATGTTCGAGCCGATTCACGGTTCCGCCTTCGACATCATGGGCCACGGCCTGGCGAATCCGGTCGGCACGTTCTGGTCGGTGGTGATGCTGCTGGAACATCTCGGCGAATTCGACGCCGCGAAACGCGTGATGCAGGCGATCGAAGCCGTGACCTCCGACAAGTCGCTGCACACGCGCGACCTCGGCGGCGTCGCGACGACCGCGCAAGTGACCGATGCCGTGTGCGCGCTGATCGGCACGAGAGCGGCTCACGCCGCCTGAAAGGAGCCGGGGCCGCGAGCAGAACGCGCAGACGGACGGGGCCCGACTCACGAAGTACCGCTACCCCTTCGAAGCCGGCGCTAGCCGGAGTAAACTGTTTTTGCGGTGTGCTTGCCGCGAAAGGAGGTTGCGATGAGATTCGCCGACATGTTCAAGCGCCCGAAACGCGGCGCCACGGCTGCTCACACCGGTGACGCGGAGCCTCACCACGAGGACCACGCGAAGTCGGTGCAGAAGCAGGCGCGCAAGCTGTGGGACGCGATCGGACGCAATCGCCATAAGAGCGCGAAGTGGTAGTAGCAAGGCGGGCCCGGGAACGAAAGTCCCGGGCCCGAAACGTCTTCAGGCTTTTAGCGCCCTCACCACGACACGCCGACTTTACTCTTGCGTAAAACCCGCGATATAAAGGGATTACTCTTGAATTAAAGTCAACGATGAAAGTCACTCTCGACGAGCTTCAAACCTTTGCGACGGTAGTCGACACAGGCTCCATCACGGCGGCGGCGCAACAACTCGATCAGACGGTATCCGGTGCGAGCCGCACGCTCGGACGGCTCGAAGAGAAGCTGCAGACGACGCTACTGCGCAGAACCACGCGGCGTCTCGAGCTGACGGAGGAGGGCAAGAGCTTCCTGCAGAGTGCGCGCGAGATCATCGGCGCGGTGGAAAGCGCCGAGGAACAGATCGCCGCGCGCCGCGAGCGGCCTTCGGGGCTGCTGCGCGTCGATGCCGCGACGCCGTTCATGCTGCATGTGATCGTGCCGCTCGTCGCGGGATATCGGGAGCGCTATCCGCATGTCGAGCTCGAGTTGAACAGCAATGAAGGCGTGATCGATCTGCTGGAGCGCCGCACCGATGTTGCAATTCGCATCGGCAGGCTGAAGGATTCGACGCTGCACAGCCGCCCGATCGGCAGCAGCCGCATTCGGGTGCTCGCGACGCCGCGGTATCTCGAGACTCACGGTCTTCCGAAGCGCGTCGACGAACTCGCGAATCACTCTCTGCTCGGCTTCACGCAGCCCGAATCGCTCAATGTCTGGCCGCTTTCGGGGCACGACGACGAGCCATACCGGATCACGCCGAGCATCGCTTCATCGAGCGGCGAGACGCTGCGGCATCTCGCGCTGGAGAGCGCGGGCATCGTGTGTCTGTCTGACTTCATGACGCTGCGCGATCGGCGCGACGGCAAGCTCGTGCAGATCCTCGCGCGTCAAACGCAGGAAGTACGGCAACCGATCAGCGCCGTCTACTATCGCAACACGGCGATCTCCGCGCGCATCGCGTCGTTCGTGGACTATCTTGCCGAAGCCGTGAAGGCCACAGAATTCGCGCCGACGGGCCGTCGCTGACGCGTCAGTCTTCCTCAAGCCGCGAACATCGCCGGGTCGATATCAGGGACCGCCTTGAACGCAGGCCTCGCAAAAAAATAGCCCTGCATCAGCGTCACGCCGTTCGCTGCGAAGAAATCTCGCTCTCCACGCGTTTCGATCCCTTCGGCAATGACCCGGATTCCCAGGTCGCGGCATATTGCAAGCACGCCGCACGCGATCCGCTGGCGCACGAAATCCGTGTCGATTCCGCGCACGAGCTCCATGTCGAGCTTGATCAGATCGGGTTGAAAGTCCGCCAGCAGGGTGAGGCCGGAATAGCCCGCGCCGAAGTCGTCGATGGCGGTCTGGAAGCCGAAGCGCTTGTACGCGCGGAATATGTCGACCAGATGCGGCCGGCTGATGATGTTCTCGCCCTCGACCGTCTCGAAGATGATCCGCTCGATCGGAAAGCCGTGCCGCTCGGCCGCCTCGAGCGTGCTGCGGATACAGGCTTCCGGCCGGTAGACGGCGTTCGGCATGAAGTTGATCGACAGAAACCCGTCCATGCTCAACGCGGCGGCCTGGGCGATCGCGGTTGTCCGGCACCGCTGGTCGAAGTGATAGCGATTGGTCGCGTCGACCTGCGCGAGCACCGATCCCGCCGACTCGCCGTTCGGCCCGCGCACGAGCGCTTCGTGCGCGTATGCGCGGCCGGCGGCCATATCGACGATCGGCTGGAAGGCGAATGCGAACTCGAACGGCGTGGCTGTGTCGCTTTTGCAACCGGCACAGCCACGGTTCGGAGCCAATATTTCAGGGATGCTTGCGTCGGACGTCTTCGTCATGCGTGGTGCTCGATCAGTGCAACGAGGGAACCCGTTGTGCGGGCCTGCTCCTGTTTAACGGACGACGCACGCGGATCTTGAGCCCGGCACGAACGGCAAGGCAGCAAGCCCATGCGCTTCGTGTTGCACGCGCTCACTCGATGAGTCGCGGCGAATCAGCGAGCGCATGGGCCGCGCGAGCCGTGTCTCAAACCTGAGCCATGCCGCCGTCGATGAAAAGTTCGATGCCGTTGATGAAGCTCGCCGATTCGGATGCGAGGAAGGCGACTGCCTTGCCGATTTCCTCGGGTTCGCCGAGGCGGCCGAGCGGCACTTGCGAGGCGAGCGCGTCGTACAGGCCTTGACGCGCTTCATCGGGCACGAGACCGCCCAGGCCCGGCGTCCGGACGGGTCCGGGGCTGACGACGTTGACGCGGATGCCGCGATCTTTCAGATCGAGCGCCCACGACCGGGCGAAATTCCGGACTGCCGCCTTGCTGGCGCTGTAGACGCTGAAGCTGGCGGTCCCCGTGACGGACGTGATCGACGAAGTCAGAATGACCGATGCGCCGTCGACGAGCAGCGGCAACGCCTTCTGCACGGTGAACAGCACGCCGCGCACATTCGTGTCGAAGATACGATCGAAGTGCTCTTCGGTGATCGCGCCCAGCGGCATCATGTCTCCACCGCCCGCATTGGCGAACAGGACATCGAGCTTGCCCGCTGTTTCGGCGATTTGGGCGTACACGGCATCCAGGTCGGACAACACCGATGCATCCGCGCGAATCGCGGTGGCCGACGGGCCGATGGCGGCTACGGCTGCATCCAGTTCGGCCTGACGGCGACCCGTAATGAATACGCGCGCGCCTTGCTCCACGAGTTCCTTTGCCGCCGCGAGACCGATGCCCGTGCTGCCGCCGGTGACGAGCGCGATCTTTCCGTTCAGTTGCGTGTTCATGACTTGCTCCAGTTCGAAGTTTTAGAAAGTGCCAGGATTTGCCCGTTGCGTCGCGCCTTCAAGGTCTTCCGATGCGAGTCGCGTTGGGCATGGGTGAACTTTAGCGGCGGTGAGTTTTTTGATAAATGGTGAATAATGAATTGACTATGCACGCGTATGTATAATCGGCGCGGATCATCTACGGGACGCGAATCGAATGGATCAATTGCTGGCAATGCGCGCTTTCTCCCGCGTGGTCGAGGCGGGCAGCTTCACGCGCGCGGCGGACTCGCTCGATATGCCCAACGCGACGATGAGCAAGCTGGTTCAGGAACTCGAAGCGCATCTGGGCGTGCGGCTGTTACAGCGGACGACGCGACGGGTCACGGTAACGCCGGAAGGCCAAGACTATTACGCGAAGGCGACGCGTATTCTCAGAGACCTCGAAGATATCGACTCGTCGTTCAGTGTTGCACGAAGCAATCCGCGCGGCCGTCTGCGCGTCGATGTAGGCGGATTGCCCGCGCGAAACGTGCTGATTCCATTGCTTTCGGATTTCATCGCGCGTTATCCGGACATCAGGATCGATCTGGGCGTGTCCGATCGCCCGGTGGACTTGATAAGCGATAACGTCGACTGTGTCATCCGTGGCGGGCCGTTGGACGACTCGTCGCTCATCGCGCGTCATATCGGCGATGCCGTGATGGTCACATGCGCCACGCCGAAATATCTTAAGCAGTTCGGCGTTCCCGCCTACCCCGAGGAACTGAAGAACGGGCATAAATTGATCAGCTACCTGTCACCGCAAAACGGCAAGGCAATGCCATTCCGGTTCGAGCGTGACGGCGACAGGATCGAGATACAGGCGCAGCGTCATATCGGGATCAACGAAAGCAACGCGCATCTTGCGGCTTCCATCGCGGGACTGGGCATCGTTCAAACCTTTGCCTACGCCGCCAATCCGGCTATTCGCGATGGGTCGCTCGTGGAGATCCTGAAGAAATGGCGTCCGCCGCCTTATCCGTTCCATGTCGTGTATCCGAACAACCGTCACGTGACACACAGGCTTCGGGTGTTCGTCGACTGGCTGCTGGCGTGCTTTCCCGCCGGGGTGCGCGGTACGGACCGGCGCTAGCCTGATTCGACGATCGTTGCCGGCCACGACGCGGCATCCTTTTTGCGCGGGGAGGGTTACGCCTGCATATTGCGGGCATATCGGAGAGCGATCATGAATGAGGATCAGGTGAAGGGCGTCGGGGAGAAGGTCAAAGGTAAGATCAACGAAGGCGTCGGCAAGGTGACGGATGACCCCGTGCAGGAGGCAAAAGGCGACGCCCAGCAGGTCGAGGGCGAAGCACGCAAGGATCTCGGTGACGCCAAAGAGGATCTGAAGGACGCCACTGACGACACGGCGAAGCCCTGACTTGCCGGCCCGTGAAGCCGGGCCGCGTCGATGGCGCGGCCCGGCGCAGCGTGAGCGCCCGCTTCCCGCGGGCGTTTTTTTACTTTCGGAGCGCTGTCAGCCGCCCGTATTCACACGATGAAAGGCGAGACGGTGGCGAGAGACTTGCTTGCACAGTCGCCAACTCCCTCAGCGTTCAGGCTCTTCATGCCGCGACCGTCGTTCTCGACTCAGCTCTTCGCGCTCTGGATTCTCGTCGCCATTTTGTGCGGCCTCCTGACGGCGGTCGTGTGGCTCATGCTTTCGTCAGCGCTCGGCGAGCGCGTCACGACCGCGAAGCAGCAGGCGGCTGCGGCCTGCACGGCGGTCGCATCGCGCTACGATCTGTCGATGCAGCGCCCCGGCGAAACCAACATCGATCTCATGCACGCCGTGCTTGATCTCGTGCTGATCCGCACCGATGGCATCGAAGGCGGTTTCTGGAACGGCACGGCGGCGGCCGGCACGCCCAGCGGCTTTCTGGCCTATGCGTTTCCTACCTACGAAGGCAGCGGCGTGAAGCGCGATATTCCCGAGGCCGAGACGCCGCTCATTCTGCGCACGCTGAGGAAAGCGGGGGGCGCGGGCCAGATGCAGGTCGATGTCGTATCGAGCGGTGCGGATGCCGTCATCGCCGTCGCTTGCCCCGTGCCGCGCCACGCGGGCCTGCTGGCGTGGATGCTCACGCGCGCGCGGCCGCCGCTCGGACCGTACGGCGAGCGTGCCGCGACCATTCTGGTCGGGGTGCTCGCAATCATCGTCGTGCTGGCGTTGTTTCTGGCCGTAGCGCTCAGGCGCTGGAGACGCAACCTCGCGCGGCTGGAACAGGCGCTCGCGCCCGATGGCGGATTCGAGCAGGGCAGGCGGCTCGAACGGCTCGGCGAGCGCGATCTGGACCTTATCGTCGATGCGCTCAATCGCTATGTCGAGCGCGCCGAGCGCCTCCAGCGCGAGGCGAGTGCGCTTGGCACGCAGCTGGCGCAGGCCGAACGATTCGGCGCGCTCGGCAAGATGGCCGCGCAGATTGCGCACGAGATCCGCAACCCCGCGGGCGCGATGCGTCTCAAGGCAGAAAACGCGCTCGCCGGCGACAGCGTGCGCCGCGAAGCCGCGCTGCGAACGATCATCGAGCAGGTGGGGCGCATCGAGGCGCAGGTGACCAGTCTGCTCGCGCTCACGCAGCCGGTGACCGTGAACGCGCGCGCAGTCGATCTGCACGCGTGGCTCGGCGACATCGTGCATACGCATGAACCGGGCGCGGCGAACCGCGACATAGCGTTGCGGGCGGTGATCGAAACGGGCGCGATGCAGCCCGTCTTCGATCCCGCGCAACTGGCGCGTGCGCTCGACAACCTGATCGTGAATGCGCTGCGCCACGCGCCGCCGGGCGGTCACGTGACGGTGCGCGCGACGGGCGCACGATGGACAGAGGGCGAACGCCTCCGGCTGGAAGTGATGGACGATGGTCCCGGCGTGAGCGCAGCCGAGCGCGAGCGTATTTTCGAGCCTTTCGTGACGGGCCGGCCCGATGGCTCCGGTCTCGGCCTCGCCGTGGTGCGCGAGATCGCGTCGGCACATGGAGGCCGCGCGTATCTCGCCGAGGATTCAGAGGTGACATGCTTCGTGATCGACTTGCCATGGCGACCATACTGATCATCGACGACGACGATGCCTTTCGCGAAGGCCTCGCCGAAACCGTGCAGGATCTCGGCCACACGCCGCTCGAAGCGCGCTCGGGCGAAGCGGCGCTGGAACACTTGCGCGAGCGCGGAGCGCCCGACTGCATCTTTCTGGACTTTCGTCTGCCGGGCGCGGACGGTCTCGCCGTGCTCGAATCGCTGCGCGGCATGGAGGGCCTGCAGCACGTGCCTGTCGTGATGCTGACCGCGCATGCGACGAGCGACAACACCATCGGCGCGATGCGGCTCGGCGCGTTCGAGCACCTGACCAAACCCGTCGGCCGTGACGAGATCGCGGTGCTGCTCGGACGCATGCTCGCGGCGCATCCCGATGCGCCTGTCGCCGCAACGTCGGCCTTCGCGGACGAACCGTCGTCCTGCGAGCCGCAACTGCTCGGCGTGAGCGATGCCATGCGCGACGTGCAAAAGCGCCTGGGCCGCGCGGCGGGAACCCGCTCGACCGTGCTCATCACCGGGGAGACGGGCACGGGCAAGGAAGTGGCGGCGCGCGTGCTGCATCGCGCATCGGCGCGGGCGGGCAGGCCGTTCGTGGCCGTGAACTGCGCGGCGATACCGGAGGACTTGCTCGAAAGCGAGCTCTTCGGGCATGGCAAAGGCGCGTTCACCGGCGCACATGCGGAGCGGCGAGGGCGTTTCGAGGAGGCGCACGGCGGAACGCTCTTCCTCGATGAAGTCGGTGACATGCCGCTCGCCATGCAGGCCAAGCTGCTGCGCGTGCTTCAGGAACGGCAGGTCACGCCGCTCGGCACGAACCGGCCCGTCGCTGTCGATGTGCGCATTGTCGCCGCGACGCATCGCGATCTGGCGGCGATGGTCGCGGCGGGAACATTCCGGCAGGATCTGCTGTATCGGCTGAACGTGATCCCGCTGCACTTGCCGCCCCTGCGAGAGCGCGTAGCGGATATCCTCCCGCTCGCGGAGCATTTCCTGTCTACTCCGGGGGGCATCGCCCGATGCGGCGCACAAGCGGCTCTCAGCCGATGCGCAGCGCATGCTCGTCACCTTCGGCTGGCCCGGCAACGTGCGTGAACTGGCGAACGCGATCGAGCGGGCGAGCGCACTCGCGCCGGGTGCGTTGCTCACGCGCGAGGACTTCGCTTTCCTCGTCGACACGACCGCCGGCGGCAATGACGCAATCCCAGTCAGCCTCGCCGAACTTCCGCTCAACGACGCACTCGCGCAACTCGAACGCGCGTTGATTGCGCGCGCCCTCGCGCTCACCGACGGCAATCGCGCCGAGGCGGCACGCAGGCTCGGCATCAGCCGTCAATCGCTCTATACGCGGCTCGCGAGCCTCGGGATATCCGGCGCCGATGCCTGAGCGAGTGTCAAGCGATCGGACACCTGGCGTCCGATCGCTTGACACCATTCCTTGCCTCATCCCGCCGATTCCTTGACCAGCAACGTTTTTCGTCCCATGGCATAGCCTTTGCACATCCCTCCACGCCATGTGAGGGAGTGAATCATGCAATCGACATCGACGAAGCGAGTCCGCCGCGACACCGCACGCGTCCTGAGCGCGATCAATCTCGTCGCGCTGCTGGCGACGAGCGCGGGCTGCGTTGCTCAGACTGAACCGCCTGTTGCGGCAGCGGGCTTGGCGCCGCCGCCTGCGCCCCGCATCGGCGCGGCTCCGCTCGTGGAAGGGACGGCCGTCAGCGCGCAAGCCACGGTTTCGCGCTTTCTCATCAACCCGGACGGCGATGTCGACGGCTTCCTGACCGGCGACGGCGCGCTCGTTCACTTCCCGCCGCATATGAGCGCCCAGCTCACGTCGGCGATACGCCCGGGTGACAGCGTGCAGATCGACGGATGGCGCGTTGCGGGCGGCAATCTCGAGGCGCAACGCATCACCGATGCACGCAGCGGCCAGCAACTCACCGATCAGCCGCCCTTGCCGGGCACGCTGCCGCGTGAGCTGCGCGGCGCCGGCCTTTCACGCCTGAGCGCGCAGGGACAAGTGGCGCACATCACCACCGCGCCACGCGGCGAGCCCGACGGCGTGATTCTCGCGGATGGCACCGTCATCAAGCTCACGCCTCCCGTCGCCCAGCAATTCCCGAGGCTCGTTCAATCGGGCGCGCGCGTGTCCGCGCAAGGCTACGGCACGCGCAACCAGTACGGCACCGCGCTCCAGGCGACGTCGTTCGGTTCGCCGGGCAACCTGACCCGGCTCTACGACCGCGTTGCGCCCGGCCCATGAGCGCGTCGGCTGCCGACACGCTTTCATCGACATCAACCGAGGATCAACGACATGCATTGGATCGACCCCGAAAGCCTTCCCGAAACGCGCGGCACGGTGACGCGTTTTCTATTGAACCCGCACGGTGAAATCGACGGGATCGTACTCGGCGCGCGGCAGGCGCTGCAGGTTCATTTTCCGCCTCATCTGTCGCCACAGATCGCGCGACAGGTCGCCGTGGGCGACGAGGTTCGCGTGCGCGGCGTGAAGCCGCGCGGCGCGGACATGATCGCGGCGGTCTCGCTCGCGACGAAGAACGGCAAGGTCATTCTGGACGAAGGCCCGCATCACGACGGCGAAAAGCATCACAAACCGTACGTCGAACACAAGCCGATGGACGCGCTCGGCGAAGTGGTGCTGTCGCTCTTCGGGCCGAAGGGCGAGCTGCGCGGCGCGTTGCTCGACGAAGGCACATCGCTGCGGATGCCGCCGCATGCCGCCGCCGAACTCGCGGCGTATCTCGCGCCGGGCGCGCACGTACACGCGTGGGGGCACGGCATTCGGAACCGTCATGGGCGGACGATCGAAGTGGATGAGATCGCCGAGCTCATCGACGCACCGGTCGCCGGCTGACGCAACACAAGCTGCCGGCCGTGAGCGCGTCCGGGGGCAACCCGAAGCAAACAGGCTTGCAACTCGAGCCCGACAAGAACAGACGTCGCGGATGACCGGCCCATGAATCCTCTCTATGCACTCGAAGGACTCAACTTCTTCATGGCCGATGTCCAGGCGGGGATCGGCCCTTTTCTCGGCGTCTTTCTGCAGGCGCAGGGCTGGCATCCCGAGTCGATCGGTACGGTGATGACCCTCGGCGGCATCGCCGGCATGCTCACGACGTCGCCGGCGGGCGCACTCGTCGATGCGACGCATCACAAGCGCCGCCTCATCGTGGCTGCGGGCGTCATGACGACGCTCGCTTCGCTCGCGCTGTGGGTGTCGCACGACTTCTGGATGGTCGCCGCCTCGCAGGTCCTCACGGCGGTGACCGGTGCCGCGCTCGGGCCGGCGGTCGCGGGCGTGACGCTCGGCATCGTGCGCGAGCGCGGCTTCGACCGGCAGTTCGCGCGCAATCAGATGGCGAATCACGCCGGCAACGTCGTGGGCGCGGCGCTTTCGGGCTGGCTCGGCTGGCGCTTCGGATTCGGTGCGGTGTTCGCGCTCGCGGGCGTATTCGGTGCGATGACGGTCCTCTCGACGCTGCTCATCAGCCGGGATTCGATCGATCACGACAGCGCGCGCGGCCTCGTCGCCTCGTCGTCTTCGTCGTCTTCTTCGGAGCATGAGCACGCGAGCGGCTTTCGCATGTTGCTCGCGTGCAGGCCGTTGCTGTTGCTCGCCGCCGCGCTCGCGATGTTCCACCTCGGCAATGCGGCCATGCTGCCGCTCTATGGCCTCGCCGTCGTCGCCGCGCATCAGGGCGATCCGAGCGCCTTCACCGCGCAGACGATCGTGGTCGCGCAACTCGTGATGGTCGCCGCGGCATTCTTCGCGAACCGGCTGATTCAACGCGCCGGCTACTGGGGCGTCATTTTGATCACTTTCCTTGCGCTGCCGCTGCGCGGACTCGTCGCGGCGATCTTCATCACGGCATGGGGGGTGTGGCCCGTGCAGGCGCTCGACGGCATCGGCGCGGGGCTGCAAAGCGTGGCTGTTCCCGCGCTCGTCGTGCGTTTGCTGCAAGGCACCGGGCGCGTCAATGTCGGGCAGGGCGTCGTGATGACGGTGCAGGGCATCGGTGCCGCGCTCAGCCCCGCGCTGGGCGGCGCGCTCGCACAACATTTCGGCTATGTGAGGGCGTTTCTCGCACTGGGCGCCGTATCGACGGGCTCGCTCGCGCTGTGGCTCTGCTTCGGCGCATCGCTCAAGAAAGCGTGCGGCAATTGCCGCGATTCCGCCAACGATCCGTCGCTTGCCACATGAATCCGATTTTTCTCGCGTGCTTGCCGTGAACCGTGCGAAAGGCTCGCCGCGCAAGCTCTTCTTGCTGATGCATCTGGTTCGCCGTGCGCTTTCGAACGGCAAATGAAACGCGAGCACGGGCGGTGACGCCTTCGTGAGTCGATCGCCTGGCGTGTCGTGCCGCTCACGGCTCCGGTGACGTCGCCGCTTCAGTTGATGGCCAATGCCTGAACCCGTCAACGCGTTCTCCCGCACTAAAGTTTTCCGTCGATCTTCCGTTATCTCATTGTCGGCGCGTCCCGAAGGGTTGCGGCCTGAACACACTCCGAATACCAAAAACACGCCATGAAACTCGTATCGAAGCTCACGCTGCTCGCTTTGCCGATACTCGCTGCCTGCGGCGGCGGGAATGACGACCAGACTTGCGTGTCCGACCTCAGCAATCTGAAGAAAACTTGCGTCGCTACGACTTCCCATGCGTTGCCGGAAGGCGTCTGGTACGGATCGGTGAATTCGTCGCAGTCGGTTGCGGCGCAGACCATCGTTCTCGAAACCGGTCAGTACTACAGCATCTTTACGCAGGGCGGTTCGTTTGTCTGGCTGATCGAGGGCATCATGACGGCAACCGACGGCGCATTCAGCGATCCGGCGACCGTCGGCTTCCACACACTTGGCGCGATTCGCGCTGGATCCCTCTCCGGCAACTTCACCACGAAGAGCGCGCTCACGGCGACCACGAGCCTCTTCGTCGCGCCGGATACGACCGCCACGAACTTCAACGGCAACTACAATGCGACGTACGACACGCCGATCGCCATCAGCGACGTCGCGCGCACGTGGAACAGTGGGGCGGGCGTTGCGCCGGTCTCAACTATCACGTTCGCCACGGACGGCACAGCGAAAGGCGCGCAAAGTGCCTGTACGTTCACCGGCAGCTTCAAACCGCGATCGACGGGCAAGCACCTGCTCGACGGCACGCTGAATTTCGCGGGTTCGTCGTGCGCGCTCAATAACGTGTCGATGTCCGTCGAAGCGACCGTCATAAACGGCCTGCTCACGGTCGTCGGCGTAACCCCGCAACGAGACCAGGCGTTCTATCTGTCGGCCCAGTGAGCGGCGATTCGCTGGTTCGGCCGGCCCGGCGGATTTGCATCTGATCCTTCAGGCAAGCGGAATGCGCGCATCATCGAGCGGGCGCAGCTTGCCCGGATGCACGACGCGGCACAAGGCTTCGACAAAGAAGAAGTCACCGAACATGGTTGCGCCGTCCACGCCGATGTTATGCGGCTTCGAATAGCACGAGTTATGCAGCAGGCCATGTTGGCCGTCCTTCGTGAACTCGTCGCGGCACAGTGCTTCGAGCATCGCCACACCGTGACGCTGCCACTTCGCGGCGGCTTGCGCATCCGGATGCAGACGCGCCATTTCCAGCAGCGCCGATGCCGTTACCGCAGCAGCGGCCGTATCCTTGATCTCCGCATCGCGGCCCGTCGCGTCGAAGTCCCACGGCGGCACCTGGCGGCCATCGAGGCGGCGCAGGTAGTAATCGGCAAGACGCTCGGCGAGATCGAGATACGTGCGCTTGCCCGTCTCGCGCGCGGAGTTGACATAGCCGTAGATCGCCCATGCCTGGCCACGGCTCCACGCGGATTCGTCGAAGGCGCCCTGAAACGTGTAGCCGCGCTTGCGTGCGCCGCTTTCCACGTCGTATTCGACGGCGTGATAAGTCGAGTCGTCATTGCGCACGAATGCGCGCGCGGTCATCTCGGCATGAGCATCGGCGGCGTGCCGGTAGCTGCCGTCGCCGGCGTGATTTGCGGCCCAGTAGAGCAAGGACAGATTCGCCATCGTGTCGATCGCGGACGCGCTTCGGCCGCGCGCATCGGAAAGCGGGCCCCATGACGCGAGATACGCGCCGTCGCGTGTCGTCACGAGCCGCGCACGCAGCTTGTCGGCCGCTTCGAGCGCGATGCGCGCGAACCGTTCGTCGCCCGTGATGTGATGCCCGGGCACCGCGCTGCTGTCGAAGATGAAGCCGATATCGTGCGTGTTCGGGTCCTGTGCGCGCTGCTCGACCAGCAACATGCGGGCACGCGCCCATTCGAGAAAACGCGTCTCGCCCGTATGCAGATACGAGGTCAGCAGGAGCCCTACCCAGAAGCCGCAGAACCAGTTGCCGTGGCTCCATGCGTCGCCGTCGTAGCCTGCGGAAAGCGAGGCGGGCAGACGCACCCATTGGCCATCGGGGCCGGTCACTTGCGGAAATTCGACGCCGAAGGTCAGCTCGTCGGCGGCGACTTTCTGCGCGGTCTTATCGAGAGTCTGGCGAAACAGTCTCGTCTGTTCGTCGGAAAGCGCCAGCGTTTGCGTTGCGTTCGACACGGTGTCTCCTTGAGTTCGTCATGCGCAGGACGATTGTAAAAAGCCCCTGCGCAACGGCGTTAGGATGAAACGCGTGAACTGTTGGACATTTCCGCACCGGCGCGGCGCGCGTGACGAATCAGATATGCAGCTTCTCGAGGCTGCGCCGATAGTCGATCGGTGAGCGGCCGGTGTGCTTGCGAAAGCAGCGGCTGAAATAGGCAGGATCGTCGAAGGAGAGCATGGCGGCGATCTCGGCGACATTCACTTCGGAGTGCAGCAGCAAACGCTTTGCCTCGAGCATCACGCGCTCGCGGATCAGTTTGGGCGCCGTGCTGCCGAGCGCCTGACGGGTCGACTCGTTGAGCGCGCGTTCGGTCACGTTGAGCAGGCGCGCATAGTCCGCCGCTTCGTTGACCGATCGAAAGTGCTTCTCGAGCAGGCTCTTGAAGCGACGAGACAGCAGCACGCTGCGCGATGCGGCGGCATCGCGCATGGCGGCGGCATCGCACATGCGCGCAACCTTGATCAGAAATACATGCAGCCAGGCCCAGATCGCATCCGTGTAGCCGACCTGCTCCTCCTGATACTCCTGGCGGATGCCGTCCATCACGCGCGTCAGTTCGCGCACCTGTGCATCGCTCAGATGCAGGCAGGCACCGAGTTGCTCGAAGTCATAGACGGGTACATCGGTCGCGGTATGACGGTTTTGCACCCGAAACGCAAAGAACTCGGACGAAAAGCTGATCGAATAGCCGAGCGTGTCGGCGGACAGGTCGAGATCGTGGATCTGTCCGGGCGTCATGAAATAGAGCGTATGCGGGCGCACTTCGTAGCGCACCGAATCGATCACGTGAGAGCCGCTGCCCGCGATCACCCACATGACGTGATAGAAGTCATGGCGATGCGGATAGACGAGCGTTGATTTGAGCGCTTCGATCGGCGCGAGATGAAAGTCCGGCGTCTTGACGTGCGCGCCGTATTCGTAGTCCTCGATCCTGATGACCGGAACGTGGCAGCAACATGCGGTATCCAACTGTCTCCTCCTCGTCGTCGGCGATGTGTCTTCGCGCCTGCAGCATGCCCGCGCGATCGCGGGCCGCTGCACGAGCGTAGCCGCGCAGCCAGCGGGGCGTAATTGGCACTTACACCATGCGACGCGCGACGTGCGAGGTCATGCCGCGACGTTGCGCGCCATCATTGCTTCGTCGAAGCGCAGTTCCTTCAACGCGGAAAGCCCGCTCAACACCACGTGGCCGTGCTGATTTCGAACGGTCGTGTCCATCACGAGAATATGCTTGGCGGGCTTTTTCTCGACGACGCAGACGTTGATCGTCGCCGTATCGCCGATATACACCGGCCCGAGAAATCGCAGCTCCTGTCCGACATACGCGAAACCCGGCCCCGTCAGTTCCGTATGCGCCGCCGACACCAGCGCCGCCGTCAGAAGACCATGCACCACGCGCCGGCCGAAGGGCGAGCATTCGGCGAACGCGTCTTCCATGTGCAGCGGATTCAGGTCGCCGGACAGATGCCCGAACGCGTTCACTTCGGCTTCGGTGACCGTATGCACGACCACCTGCGTGCGGCCGATTTCGATATCGTCGAAGCGCAGGAGCGCCGGCCAGTTGTTCGGTTGTGCGCTCATGCGTCTCTCCTCGAAGTCAGTGCAATGCGCCCCTCGACAAAGGCGTCGATCTCTTGCGGCGTATATCCCAGTTCCGCGAGCACCTCGCGGGTATGTTGTCCGTGTTTCGGCGGATGCCGGCGCAGAGGCGGCGCCTCGCCGTCATAGCGCACCGGATGCGCCAGCACGCGCACCGGGCCGGCCTGCTCGTGCTCGAACGACATGATCATCTGATTGTGCGCGACTTGCGGATCGTGCTCGACCTGTTCGTAATCGTTGACCGGCGCGAACCAGATGTCGTGTTCCTCGAAGATGCGCATCCATTCTTCGGTCGTGCGCGTCGTGAGCGTGTCGTAGACAAGGCGGTTGATTTCCTCGCGGCGCATGACATTGTCCTTCGGATGCGTGAACCCGGCGAGTGCGGGACAAGACAGCGCACCGGCGAGCTTCTGGGTCGGCGTGAGCGACATCGCAATGTAGCCGTCCCGCGTCCGGTACACGCCATACGGCGCCGGGTGGAAACGGCTGCCGGTAGGCGGATGCGTGCGCGGCCACAGCGGCCCCTTGTTCATGTAGTACGTGAACGGCTCGATCTGAAGATCGAGCGCGGCGTTGAGCAGGTTGCTCTCGACGCGCGTACCGACGCCCGTGCGCTCGCGCGACTGCAACGCGGCGACCACGCCGAACGCGGCGAGCACGGCGGCATGCTGATCGACGATGGCTGAGCCGACCGGCGTGGGCGGCGACTCCGCATCGCCGGAAAGCATGGTCATGCCGCTCATCGCCTGAAGCAGCAAGTCCTGGCCCGGACGCTTCAGATAAGGTCCGGACGAGCCGTACCCCGTGCACGAACAGTAGACGAGACGCGGGTTGGCCTCATGTACCTGCGCATAACCGAAGCCGAGCTTGTCGAGCACGCCCGGCCGATAGTTTTCGATCAGGACATCGGCCTCACGAATCAGGCGCCAGACGATCTCGCGCGCGGCTTGCTCGCGAAGATCGAGCGAAATGCTGCGTTGATTGCGGTTGCCGAGCAGAAAGAAGACGCTCACGCCTTCGACGAACGCATCCGCCCCGGTCCAGCTACGCTCGAATGCGCCGCCGGGCGGCTCGATCTTGATCACGTCGGCGCCGACATCGGCGAGCATCTGCACGGCGGCTGGGCCTTGCAAGAAGTGCGTGAAACTCAGTACCTTGATGCCTTCCAGCATAAACACTCCCCTCGATGTTTCAGCGCGAATTCACGCGAGCAGCGTGCGCGCGATGATCATGCGTTGTATTTCCGACGTTCCTTCGACAATCTCGAGCACCTTCGCATCGCCGAACGCGCGTGCGACCGGAAACTCGGCCATCACGCCGTAGCCGCCGTGGATCTGCAAGGCCTGGTGCGCCGCCGTCATCGCGTGTTCCGAGGCGAAGAGCTTCGCCTGCGACGCCTGCGTATCGAAGGGCGCGCCCGCATCCTTGAGCGCGGCCGCGTCGTAGAGCATGAGGCGTGCAGCATGCGCATGGGTCGCGATGTCGGCGACCTTGAATTGCAGTCCCTGAAACTCGGCCAGGGGCCGCCCGAACGCGCGACGCTCCTTCATGTATGCGATGGAACGATCGAGCGAGCCTTGCAAGATGCCGAGCGCGAGCGCGCCGATGAGAATGCGGCCCGTGCTGATCTGCGCGAGCGTCTGACGCAGGCCCGCGCCGCGTTCGCCGAGCAGTTGATCGGCGGGAATCGCGCACTGCTCGAAGAACAGCTCATGCGTGATCGAAGCGCGCCAGCCGATCTTGCGCAGCTTGCGGCCCTTGCTGAACCCCGGCGTTCCCTGCGGCACGACGAAGTTGGAAATCTCCTTGCGGCCATCGGGACGCGTGCCCGTCACCGCCGCGATCACCGTGGGGCCGCCTATCTCCGTGCCCGAATTGCTGATGAACGTCTTCGCGCCATCGATGACCCAGCGCTCGCCGTCGAAACGCGCGCGCGTGGCGATGTTGGCCGCATCCGATCCGGCGTCCGGCTCGGAAAGGCCGATGGCCCCGATCTGCGTGCCATCGAGGATGGGCTTCAGGAAGCGCTCTTTCTGAGCGCTCGTGCCATAGTTGGTCAGCAGGCTCGCGACCGTCGCATTGGCCATCAGCGCATTGGCGACGGCGCAATCCACGCGCGCGAGTTCCTCCAGCACGATGACGAACGACAGCCAGTCGCCACCGCCGCCGCCGAATTGTTCGGGATAGGGCAAACCCGTGAAGCCGAGTTCGCAAGCCTGACGCCATAGCGTGTAGGGAAACGCCTCCTGTTCCCAGAGCGTTTCCGACTGCGGCGCGATTTCCTTTTCGGCGAAGCGTCGCACCGCTTCGCGGATCATCGCGTGCTGTTCGCCGAGCCAGTGCGGCTGCTTCAGGCTTGTCATCATGGTGTGAGCGGTGCCGGGTTGGGGCGCGCCGTGCGCCGGGTGAGCTTCTGTTCCATGAATTGGCGCAGCCCGGCGCGCGCGCCTTCGCTCGAAAAGTTGACCGCGTATTGCGCGGCTTCGAAATCGAGTCCCGCCGACAACGGCATGTCGCTCGCGCGATTCAACGCGCGTTTGGCCATCTCGACTGCGAACGGATCGTAGGATGCCAGCGTCGCAGCAAGGGACTGCACCGCATCGAAAAGCGCATCGGGGGCCGCAAGCTCATGGATGAAGCCGAACGCCTCGCATTGCGCCGCGGAAAAACGCCTGCCGCTCATGATGAAGCGCTTGGCGCACGCGAGCCCCATCTTGGCGACGGCGAGTTGCGTGCCGCCCCAGCCGGGCATCGTGTTGAGCGTGATCTCCGGAAACGCGAAGCTCGCATGATTCGATGCCACGATGAAGTCGCACGCGAGCGCCAGCTCGAAGCCGCCGCCGAGCGCATAGCCGTTGACCATCGCGATGGTCGGCTTCGCGCACTCGTGCAGGCGCAGCAAGGCGCGCTGACCGGCGACCATGTCGCGATAGGCGGCGACGCCATCGAGCGAGACGAGCCGTTCTATATCGTTGCCGGCCGCGAATGCCTTCGCACCGCGGCCGGTGACGGCGATCACGCGCGTGGCGTCGTCGGCCGTGGCGTCGTCGATTGCGGCCGTGAGCGCGGCCAGCATCTCGGGCGTGAATGCGTTGAGCTTGTCGGCCCGATTGAGCGTCAGGAGCCGCAAGGTGCCGTGCTGCGAGGCGAGGACGGGGTCCGTGTTGTTCTCCATGGCCTTCACAGCACTTTCAGGTAAGTCTTGCCCGATGCGACGACCACGCCGTCTTGGCGGGTCACGTCGGCGGCGAACACGCACACGTTGCGTTCCTCGTCCTTGTCCTCGAGCGTCAGGCGTGCGGTAACCGTATCGCCGATGAACACCGGTGCGTTGAAGGTGATGTCATAGCGATACGAAACCGCGCCGGGGCTGGGCGCTTTCTGCGCCATCAACCCCATCACCGTCGACAGAAATCCGACCGACAGGCAGCCCTGCGCGATACGCTTCTCGAAGCGCGTGCTCTTTGCATATTCCTCGTTGAGATGCACGGCGTAAAAATCGCCGACGATGCCGGCAAAGCCGTAGATGTCGTATTCGGAGACGGTCTTGGCGAAATCGGCGGTGTCGCCGATTGCATAGCAATCCATATGAGGACGTTTGGCCATGTCGATGAGTCTTCGTTGTCGGTGGAGATGAACGTGACACGGTGCGTTCCGGCACCGTGCCGCCAGCATGGAAGTCACTTTAAAGAGAGGCCACGGCGAACCGGTAGGACGGTTCGCGCGATCTTTTGGACTTTTTTGCAGCGCTTCGCACGAGGCGCGAGCGCACCGTTAAAAAGTCCAAGAAATTCGAAGACTGGTCCTAACGCATCATCGCCACGATCACAAATACTTGCCTCAACCCGCCGGCCTGTGAAAGTTCATCGTCAGTCAGCATCGGGGCGATGCACGTCACACGCGAGGCGGTGTCCATATCGAGCAAGGAGACAACATGAGTTCGCTTTTCAAA
Source organism: Caballeronia sp. INML3B (assembly GCF_023631305.1). Taxonomy (NCBI): domain Bacteria; kingdom Pseudomonadati; phylum Pseudomonadota; class Betaproteobacteria; order Burkholderiales; family Burkholderiaceae; genus Caballeronia; species Caballeronia sp. INML3B. Next base: position 134,878 of record NZ_JALQDI010000073.1, read on the forward strand.
GCGCAGAACATGCTGCGCGTGGCGATGAGCGCAGCGCTCGCCGCGATGTGCGTGGCCGCATCGTCCAGCGCGATCGCGCAGGACAAGGTCGTGATGAAACTCGGCCATACGCTCGCGCCCGACAATCACTATCAGCTCACGGCGCAGGTGTTCGCGAAGGAAGTGGCGACACGCACGCATGGTCACATCGAGATCCAGTTGTTTCCGCAGTCGCAGCTCGGCGGCGAAGTGCAGATGGCGCAGGCATTGCGCACCGGCACGCAGGACCTGATGATTTCCGCGCAGGCGCCGATCGACAACACCATCAAGCAATGGCAGATCTTCGACATGCCGTATCTTTTCTCCGGCATGGACGAAGCCAATCGCGTGCTGCAAGGTCCGGTCGGCCGCAAGTATCTCGACATGATGAAGCCGGTGAACATGATCGGACTCACCTGGCTCGCGGTGGGCGAGCGCAACCTCTTCACGACCAAGCGCCCCGTCACCTCGCTTGCCGATATGAAAGACCTCAAGGTGCGCGTGATGCAGAGCCCCGGGTATATCGCGGGCTACAAGGCGCTGGGCGCGAATCCGACGCCGCTCGCCTATAACCAGTTGTTCCTCGCGCTCTCGCAAGGTCTCGTCGATGGCGCCGACACCTCGCCCGAGCAGTTCGTGCAGGACAAGTTCTCCGATATCGCCAAGCATTTCTATGTGACGCACGTGAACTATCTGCCGGTCGTGCTCGCGATGAGCAAGGCGTCATGGGACAAGCTGTCGCCCGCGGATCAGAAGGCGTTCCAGGAATCGGCGAAGATTGCGGCGGACTACGACCTGAAGGAATACAAGCACGAATACGACGACGCGATCGCCACGATGAAGTCCAAGGGCATACAGGTGACGGTCGTCGATACCGCGCCGTGGGCGCAAGCCACCAAGGCCGCGCGCGACGAACTGGTCGCGAAGATTCCGGACGGCCCGGCGCTCTATCAGGAGATCAACACGGCGAGGCAAGCGTCCGCGGTCGCATCGAAATGACGGACGCGAACGACGGTCGAGGCTCGAACCCGGCATCGGAGATGACACGCATGGAAAAGCTCGCGCGCGGCTTGATGTCGGTCGACGACATCGTGCTGAAGATCAATCTGTTCGTCTGTAGCTGCCTGCTGCTCGGGGCGGTGATCGTGGCCGGCCTCGGCGTGATCTTCCGCTTCGTGCTGCACGATTCGCTGTCGTGGTCCGACGAGGTCTCGGCCTATCTGTTCGTATGGCTCACGTGCCTCGGCGCGGCAGCGGGCGTGAAGCTGCGCGCGCATCCGGAAGTGCGCGTGCTGGCCGATCGCGTGCCGGCCGCGTTCGCGCCGTTGCTCAAGGACTTCACGGATTGCGCGATTCTCGCGCTCGGCGCGGTGTTCATGCTGTACGGCACCGACATGCTGGCGCTGATGGGCACCGAAACCGCCGCGTCGATTCCGATCTCGATGGTCTATCCGTACCTCTCGATTCCCGTGTGCGGAGCGCTGCTCGCGTTTCACTCGCTGGTGCGCATCGTCGTCTCGCATCTCGCGCCGCAGGCGCAGACAGACGCCACGCTGGTCGAGGGCGTGTCGGAACATCTCTAGGATAAACATCATGTGGGCAATCGCTTTTGGAGCAGGACTGCTCGGGCTCGGCGTGCCGGTGGCCATCTGCATCGGCATTGCGGCGACGCTCGCGCTGTCGATCAACGGCACGCCGCTGCTCGTGATTCCGCAGCAGTTGTTCTCGAACCTGAACAACGTCGGTCTGCTCGCCATTCCGTTTTTCATGCTGACGGGCGCGATCATGGACTCGGGCGGCGTGTCGAAGCGCATCATCGAGTTCTCGCAGGCACTCGTGGGCTTCATGCGCGGCGGGATCGGTCAGGTGACGATCGTCGCGAGCATGTTCTTCGCGGACCTCTCCGGCTCGGCCACGGCGGACACAGCCGCGATCGGCTCGGTGATGATTCCGGGGATGGTGAAGAAAGGCTATAACCGCGCGTTCGCGGTGGCGCTGCAATCGGCGGCGGGCTCGCTCGGGCTGCTTTCACCGGTGTCGATGAGCATGCTCGTCTATGCGTACACGGCCAACGTTTCGGTCGGCACGATGTTCATCGCCGGCATCATTCCGATGCTGCTCGTCGTGGCGTCGTTCATGATCGTCAATTACGTGACCGCCGTCAGGAACGACTACAGCGCAGTCGAGCCGTTCGATGGGCGCAAGCTGTGGACGACCTTCCGCGAGGCTTTCTGGGCGCTGCTCACGCCGGTCATCATTCTGGGCGGGATTCTCGGCGGCATCTTCACGCCCGTCGAGGCGGGTGTGGTCGCGGCGGTCTATGTGACGCTCGTGAGCGCGTTCATCTTCCGTACGCTCAAGCTCTCGCATTTCAAGGACATTCTGGTGCGCACCTCGGTGAACACCACGCGCGTGTCGTTCCTGCTCGGGCTGGCGTTCGTGCTCGGGCGCTATCTGATCGAGGCGCAGATTCCGCTCCACGTGGCGAACAGTTTTCTTGCAATCACGACGAGCGCAATCGTGTTGCTGATCCTGATCAACCTGTTCCTGATCGCGGCGCATACCGTGCTCGAAACGATCTCGAGCATCGCGGTGGTGATTCCTGTGTTTCTGCCGCTCGTCGTGCAGATGCATATCGACCCGATCGTGTTCGGCGTGATCGTGCTGATCAACTCGGCCATCGGCATCAATCTGCCGCCGATCGGCTTCTGTCTGTTCACGGCCGCGTCGATCGGCGGCGTATCGGTGGAGAAGGCAACACGCGCGATCCTGCCGTTCATCCTGGCGCTGGTGATCGACTTGTTGCTGATCATCTTCTTCCCGCATATTCCGCAGTTCCTGCCGCATCTGCTGGGCGCGAAGTAAGCGGATCACATTCCACGCAGCGCACGCAGGCGCTGCGCCTCACGTCCGTCCGCGCGGCGCTTCGATTTCGAAGCGCCGCGTTTTCACTCGTTACGCAAGCGCAACCACCGCAATCTCGACCAGCAGATGAGGCGCTGCAAGTCTCGCTTCGACGGTCGCGCGCGTCGGCGCGCAGCCTTGCGGCACCCACGCATCCCAGACTTCGTTCATGCCGGCGAAATCGCGCGTGATATCCGCGAGCCACACTTGCGCGGATACGAGGCGCGTCTTGTCGATGCCGGCTTTCTCCAGAAAGCCGTCGATCTTCTCCAGCACTTTCGCGGTTTGCAGCTTCACATCGGGCGTCGGATCGGCGCAGGTCTGCCCGCCGATGAAGACGAGGCCCGCCGCCTTGACGACGCGGCTCATGCGCTGATTGGTGTCGATGCGAACGATATCGCTCATGAAAATCTCTCCGATAAAGGAATGAAAGCGCCGCACGGGCCGACCGGTCCGCGCGCGGCAAGAAGAAAACGGGTTCAGTGAGTGACGAGTTGCGAGCCGCCGACATCCGACGATGCGGTGTCGAGGCCGAAGCGATCGATGGCGAAGGCATCGATCGAAATCGACGGCGCGCCGTCGACCATCAGTTCCGACACGAGCTTGCCGCAGCCCGGCCCGAGCTGAAAACCGCTGCCGCAATAGCCGAACGAGTAGTAGAGATTCGACGCCCGGCGGCTTGCCGAGATCACCGGCAGTTCGTCTTCCGTAAAGGCCTCGACACCGGCCCATGCGCGATTCACCCCGAGATGGCGCAGATGCGGAAAGAGCTCCGTCACGGTGCGCGCGCTCTTCACGAGACGGATGAAATCCACTTCGCCGTGACGATGTGCGAGATCCGCAATGCCGATCAGCTTGCCGCCGATCACCACGGTGCCGTTGTCGAATTGCTTGAACGAGAGCGGCCGGCCGGTCGCGCCGAGCGTCGCGCGGCAGAACGGCGCGACGCGATGCGTGACCATCAGCATCAGGCCTTCGGGATGCACCGGGACCGGTTCGCCCACTTGTTTCGCAAGCTCGCCGGACCAGGCGCCCGCCGTGACGAGCAGCTTTTCCGCGCTGAAGGTGCCGCGCGGCGTGTGCGCGAGCCAGCGCGCACCGCGCTGCTCGATGCGGCGCGCGGGCGTGCCTTCCAGAAAGCGCACGCCGAGCTTCTGCGCGGCGAGGCGAAAGGCGGTCGTGGTTCTGAACGGCAGCGCGTAGCCGTCGCGCTCGACCCAGATGCCGCCCGTGACGTGCCGCGCGAGTGCGGGTTCGAGTTCGAGCACGGTTTCGCGGTCGATTACTTTCTCATGCGTGAAGCCGTGCGATTCGAGCAGCGCGACGCGCGCGCGGCACGCTTCGAGTTCGTCATCGGTTTCGGCGATCTTCAACTGGCCGGAGGCAACGAAGCCGCCGTCCTCGCCGATCAGATCGGTCATGCCGTGCCATATCTCGCGCGACATCAGCGCGAGCGGAATCTCCGGCACGGGGCGCCCGAGCGTGCGCACGCCGCCCGCATTGACGCCCGACGAATGACGCGCGACGTAATCGGCTTCGAGCACGATCACCTTCGCGCCGCGCCGCGCCAGGTGAAACGCGCTGCTCGTGCCGTGCAGCCCGCCGCCGATGACGAGCACGTCCGCTTCCTGCGATTCGGTTGCGTCATTCACCGGCGAGTTCTCCGAGCGTGAGCGGCTTGATCGGCGGACGAATGCGGTAATAGCCGACTTCGGCGGGCGACACCTGGCGCGCATCGGCGATGACTTCCGTCACCGTGAGGCCGCACATGCGGCCCTGGCACGGTCCCATGCCGCACCGTCCGAACGATTTCGCCTGATTCGGTCCCACGCAACCCAGTTCGACGAACTTGCGCAACTCGCCCGCCGTGACTTCCTCGCAGCGGCACACGATGGTCTCGCTGCGCGGAATGCGGTTGACGTCGCGCGGGCGATACAGGCTGTCGAGAAACGGGCGGATGCGCGTGACATCCGCGAGCGCGCGGCGCAGTCCGGCCGCTTCGGCATCGCGCTTCGCACGTTCGACCGCGCCCAGTTGCGCCGCCGCCGCGAGCCCCGCGAGCGTGCCCTGCAGCGCCGCCGCCTGCGCGCCGCCGATGCCGGCGCCATCGCCCGCGACGAAGATGCCGGGTACATCGAGCTCGCCCCACGCATCGACGTTCGGCGTGAAGCACAGCTGGGCGTCGTCCCAGCGATGCGACGCGCGCAACGCCTGCGTGAACTGCGTATTCGGCACGACGCCCTGATGCAGCAGTATCACGTCCGCCTCGATGCGGTGCGCCGTGCCCTGCGTCGTGAAACTGAGCGCCGCCGCATGTTCGACCCGATCCGCGCCGAGGCGCGATTCCACGCGCAGATCGTCGGCTGCTTCGAAGATCGGCACGCCCGCCTCGCGCAGCGTACGGATCAGTTGCAGGCCCTTCGAGAGAAACGGCCACGCGCGCAGCGCCGAGAGCAGGTGGCGCTTCGCGCGCCAGCGGTCTTCGTGGCGCGTGGTATCGACGAGCGCGCGGATCGGCACGCCGGCGCGCACGTATTGCCAGCCGAGCAGATACAGGAGCGGGCCGCAGCCCGCGAGAACCGGCGGCGCGGCGGGCACTTCGCCCGCGCTCTTCAAAAGGATCTGCGCCGCGCCCGCGGTCAGCACGCCGGGCAGCGTCCAGCCGGGAATCGGGAAGGGGCGCTCGAGCGCGCCGCTCGCCAGAATCACGCGCTGTGCGTCGAAGGAGCCGATCTTGCCGTCTTTCAGGAAATTGACGCCGCGCTCGCGCGTGACCTGCCAGACGCTCGCGTTCGTGAGGTGACGCGCGCCGGATGCGGCGAATGCTTCCGCGATGGCGGCGCCCGCCGCGTAGTCCGGCCCGAGAATCTCCTTGCGGCGCGCGTCCGCCTTGCCGATCGCCCGATAAATCTGTCCGCCGACGGCGTCCTGCTCGTCGATCAGCACCGTTTTCAGGCCCGCGCGGGCGGCGCGTGTCGCGGCGCTCATGCCGGCGGGACCGGCGCCGATCACGACGACATCGACGGCTTCCGAAGCGAAATCAGCGGCCATGCGCGTTCTCCAGCGAGGCGTCGATGGGCGCCGCGGGCGGCAGATCGCGTGCGCCTTCCTGCGAACGCACGCGCATGCCGGCTTTCACTTCGACCATGCAGCTCTGGCGGCTCGGCACGCCGTCGATTTCGACGAGGCATTCGAAGCACGCGCCCATCATGCAGTAGGGTGCGCGCGGCGCACCGGAGACGGGCGTCGCACGAAAGCGCGAGATGCCCGCCGCGAAGAGCGCCGCCGCGACGGAGCGGCCCGCGGCCACGGTGAGCGGTCGGTCGTTGAACCAGATTTCGATGGCTGCGGCGCCTTGCTCGCCCGGCAGCGGTTTGAAGAGCGTATGGATCGTCTGGGAAGTCATGGCGAATTCAGTGAGCGGGAGTCAGTTCCGCGGCGTTTTCAAAGCGGCGCGCGGAGAAGCTGGGCAGTTCGTCGGGCATCGGCGCGCCCGAAATCCACGGCGCCACGCGCAGCGCATGCGCGGCCGCGAGCGTCACGCCGCTGTGGCAGGTGACGACGAACGCACCCGGATGCGTCTGCGAGCGGTCGTAGATCGGAAAACCGTCGGGGCTGTAGACGCGCAGCGCGGCCCACATGCGCACGAGGCGCACGTCCTTCAGCATCGGGAAGGCACGCACGCCGCGCCGGGCGATGTCGGAGAGCACGTGCGTCGTCGTGAAATCGTTGAGGCCGACTTCTTCCATCGAATCGCCGAACTGCACGCTGCCTTCGTCGGTCTGGCGCACGTTGAGGGTCGGATAGTGGAGAAACGGCGCGACGCGCTCGGTCACCAGCACCTGGCCGCGATTGGGCGCGACGGGCGCATTCAGCCCGACGAACGGCGCGAGCGCGCGATTGCCGAGGCCGGCGGCCAGCACCACGCGGGCCGCGCGATATGTCCCGCGCCTCGCGTGGACCGTGAAGCCGTTCGCGTCCGGCACGATGCGCTCCGCGCGCTCGCCCGGAACGAGCCGCACGCCGCGTGTCTGCATCGCGGCATGCAGGCCGCGCAGCAGCTTGAGCGGATTCACGTGACCGTCCATCGGCGTATAGCTCGCGCCGATCACGGCCGGCCCGACCTGCGCAATCCGCTCGCGCACTTCGGCGGCGTCGAGCATCTGATACGGGTAGTCGCCAAGCTCGGCATTGAGCGTCGAAAGGCGTTTCTCGCGATCGGCGAGTTCCGCTTCGTTGAAGCAGAAGTGAAAGCCGCCCGGCTGACGCAAGGCCACGTCGATGCCCGTTTCCGCGAGCAACGCATCGGCGAAACCGGGCCAGCGCACGGCCGACGAGCGCGACCAGCGCGCGTAAGGCGAGAGGCCGTAGCCTTTGCCCTGAATCCACACGAGGCCGAAATTGCCGCGCGAAGCGCGAAAGCCGCCGTCGTCCTCGTCGAGCACCGTCACGCGCGCGCCTTCGCGGGCGAGTCCGTAAGCGACGGCCGAGCCGACGAGGCCGCCGCCGAGCACGAGCACGTCGGGGCTGGCGGAACTTGAAAGGGTCATCGGGCTTCTCCGATCAGAATGCGATCCAGCCCGACCATGCGGTCGAGCAGCATCATCAGCAACACGGTGCCGACGATCAGCACCGCCGACACCGATGCGACCAGCGGATCGATCGTCTGCGCGATCTGGTTGTACATGGCGACGGGCAAGGTGGTGGTGCCGGGCGTCGCGACGAAGATCGTCATCGTCAGCTCGTCGAAGCTCTGGATGAACGACAGCACCCATCCGCCCGCGACGCCGGTGCGGATCATCGGCAGGACGACGCGGCGAAACGCGGTGAAGCGGCTCGCGCCGCACGAGAGCGCCGCGCGCTCGGCATCGCGATCGAGGCCGACTGCCGACGACAGCGCGAGCCGCAGCGCATACGGCAGCACGATGATCACGTGCGCCGCGACGAGCGACCAGAACGAGCCGGACAGATGCAGCAGCGACAGGAAGCGCAAAAACGCGATGCCGAGCACGACGGCCGGAATCATCATCGGCGAAAGGAAGAAGCTCGTGAGCGCGGCGCGGCCGGGAAAGCGGTAGCGCGCGATGGCGAGCGCGGCGGGCACCGCGAGCAGCACGCCGATGGTGGCCGCGGCGAAGGCAAGACGGACCGACAGCCAGAACGCAGAGACGATGTCGCCGTTCTCGACGATCGCGCGGAACCAGCGCAGCGACGCGCCGTCGAAGGGCATCGAAATGAAGCCCTTGTCGGTGAAAGCCACGAGCATCACCACGACCAGCGGCGCGAGAATGAAGGTCAGGAAGCAGGCGTTGAAAGTGAGCCCGAGCCAGCCGTTTTCTTTCATGTTCGTTCTCCGCTCAATCGAAAATGTGCCGGAAGCGGCGTTCCGCGAGGCGGCTGCAGCCCATCACGATCGCGACGTTCGCAATCAGCAGCAACACCGCGATGCTCGCGCCGAGCGGCCAGTTGAGCGTGCCGAGGAATTCGTCGTAGGCGGCGGTCGCGACCACTTTCAAGCGTCGTCCGCCGATCAGCGCCGGTGTCGCGAACGCGGAAGCCGACAGCGCGAATACGATGATCGACCCCGAGAGCACGCCCGGCATGATCTGCGGCAGGATCACGCGGCGAAACACCGCGAGCGGCGAGCCGCCGAGCGAGCGGCCGGCCCATTCCATTTGCGGGTCGAGCTTTTGCATCGTCGCCCAGACCGACATCACCATGAAGGGCACGAGCACGTGTGTCAGCGCGATGATGACCCCGGTCATCGTGAAGACGAGGCGCACCGGCTCGTCCGTGATGTGTAGCGCCTGCAGCACGTTGTTCAGGACGCCGTTGTTACCGAGCAGGATCTGCCAGCCGAGCGTGCGCACGACCACCGAAATGAGCAGCGGGCCGAGCACGATCAACAGACACAGCGATTGCCACGGCCGCTTCATGCGCGCGAGCACGATGGTTTCCGGCACGCCCAGCACGATGGACAACAGCGTGACCGCGAAGGCGAGGCCGGCGGTGCGCAGGAAGATGGTGCCGTAGTACGGGTCGCTCACCACTTCCCAGTAGTTTCCGAGCGTGAAGCTCGGCAACACGCCGGCCGTGTCGCTGAACACGCGAAACGACAGCAGCAGCGTGAGCAGCAGCGGCACCAGCAACAAGCCGATGAACAGCAGCAGCGCGGGCCCCGACAACAGCCACGGCGCGGCGCCGGGACGGGCGTCGTCAAGCGTGGCCATTCGCGTTCTCCCGGATATCCTGCGTGAGCACGCGCAGATCGTCATCGGTCCAGTCGAGGCCCACTTCGTCGCCTTCCTCGGGCGGCGGCGCGCCATGATTCGGCTGTGCGACACGCAGCTTGCCGAGCCCGGTTTCGACTTCGAGCAGCCATTGATTGCCGACGAAAACACGCGTCGCGATGCGGCCGCGCACGCGGGCGTTCGCCCCATTGCCGTTCGCAAGGTGGACCTTCTCCGGGCGGATATAGACGTTCACGGCGCCATCGACGTGACGGCCTTCGTGCGGCACGTGCAGCGTCGTGCCGGCGACATCGACGATCGCGCAGCGCGGATTGCGCTGCAACACTTCGCCGGCGAACGCGTTGGTGCGGCCGAGGAAGGTCGAGGTGAACTGCGTGGCGGGGCGCTCGTAGGCGTCGTAAGGTGTGGAAAGCTGTGCAATGGCCCCGCGATGCATCACCGCGATGCGGTCGCTCATGGTCATGGCTTCCACCTGATCGTGCGTGACGAGGATCGTCGTGATGCCGAGGCGCTTCTGGATGGCGCGCAGTTCGATATGCATTTCCTCGCGCAACTTGGCGTCGAGGTTGGACATCGGTTCGTCGAGCAGCAGCAGCTCGGGCTGCATCGCGATGGCGCGCGCGATCGCGACGCGCTGGCGCTGGCCGCCCGACAGTTCCTTCGGAAAGCGATGCCCGAGCCCCTTCAGGCGCACGAGCGCGAGCGCTTCCTCGACGCGCTCTCCGCGTTCCTTGCGCTTCACCTTGCGCATCTCCAGCCCGAAGCCGACGTTGCCCGCCACCGTCATATGCGGGAAGAGCGCGTAGCTCTGAAACACCACGCCGATGCCGCGCTTTTCCGGGCGCTCGTTCGTGATGTCGCGGCCATCGAGCAGGATGCGGCCGGTGGTCGGCGTGACGAAGCCCGCGACCATTTGCAGCGTGGTGGTCTTGCCGCAGCCGGACGGGCCGAGCAGCGACAACAGCTCGCCGCGCTCGACCGAAAGATCGAGCCGTTCGATCGCCGTGAAATCGCCGTAGCGTTTCGAAATGCCTTGCAGAGTCAGAAAGGCCATGCGCCTTGCTCCTTCGTCACGTCAACGGATGCCGGGCCGCGAATCAGCGCTCGACCGAACGATTCCAGCGCTCGGTCCATTCGGTGCGATGCTGGTTGATCGTGGCCCAGTCCATCGCGGTGAGCTTGCTGATCTGGTCGGGACCGTACGGCACGCGGGCGGCGACATCGGGTGTGAGCTTCACCGTCTTGTTGACGGGACCGAGGCCGATGTTCTGCGCCTGCAAGGTCTGCACTTCAGGCGTGAGCAGGTACTGCACGAACTGTTGCGACAACTGCGGCTGCGCATTCTCCGCCACGACGCACGCCGCCACCTGCAACGCGACCGCGCCTTCCTTCGGGTAGATGAACTTGAGCGGAAAGCCGGTGTTCTGCAATGCGACGGCGCGGCCGCTGCCGTAGGGCGCGAGGATGACGTCGCCGGACTGCATCTGGCCGTCCATCTCGCCGGGCGTCGGCGCCCAGGAGAGCACGTTGGGCGCAACCTGCTTCGTCATCTCGGTGAAGCCCGGATCGATGTTCTTCTCGCCGCCGCCGGAGAGGCGCGCCAGCATCACGAGCGTATGCAGGCCGTAGGTATTGGTGATCGGCGGCACGCCGAGCTTGCCCTTGATGCGCTTGTCGGTGAGCGCCTTCCACGAATCGGGCGGCGGCAGCCCGGCTTTCTTGAACGCTTCCTCGTTGTAGCCGATGCCGGTCGCTACCATGCCCACGCCCACCGACGTCTCCCCGAGCTTCGCGAGCGGATAGACGTCTTTCATGATGGGCGCATCGTCGAGCTTCGCGCACAGGTTCATCTGCATCGCCTGATACATGGGGCCGTCGTCCATCACGGCGACATTGATCTGCTGATGGCCCTTCTGCGCCTGCAGCTTGGCGAGCGTGTCGCTCGAATTGCCCGCGACGTAGACGATCTTGACGTTGTGCGCCTTCTCGAACGGCGGAATGATCTTCTGCCGATAAAGCTGCTCGTTCGAGCCGCCGACATTGGCGACATAGAGGGTGGTTTCAGCGTGGGCCAGAAGCGGCACGGCGAGCGCGCCGGTAATCGACAGTCCGGCGAAAGCGGTGCGGGACAGGCAGGACAGACGGCGATGCAGCGTGCTTCTCATGACGATGATCTCCAGTGTTCCGGTACGTGGGGCGCGGGCTGAGGGCCCGTCGATGAAAGCAGTGTCGCGCGGGCGATTCATATCGTCCAATACGAATAAAATACAAACCCATACCTGGTTGATATGGACTGGGGACAGCGAGAATAGGGAAAACACGCAATGAATCTCAAGCACATCGAGGCGTTTCGCGCCGTCATGGTGTCGGGATCGATGACCGCCGCGGCCAAGGCGCTCTTCACGTCGCAGCCCAACGTGAGCCGTCTCATCTCGCAACTCGAGCGCGAAACGGGCTTGCAGTTATTTCAGCGCAGCGGCGTGCGGCTGATTCCGACGAGCGAGGGCACCGCTTTTTTCCGCGAGGTCGAACGTGCATTCGTCGGCTTGCAGGGACTGGCCAATGCGGCCGCGCAGATCCGCAATCTCGGCAGCGGGCGTCTGCGCATCGCGGCGATGCCTTCGGCGGGCATCACGCTCGTGCCGCACGCCATCAAGCGTTTCGTCGAGCTGTATCCGGAAGTCACGGTGTCGCTGCACGTCAACACGTCGGGCACGGTCAACCACTGGACGGCTTCGCAGTTCTGCGATCTGGGTGTCGCCGTGTACGTGAGCGAGGCGTCGGATTGCGAAGTGGAACAGTTGTCGAGCGTCGCCGCGGTGTGCGTGATGCCGGCGGCGCATCGGCTCGCGGCGAAGCGCGTGATCAGGCCGGAGGATCTGGAAGGCGAGTCGTTCATCTCGCTGTGTCACGGCGACGGCACGCGCGCATTGATGGACGAAGTGTTTCAGCGCGCGGGCGTGAAGCGTGTGCTCGCCATCGAGGCGCAGTACACGGCGATGTGCTGCGAGATGGTGCGGCACGGCATGGGCGTGACGCTCGCGCATCCGATCGTCGCGCGCGACTACAGGGGACCGGATACCGCCATCCGTCCGTTTCTGCCGGCGACGCGCTTTCCCACCTATCTGCTGTTTCCTCCGCACAGGCCGCGTGAGCGGCTGGCGTCGGCATTCGTCGAGGTGTTGCGCGGACTGCATGAAGAGTTGCTGGCTGATGTCGTCGCGCCGGCGAAGCGCACGCGCGTGAAGGGGGCATCCGGTCAACGTCCGGCGTAGCATCGTACGAGCCTGCGTGCGCCAACCATCGAGCAGCTTTCGAGCGGCGCCACGCATACCTCGTGATAGCTCGGCCAGATCATCGGAGATCGCGCGCATACCCGATGAGATCTACGCCGCTTCGAAAAGCTGGACGGAAAAGGCTTGTCCGAAGCTGATTCGATACAACGTCCTTCGAAAGGGCGGTCACTTCGCAGCGTGGGAGCAGCCGCAAGCCTTCACGCAGGAACTCCGAGCGAGCTTTAGCCGCTATCGCTGATATTGCAAGGACCACGCAAGAGCGATACGACATGGCGCGAGCTTCGCAAATTTTCGGACCATCCTAAAGTTTCGTCGACTTCGGTCGTAGTTGTTCCTTACCGATCGCACGTCTGCAAGGCACCGCCGATCTCATCTTCTACTGCCGACGACACATCATGGAAATGTCCGCTGTCAGACTCCGAGTGACTGCCTCATCTCTTGAGCGTCAGCGTGGTGCGATGGCGATCACCATGCCTTTCGCATTGATTGCAGCGCTCGCCTTCGGTGCTTTCGCGGTCGATCTGGGGCATGTCTTTCTGGCAAGGACCGAACTGCAAACAGCGGCCGAGGCGTCCGCGCTGACGGGCGCTGGCACGCTGCTGGCCGGCGGTTCGACCCCGAACTGGAGTTCCGCCAGCGCATCGGCTGCGACTGCGGTGAGCCTGAATTCGTCAGATGGCGTCACTCTAAAGAATGCATCGGTGCAGACCGGGTTCTGGAATCTTGCAAACGCGTCATCCGGCCTCAAGGCGACGAACATCACACCGGGCGCCTACGACGCCCCCGCCGTGCAGGTTATCGTGTCCCGAGCCGCGGGACTCAACGGCGGCGCTATTGGTTTCTGGTTTGCCAAGCTATTCGGCGTCGGCAGTGGACCGGCGAGCGCGACGGCGGTAGCCATCGTGGCGGCACCCGGCTATGTCGCCCCCGGCGGGCATTTTCCAGTCGCGATCGGCAAGTGCATTTACAGCCAGTACTGGAACGTCCAGTCGGGTACGCCCGCAATCGATCCCGCTACGGGCAAGCCCTTCACAATCCAGATCGGCAATGGCGCGACCTACCGCGGCTGCGAAGCCGGTCAGTGGACTTCGTTCCAGACCGATAACAACGATGTCACGACGGTGCGGGGACTGATCAGCGGCGGCAATCCGACCGGGCTGAGCATCGGGGATGCGATCTGGATCGAGCCGGGCGTAAAGACTTCCATCTACGCCAACGTGCCATCCAACATTGATGTACTGGTGCCGGTGGTCGAACAGGCCACGACGTCGAGTCAGCCCGTCATCGCCTTCGCAGCTTTCCACATTGACAATGCGACGGGCGGAAGCGGCAAGTACATCGAGGGCCACTTCATCGCCGGCTACAAGATCACGGCGTCTGCCGGTCAGGTCGGACCTTACTATGGCGCATACGTCCCGCCCCGGCTGGCGCGCTGACAACCCACAATGGGCGGCGCCCGAGTTCCATTCTTGGGGCGTCCCACGTCCCGGTCCAGCTAAACCGGCATCGTTGGCCCTGAAGCGCGCCACGCAAGAAAACAGCCCGATCGGCGCGAGCCGAGCGAGCTGTTCTTTGTCATGCGGGCTTTTTTTGCGAGCTAGTCGCAGATCGGTCATCGCTCAACAGTTGCCTTTCTTGCCTTGACCGGGCGGGCAAAAGCCATTGCCGACACCGCCTTGCGGCTTGACTGCAACAGGTGCGGGGTCGGGAACGTACACGGCGCATGCGCTTGTGACGCCGGCGGCGATCAACAGCGCAGCGAGGGCTGCGACTCTCTTCATCATGTTCTCCTGGTTGAAGGGGGCCTGGCGGTTCATCGCCGCCACGTTGGATGCGTTAGAAGTTGAAATTCACGTTGGCCTGACCGGTTGTCGCGGTGACACCCGTCGATTGCGTGGCGCCCGATGCGGCGTCTGCCTCGAGCGTGTATTGGCCGGCTGCGGCCGGTGCGGCGGCGAAGCTCAGAGGCAGCGCAGCAGAGTAGGTGCTGACGATGGGCGCAGCGGCCGGCAACGATAGCGCGTAGACGCCCGTGTCGAGATTCGCGTTGATGGAGCCGATCTCGAACGCGGCCGCATTGACCGGCTGCAACGCACGGACGAGGGCATCGGCGGTCGGCGTCACCTTCCCGCTTACCGTACTCATCGACGACGAAGGCAGCGCGATGGGTGCGTCAGAGGTGGACACAGCCGTGCTCGTGTTGACGACGACCGGCACGGACCGTATGACACCGGTGGCCACGTTGTTCTGGACGATGACTACATCGTAGTTGCCTTGTGTGGAGCTTTGAATGAGCGGCGACAGCACGAATTTGCCGGTGCTGTCGGCGAGGGTGCCCTTGACGACCTTCCCGCCCTGCTCGGCATAGACGGTGGCGCCTGCCTGCGCGCGCGCGACATAACCCGCGATTTGCCCGCTCACGGTCGTCGGCGTTGCTGTCACGACCGGCTTGAGGGCGTAGGAGCCGTTGCCGCGCGTGACGACCGACTTGCACGCGTTGAAGTCGAGCACGAGGTCGACCAGCGTGTTTGGTTGAACAGTGAAGGGCTGGATGATCTTGTAGCCGCTCTGCGTCGCGCTCGGGGTATCGAGCGGCTGCTCGGTGCCGCCGGAGGGCACCACGGAATTGGCAATCGTGTTGCCTGCGTTCGAGGCGAGCACCAGGCGAACCTGCTGGTATTCGCCGGCGGGCAGCGCGCTTTGGCCGAGATCGGCGAGCACGCCGTTGGTCAATGACAGCAGATCGATCTTCTGCGGCGCGGGCAAGGCGACTGTAGTCCAACCCGCGTCGTTGTCGCCCGCCTGTGCGCTCGCATTGACGCGCACCTTTGAAACGGTCACGTAGACGTGATCGAAACCGCAAGACGGCGCGTCCGTTATCGCGACGTGCAGCGTGCCGGACGGCGTGCTAGAAGCGCCATCACTCCCGCCTCCGCCGCAAGCCGCGAGCGCCAAAGGCAGCAGCGCTGCAAGAACCAGCGCTTTCCAAATTTTTCTAGTCATCTTCGCACCCTTTGTTTTTTTATTCGAGGTGGGCGGAAGCTTAGCTTTGAAATCGTCCGACGATTGTAACCGTGAGCTTTAAAACTGTAACTTCTAAAACAACATGTACTGCGGTCATTTCAGCTGGCTGGATCGCAATCCTTAAGCATTTCATAATTTTCTACGCGATACATTCACGCTCCCAGAACGTTGTGTCGAGCGCGCCAAAGTTATCAAAAAAAATATGCGAAGAAATGAGGACCGTTCCAGTCACTTGCAAATCCGGAGAGGTGGACGGCGGTCTGCCACACAAGCGGGCAGTGTCGCGCTGGAATTCGCCATCCTGCTTCCGTTTTTGCTCATGGTGCTAGTTGGCATCGTCGATGTCGGCTTGATGATTTACGACAAGGCAGCGCTTGCCGCCGCAGCGCGCGCGGCAGCCAGAGCCGGGACGATGGTGGCGGTGCCTGCGCTCTCTGCGACCCAGATTTCCGCGGTCGCTAGCGCCAATTGCAATGAGCTTCTCAGTTTCGGGAACGCAGGCAATTCACCAAGCGTTACCGTGAACAATGCAAGCGGGACCAGTCCGGGAAATACACTCACGGTTCGAATTTCTTATACCTATCGGGGCTTGATGCTGGGATCAGTGTTCAGGCGTTGACAGGTCCGGTCGTGCTCAATGCGACAGCGGTGATGACTTACGAATGAGAGCGATGTTCCTGCGCCTGGCGAACAAGACGACTCGATAAAGGCGATGAGTGATTCAAACCGGTTGATTCTCTCGACGCCATGAGCGACGCACGCCCATGCAGCCATCTGGCGCGTGCGTCGTAAGCGTCAGAACTAAGACTTGTTCAAATGAGCAATGACCGCACCCTCCGTCACGTCCGGCGCGGCCGCTCCAATGCTTCCCGCATTCTTCGCGATCCACTCCTTCGCTTTTTGCACGCTCTCATCAATACCCGCCTTGTCCCGACACACAGTCACGGAAAATCCGCCCTCGCCGGTGCGCACGAGCGTGTATGTGACCAAGCCTTTGACACCACCCATCCATTCTTCGACCTCAGCGTTATGCTTCTCGAGCAAATCAAACAATTCTGTCGCGCCCTTTCCGGAATATCGTCTTAGAACAGTTTGCATGATTGGTTCCTCCAATTCAGCAAGATAAGGCGCCCGAGAACATACAACGATGCATTCCGTCTCATCATTGCTCAGTAGCGGCTACGAACACGGCAAGACCGGCCGTCGCCACAACAACCAAGTGTAGTAATCAAGCTGCCTATGTAAAGCAGTTGCTAACCGCTGATTCGCTTTTCGATACCTTGAGTAAGGTAAGCTGATACTCCCAATTTTCGGAGCGGGGCGTGCAGTGAACCCCTGAGGCTGCCTTTCTTCAGTCGAAGCGCTTGCGAATGAATCGGCATGGATTGCCACCATAGACGCCCTCAGGCGCGAGCGAACGATGCACGACGGACAGCGGCGTGACCACGGTGGAACGGCCGATCGTCACGCCCATCTGCACGACGCAGTTCGCCGTGATCCACACGCCGTCTTCGATGACGATCGGCGCGACGCGCAGGTTCATCGTCGTGCTCATCTCATGTGAGCCGGTCGTCAGGAAAGTCCTTTGCGAGATGCAGACATTCGAGCCGATCCGAATGGGCGCCTGGTTATAGATCCACGCATCGGCGCCGAACCAGGAGTGATCGCCGACCACGAGATTCCAGGGCGCTTTGACATGCACAGCGTGCAGGAACCGGCAACCCACGCCGATCTTCGCGCCAAAGAGCCGCAACAACGCCACGCGCAGAGCCGAGAACGGCACGAGCTTGTTACTGATGATGGTGGCTTCGGCGATGAACCATAGCGTCTCGATCAACGTCGAACGGACCTTTACATAGTTGCCCTGGTCGGCGCGACTCAGATCGATGACGCCGCCAGGTTCGCGATCGCGCTCGATGTCGTGCGGAGGAGTTTCAGGCGGCGACACATGCTCGTCGCGAAAGAGTTCCGAGGCCATTTAGAGTTCCCGTTGGGTTCAGGAATTGCGGTTGCGAGAAGTCTGCGTGGAGGGCGCCCAGCACATGCGCCGTGCCTGGAATGCTTCCAGTGCGCCTCTGAGTGTCGAGAGCCGCTGCTCGTCCGTGAGTGATTCGATACGCCGCTTGCCTCGCTCGACGAGCGTATTCCTCAGTTCGACATCCGTGATGAGTCTTCGAAGCGCGTCGGCCATCGTGTCCGGTCTCAGCAGGTCGACGAGAAGGCCCGCGTCGCCGACCTGGTCGCGCAGGTTCACGAGATCGGAATACAGAACCGGGACACCGAGCTGAAACGCCTCGTAGGGCGGCAGGTTCGTCGGACCGAAATAAGTGGGCATGACGAGGGCGATCGACTGGCGATAGAGGCAGGGCACTTCGCCGTCGGGCACGAAGCCGGCAAAGCGGACCCTGTCGGTCAGCCCGAGGTCCGAGGCGACGGAACGAACGTAAGCCAGATTGCCGAAGTCGCGTCCCGAGAAGATGGCACCGGCCTTGATCCCGAAGCGGTCTTCCAGACGGCGGAGTCCGCGCAAGATGTACACGTGGTTCTTGTGCGGCCAGAACTGCGCGGGATAGTAGATGTAGTCGCAGGCCAGGTCATATTTGAGTTTGACGTCGATGAAGCGCTCGGGCCGGGACAACTCTTCCTCCGATAGCATCGTGCCGACGGCGGGACAGAAGGGAATCACATGCACGCGTTCCTCATCGATGCCATAGCGCCGGACCACGTTATCGCGCCCCGCCTGCGAATCGACGACGATGCCTGTCGCCTTCTTTAACGCATGTTGATAGATCTGTTCACGACGCTCGAACTCGCCGTTGGCACGCACCTCGGGAAAGTCCGGGTCGTCCCGGTGCGAAAGGTCCCAGACAGTGAAGAGATAGCTGAACTGCGTGGTCACGAGCGCAAGATAGGACGGGCACGTGAAATAGACGAGATCGGCGCCCATATCCCGCAGCGACCGGTCCAGCCAGCTGGAGTGGAGGTTTCCCATGAGCGGGCGGGACACACTGAGCTGCCGCCACAGCACCTCAAAGCGGGCGAGCGCGCGTTGCCATTTTCGAACCGGAAGGTAATGTGCGTCGAGGCCGCTCCTCTGCAATTCCTCGATTGCCGATTGCCGCGTCGTGACGAAGGTTACGTCGCAGAGCTCAGGCGGCAGACGCCTGAACAGCAGCGCGGCGTTTATTGCCTGCTGAAATCCTCCGCCCGTCGAATTGTCCTGCTCGAGAAGCACCACGATCCGGATCGGCCGAACCCGAAAGCGGTCAACCACGCGATCCACGTCGTTCGCTTGCCCGTGCTCGCCGGCGCCGTGGTGGGCGGGGCCCGGCTCTGCAAGACTACTGTCGTATTCGGGATTTGAAGCGACTCTGTTGAACAGCATATTCTCAGCCCCCGGAAAAGGATGCACAGGTAGACGCTGACAGCGATTTCACGTTTGTCCAACGGTAGCCCGTGTGATATGGACCAGCTCGTTCTGACGGAACTCGGCAAGACGTTGGCTGAACGATGAGCGTGGCGGCTCGATCGGATCATGCATTGCGCGCGCGGACAGCCGGCCAAAAGCTTGATGATTTCCGCCAAGTGAACGGGCGGCGTCAGACGAGCCACTACGATTGCGATTCGAGCGCGGGTCGTGACGCCCCGTGGCAACCGCCATGAAGCTGTCTTGCGCGTTCACGCGGCTCGCGCACGCGTCATGGTTCATCGGAGGATTTTCATTGAAAACGCTCCACATCATTCCGACGATCGAGGCCCGGTCTGGCGGGCCGGCCGAGGCCATCAAGAGAATCGCGGCCGAAATCCGGCGTTGCGGGCACGCCGTGGATGTCGTCTGCCTCGACTCTTCGGCGCATCCGGATAAGTCCGATGACGCGGCGTTCGACAGTGTCATCCGTCTGGGACACCATGCAGGCAAGTATTCATTCAGCTTTCGTCTGGTGCGGTGGCTGATGCAGCACGGCAGGCAATATGATGCGATCGTCGTGGACGGCATCTGGCAGTTTCACAGCGCGGCGGCGATGATCGCACTGCGCTCGCAGGGCGTTCCTTATTACGTGATACCGCACGGCATGCTCGATCCGTGGTTTAACGTCGGTCGTCCGCTGAAGTACACAAAGAAGCTTCTCTATTGGATGTTGGTGGAACGTCACGTTCTCAGCAATGCGCAAGGCGTTCTGTTCACCGCCGATAGCGAGCGCAAACTCGCGCGCAAATCTTTTCCGCTATACCGGGCAAAGGAATTCACGGTGACGTACGGAACCGCGCCGGCGCCTTCGATAGCAAATTCGGACCCGGGGAAATGGCGCACCCGCGCGGATTGGGGAGGCAGGAAAGTCATTCTTTTCCTCGGGCGCATCCATGAAAAGAAGGGCTGCGATCTGCTGATCCGCTCGTTTCACGATCTGAAGGACGCGAGGGACGATTATCAACTCGTCATTGCGGGGCCGGACAATAACGGCCTTGCTCCCAAGCTGCGTCGCGAAGCGGAGCAGCTCGGGCTTGGTGGGCGAATCAGCTGGCTCGATCTCGTCACGGGTAACGACAAGTGGTCCTTGTTGCGAGCAGCCGACGTCCTGGTCTTGCCCTCGCATCAGGAGAATTTCGGCATCGTGGTGGCCGAAGCGCTCGCGTGTGGCGTCCCGGTGCTTCTGACCGACAAGGTCGGCATCTGGCAGGAGGTCGTCGCCGACGGCGCGGGATTCGCGGACGAAGACACACAGCGAGGCATAACCCGGCTCTTTCTGAAATGGACGAACTTGCCAGAAGAGGCGAAGGCGACGATGAGGGCGGCGGCGAAGCAGTGTTTCGATAGCCGCTTTCATATCTCCCACGTTGCGCAAAGCTATATCGCATTGCTATACGGACCGCGACGCGAATCGGTCAACACCTTGCCAGATTCCGTCACCGGCTGACCGGCGAAGGGCGCTCGCCGCTATGCTCGGACTACACGGCGTATCGGGCCTGCGCCTTTGTCGCGTCTCAAGGCGATTCATCGGAAATCATGCTTACATGCCGCTGCGCATGCAGCGGTCCATGTCGAACAATCCCGCCGGGGCACATCATGACGCTACTCGTAGCCGAACAGGACACCGTGGTCGATAAGGAGCTGGAAACCATCGTTCACGACGGCGTCACACTGGCTCTGATCGTCCGGGACTCGTTCTCAAAAGAAGGCATCAACTTCTTTACGCCGCATGAGTACTCGCAGCAACTCGCGCACATGACGCATCCGGCCGGAAAGAAGATTCCCGCTCACGTACACAACGTCGTGGTGCGCGAGGTCAAGTTGACGCAAGAGGTTCTGTTCATCAAGAAAGGCCGCGTGCGTGTCGATTTTTACGGCTCGAATCTGCACTATGTGACGAGCCGCACGCTCGGGCCCGGCGACGTCATCTTGCTGTCCTCGGGCGGGCATGGCTTCGAGATACTCGAAGACGCGGCGTTCATCGAAGTGAAGCAGGGACCCTACGTGGGCGATCAGGACAAGGTGCGATTCGAACCGCGCGTTTAGGCCACAGCGTTTCCGGCGATCAGCTAAAGGATGAAACGCCCCATGCCGCCTTCAGAGCGTTCTTTTGCGCGCGCCCCCGCCTTCTTCCTGAGGCACTGCTTTCGTTACCTGCCATTCGGCGTCGGCAGCTCCGAGGCGCGCGACCGGGAGCGCTATGTCCGCGCAGCACGGTCGGTCGCCTGCAATTCGGTGAGTGCGGCGTTGGGCTTCGCGGTCGTCCTGCTCTCGGTCTCGTTCACGCTGCCATATCTGGGACAAGAGCGCTTCGGCATCTGGATGACGATATCGAGCCTCGCGGTGATGTTATCGGTGCTGGATCTCGGCGTGGCGAACGGACTCGTGAATCTCGTTGCGGATGCGGAATCGTCCGCCGACCGCGACGCGCTGCAGACCATCGTTACGCGGGGCATCATGCTGCTCGCCGTGATCGGCGTCGCCGCGGCGGGGGTACTCGTCGGGCTCGTCTTGCTGCTGGATTTTCAGCGCCTGCTCAAGGTCGAGTCGACGATCGTCGCGAAAGAGACCGTGCTGGCGACGCTCACGTTCATCGGGCTGTTCTGCCTGAACATTCCGCTCGGTGGCGTTAGAAAGGTCTTCGTGGGCTTGCAGCGCGCATGGGAACCGCATACGGCCGCGGCAATCGGATACCTGTGTTCGTTGCCGCTTCTCTATCTCTGTGCGCGCGTGCGCGCACCCATGCCCTATCTCGTCCTGTCCACCTATGGCGTTCAGGTCGCGAGCGCGATGATTCTGCTCGTGCGCCTGCGCCGGGAGGGGATCTTCAGATTCCATCGCGGCATCTGGGCCGGCACCGGTTGGCTCGACTATTCCGTGCTGACGAAGACGGCGGGCATATTTCTCATCGTTCAACTCGGCTTCATATGTGGCAGCGCGTGTGACCCGTTGATCGTCTCGAACATTCTCGGCGCCAAGGAAGTCGCGCGACTGGCCGTCGCACAACGGCTGTTTCAGGTGGTCACCGTTGCAATGTCGATGTTGTCGGGACCATTGTGGGGCTTGTACGCTGATGCCCGATCGCGAGGTGAAAGGACCTTCATCAGGAACACGCTGAAGCTGTCCATGTGCGTGACGACAGGTACCGCCCTGCTGATGAGCGCGCTGATCCTGATAGCGTCGCCGTGGCTCCTGAAGATATGGACGGGCAATCAGCTCGACGTGCCGTTCGAGTTGCGTTGCGCCGCGGCGGTGCTCGCCGTGGTCGACGCGATGGCCAGCGCCTTCGCCATCTTTCTGAACGGCGTGAAGGAATTGCGTCCGCAGTTGCTCGCCGTGCTGGTCTTTTGCACTGTTTCCATTCCGCTCAAGGTTTATCTGCTCACGAAGTTCGGCACGGTGGACTGGGTGATCTGGTCGACCATCATTGCCAGCGTCGCGGTGGACTACTCCGTGTATATCGGCATCTGCAGAAAGCAGATTTTTGCCCATGCTTCGCTGAAGCCGCTGTCGTAGCGCTTCCCACAGGCCTCGAGACGTCATGGTCCAGCTCCGGAGCAAGTGGCAGGCCGCCGGCGAGGCGCTCAAGACGAGACGACGGGCGCTCAAGAAGATCATCGTCGCCTGCTGCGGCGTCTCGGGCGTGGCCGGCGAGGCGCGTCGTGCGCAGGCCGCGAAAAGCGAGCCCACGCAGATTCAGGGTGCAGCCGCTTCGATGCAGCTTGCGGAAAGCCTTGCACCCGACGACAGGATGGTCGTCATCAGGGGGGCGCTGCTTCAGGCGCGCATCGCAGATGTGTCCGGCTTCATCCTGAACGAAGGTCCGATCCAGGGCTACGCGATGTTGCGTCAGTACACCGGAACGCTCACGCGCCTGCTCGTGTCGCAGCATCCGGCAGGCCGTCGCGCGTCGGACATCGCGTGTTATCGGCTCGATCCGGACGATGCGTCGAGTGCGGACAATGGCGGCACGATTATCGTGTCGAAGTCCGGAAAGCGCTGGAAACGCGTGTTCGAGGGCGACATCTACGCGCGCTGGTTCGGTGCGCAAGGTGACGGCATCGCAGATGACGCCGACGCCATCAACCGCGCCGTCGCTTTCGCGGGCGCATGTTATGCGTCGACAGGACGCGCGCAGCGTGTGGTGCTCGATAACGGCACGTTCCGCATCGCAGCCGCATCGGGGACGCTCGCCATTCCTTGTCACGACGACGGCCGCACGAGAAGCGCAAAGGACAAGCGGCTTGCGCCCGAGCCGGCATTGCGCCAGGCTTACTGCGTGGGCGCGTGGCCCGGAGTCAAGGTATGCGGCATCAACGCCGTGGTGAAGGGAGGGTATCGCTACGGCATGGCGGACGCGCGTCAGCCGATCACCTTCGGCCTACTCGATGGACACGACACCGCGTTCGAAGCGGGCCTGGAGAACCTGACTTTCATCGATTGCTTCATGGCTTTCGGTGCGCTTTCCGCGACACTCGCCTGCTGCATCTTCGACAAGCTTCGCTTTCTCGGCTGCGGCATCGGCATCTATGCAGCGGTGCTGGAGCAATGCATGTTCAGCAATATCGAGGCCCAGGGCACGGGCGTGCCGGTTCTCGTCGGAGGGCAATGGGCGGACCGCAACGACGACTATAACGAGCGAGGCGGCTTTGCGGACAAGTGCACCTTCATCAACGTGCGCAACATCTACAGCCGGGCCTATGGCGATGACGAGCGGCGTATCGACACCTGGTTCGACGCCGCGTTCTTCAAGACGCGAAACAACGAGTCGAGACTGAGTGCGCAACTCAACGCCGCGTCGCAGGCGAAGGCTTATCCCTACAGGGGCATCTGCGGTTTCTGCATCAGGGTCATGTCGCGTTATGCGCGCCCGTCGAACGCCAACGTCTTCATGCAGATATCGCACGCGATGTCGCCGCGACCCGCCGTGCTCGTCGATGCATGTCAGTCCGCCGTCTTCAACGGCGTTTATCTGGAGCGCGTCGGCTATCGCGACAGTCCGGCTCGCACGGGACCCGTCGGCGCCGGCTGGAACGACCCGTATCTGGGCGACGGTGTACTCGTTCCGGCATTTGTCGGGACACTCGACGGCGCTTCCTCCGTCTTCGGCGTCAACGTCCAGCAAGCCTACGGCGCATCGGCCGTGGCGTCGGACGGTCCGGTCGCGCCCGTGCAGTCGTGGGATTGCACGCTCACGAATGCGCAGGATCACTTTGCCCTGGGCGCCGCAACGTTCGCCGACGATGTGACGATACAGCGTGGAGCGTTCCGCGCCGTGGAGGAGGTCAGGCATGAGATCGGCGGGCTCGGCCTCTTCAGCATGGATTTCGACGGCGCGAGCTTCGACACCGGTCTGACGCTTCCACGCGACGACAAGGCCCATGCCGTGATCGTGCTCGTGTCGCGTAACGCGGACCGGTCACATCAGGCTTTGTCGGGTCTGTATCTGCTCCATCTGCCACGACGCGGCGCTGGCGAGCCCGCCCGAACGCTGGTATCGGGAAGCGACCTGGTCCGCTTCTCGGTGACCCAGAAAGGAACGCTTGGACTCGTCGCCTCGACCGCGGGCGCGCATCGCGCGCTCATGCTCGGCAATCGCCCTTTCGAATAGCCGCATCGGTGCGCAGGCGAGCGGCGCGCGTGGCGCGAGCAAGGGCTCAGGTAATGACGCGGTCCGACACGTCGCGCTTTTTCTGCAGCTCGATGACGACGCGGCTCTCGAATGCAGCGAGAATCTTCTCCCGCGAGAGATGGGTCGTGGCATAGCTGCGTCCGAGCGAGCCGAGTCGCTCGCGCAGCGCGGGATCGTTCGCCAGATGGACGATCGCTTCCGCCAGGGCGGTCGCATTGCCCGGTTCGGTCACGACGCCGACCGACCGAACGATGTTCCATAGCTCCGTATGTTCCGCGGCGGTCGCGATGACCGGGCGTGCGCTCGACAGCATGCCGCCGAGCTTGGATGGCATCACGATGTCGGCGGCGTCCGCGCGCTGCGGAAGAGCGTGGATGTCCGCAAGCCCCATCAATTCATTGAAGCGCTTGTTCGGCTGCATGTCGATCAGTTTGATGTTCGGAAGCTCCGCCGCCTTGGCGCTCAGATAGTCCTTTGCAGGACCATTGCCGCAAATGACAAACACGATGTCGCGACGATGCACCAGCCTGTGCGCGGCTTCAGGAAGCAGTTCGAGTCCTTGCTTGGCGCCGAGATTTCCGGAATACAGCACGACGATGACATTTTCGCCAATACCCAGCCGGGCGCGAAAAGCGCTGGCTCTGCCGAGCGGGCGGATGCGCCCGGTGTCGACCCAGTTCGGTACGAGAGACAGCTTTTCGTTAGGCACGCCTTTGGCGGCTGCGATTTGCGTCATCGCAGCCGAAGGGGCCGACACTCCGTCCATGCGTGCGAGAAGCGATCGCTCGAACTTGAGGCAAAGCTTCTTCACGGCATTACCCTTGAGCATGCCGAGCTTGAATGCAGCGTCGACTTCATAGTCCTGAATCTGCAGCCAGCACAGTGCGCCGCTCAAGCGCGCAGTGAGCAGTGCAAACGGGCTCGCGAACAAAGGCGGCTCGACCACCCACACGAGATCGGGACGCCAGCGTACGCGGGCGATGGCTGGCAGCGCGGCAGCGAGGGAGAAACTCATCAGGTGAATGAGACGCTTCACGCCATTCGGCCGGCGCGGACACCAGAACGGCACGCGCGTTACCGACACGTCGTTGATCGATTCGGTGGAGAACTTGCGCGCGCTATAACCTTCCTGCACGCGCCAGCCAGGATAATAGGGCGATGCCGTGATCACGCGCACTATATGCCCCTTTCTTGCGAACCACTCGGCCAGCTCGGACGAATACTTCCCGATACCGGAAACCTCGGGAGCATAGTTCAGTGAAATCATGAGGATCTTCATTCGATAGCCTGTATTGGAATTGAATGAAATTTCTTGCTCGCATGCGCGCGTAGAAGAAATCGGCATCAAGCTATCCGGCGAATGGTACAAGCCACTTGTTCACTCCAGCCGACAAAGGCTTGCCGAGACACGCCACCGCTTCGACACCGGGTTCCATTCTTACCGACATGACTCAGGCGACCGACAACATCTTGGCGATTTCCGTCGCGATGTCCTGCATGACAGAGGCGTATGTAAAGTTCTCAACGGCGACGGACACGGGAGACCCGGGGGCTTTCTCGAACCAGGCGTGCTGCGCTGCTTTGTTTGTCCATTGATAAGAACAAGGGTAACAGTCAGAACGGACGCACACCGGATGCGTCGCTCCTATGAAATCGCGCCTCCCGGGCGAGCACCGCTGTCGGGGGCAATGGACCTTATCGGCAAACACATGACCTCGATGAAGCAAGGCATGCACGACGATTCGATGCACGGGGATGGCGTGTCGATATCCGACTACGTTCGGGTCATCATCGATGGCCGTCGTCTCGTATGCGTGGTCGCGCTCGGCACGCTCGCGCTCGGTGCGCTATATGGAGCGGTCATCCAGCCCGTGTACCGTGCCGACGCGCTGGTTCAGATCGGCGCGCAGACTTCGAGTTCTCCCGAAGCCGAAGCATTGGGGCGGCTCGCATCGATCTTCGATTCGAAAGTCAAGGCGGGCGCCGACACCGAAATGGAGTTGATCCGCTCGCGGCTCGTCGTAGGTGAGGCGGTGCGGCAATTGCATCTGGAAGTAACCGCGCAGCCGCGCTACTTTCCGCTCATCGGTCATTGGATAGCCAGGCTGAACAGGGGGATGGGCGACTCAAAACCGCTCTTCGGCTTGCGGCGCTTCGCATGGGGCGACGAGAACATTGACGTAAAGGTGTTCGACGTGCCGCGCAAGGCCCTCGGTCGCGCATTCACGATCAAGGCGGGAGAGGGCGGTTCATTCGAACTGCTATCGCCCGATGGCATCGTCCTCGGACGAGGAGCGGTCGGTCAGGAACTGACCGTGCCCTACGACAATGGCGAGGCGCGCGTCCTCGTCAACACGCTCGAGGCGCCTCCCGGCTGCGAATTCACGCTGACGGCACAATCGAGCCAGGCGACCACTCTGGCGCTCCAGAGCAAGCTGGCCATCGCGGAGCGCAAGACACAGTCGGGCATGATCGGCGTGGCGCTCGAAGGCTCCGATCCGACGCGCGTTGCCAATGTCGTGAATGCGATCGCGCAAGAGTATCTGGCTCAGGATTTCGCGAGGAGATCATCCGAAGCCGAACATTCGCTGCTCTTTCTCGAGGAGCAGTTGCCGAAGCTGCGCGAGGAGTTGCAGCAGGCGGAGGACCAGTACAACGCGTTTCGCAACAGCAAGGGCACCGTCGATCTCGGCATCGAAAGCCGCCTGCTATTGCAACAAGTTATCGAACTCGACACCAGCATGCGCGCGCTGATGCAGCAGCGCGACGATATCGCCGGGCATTATCAGCCGGGTTATCCGTCGCTCACGGCGATCAATGCCAAGATCAGCCGCTTGCAACAGGATCGCGACGCCCTGAGCCGGCGCGTGGCTTCATTGCCGGATACCGAGCAGACGGCGCTGCGCCTTATGCGCAACGTTCGCGTGGACACCGACCTCTATACGAATCTCCTCAACAGCGCGCAGCAGTTACGCGTCATCAAGGCGGGCAACGTCGGCAATGTGCGCATCGTCGATCGCGCCATGCCGCCCGAGAAAGCGATCAAGCCCAATTGGCGTGTCCTGCTGGCGCTGTCCGCGGTGCTCGGCGTCGTGCTCGGCATCGTCGCCGCATTCTTGCGAAGGGCGCTCTTCGGTGGCGTGGAGCGCAGCGTCGAGATCGAGCGCGCCCTCGGCATTCCGGTCTGCGCGGTCGTGCCGCACAGCGTCCGGCAAGTCAGGTTGCAGGAGGACATGCGCCGCAAGCTCCCTGGCGTGCATGTGCTGGCGGCGCGCTCGCCTGGCGACGTGGCGGTCGAAGGCGTGCGAAGTCTGCGCACCGTGCTGCAATCGATCAGCGGAGCGCACAGAAACAACGTGATCATGATCACGAGTTCGACGCCTGGCGCGGGCAAGTCGTTCCTCTCGGCCAATCTCGCGGCCGTTCAGGCGGCCGGCGGCAAGCGGGTGCTGCTGATCGATGCGGATATGCGCATGGGCAACATGCATGCATCTTTCGGACCGAGCGACGGACCCGGACTGCGCGAGCTCCTCAACGGCGCGCCATTCGACGACGTGGTGAGGCGCGACGTCATCGAAGGCGTCGATCTGATTCCGCGTGGCGCCGACTCGGCCAATCCGGCGGACATTCTCATGAGCGGGCGCCTCAACGAACTGCTCGACGCGGCGTCCCGGCGTTACGACTCCGTCGTCATCGACACGCCGCCAGTGCTCGCCGTCACCGACGCCTCGCTCATCGGACGGCAGGCAGGGACCACGCTGCTCGTGGTGCGGCACGGGCGGCAGTCCGTCGCCGAAGTGCACGAGGCGCTGAGCCGACTGCAAAACAGCGACGTGAGCGTGAGCGGCATCCTGTTCACCGATGTTCCCGCCGAAAGATCCCGCTATGGCTCCGGCTACGTCACGACCTACGGGTATGGCAAGGACCGCGGCGAGAGCAACATCAAGCCTGCCTGATGCATTTCGAAAGTCGCGTACGCAAACGAGGAGAAGAAGCGATGTCGAAGAAGGTCGCGCTGGTCACCGGGATCACCGGTCAGGATGGTTCCTATCTCGCTCAATTCCTGCTCGACAAAGGATACGAGGTGCATGGCGTGAAGCGCCGTTCCTCGCTCTTCAATACCGACCGGATCGATCATCTCTATGAGGATGATCATGTCGCAAAGCGGCGTTTTCACTTGCATCACGGCGACCTGACGGACTCGACCAGCATTCTGCGCATCATCCAGCGCGTGCAGCCCGACGAAATCTACAATCTGGCGGCGCAAAGCCACGTAGCGGTGTCCTTCGAAGAACCCGAGTACACGGCCAACGCAGACGGCCTCGGCGCTCTGCGAATTCTCGAAGCAATACGCATATTGGGCCTGCAAAAGAGCGCGCGCTTCTACCAGGCCTCCACATCCGAGTTGTATGGACTGGTCAGGGAAGTGCCTCAGCGCGAGTCCACGCCGTTCTATCCGCGCAGTCCTTATGCCGTCGCGAAGCTATACGCATACTGGATCACGGTGAACTATCGCGAGGCGTACGACATATATGCATGCAACGGGATTCTGTTCAATCACGAATCGCCGGTTCGCGGAGAGACATTCGTAACGCGCAAGATCACGCGAGCCATCGCCCGCATTG
This sequence comes from Caballeronia sp. INML3B, assembly GCF_023631305.1. Lineage (NCBI taxonomy): Bacteria > Pseudomonadati > Pseudomonadota > Betaproteobacteria > Burkholderiales > Burkholderiaceae > Caballeronia > Caballeronia sp. INML3B. The sequence goes on from NZ_JALQDI010000073.1 coordinate 164,097, forward strand.
CGATCGGGTCACAGGACTGCCTGTACCTCGGCAATCTCGGGGCGATGCGCGACTGGGGACACGCGCGCGATTACGTCCAGATGCAGTGGCTCATGTTGCAGCAGCCGGAGCCGGAAGATTTCGTCATTGCGTCGGGCGTGCAATACAGCGTGAGGGAGTTCGTGCAGCAGGCGGCGTCGGAGCTCGGCATCACGCTTCGCTTCGAGGGCAGCGGCGTCGACGAGGTCGGCATCGTGGACAGCATCACGAGCAAGGAATGCCGGGTCGCCCCGGGGACGGTGATCGTGCGAGTGGACGCGCGCTATTTCAGGCCAACCGAGGTCGAGACCTTGCTCGGCGATCCGTCGAAGGCTCACGCGAAACTCGGATGGGCGCCGACGGTGACATTCGCCGCGCTCGTCAAGGAGATGGTGCTGTCCGATTATCAGATCGCGAAGCGGGATGCGCTGATCACGCTGGCCGGATACCGCGCGCTGGAGCATCACGAATGAGGACGAGCCTGCGTTGAGCCGAACGGCAAGCACCGGAGCGTATGCCATGTGGACCCGTTGGGTATTCGCACTCGTCGTCTACACGCTTTTCGCCGCAGCGCTGGCGCAATACGCGGACCAGGCGTTCAGTGCGCTTGGAACCCGCTCCATCGACGTATGGAACATGAGCACGGCCGGAATGAACGAGGCCGGCGCGGTCCGGTATGTGAAGGACGTGCTCACGGTCGTCATCGGTGTCGGCTGGCCCATCGCGCTGGGAAGGGGCCGCTTTCCATACGACATGAGCAAGTTAGTTCTTCTGTACTTTGTCTGGCTTTTCTGCGTGATATCGATCGGACTCGTGCCGTTCATCCTGGGCTGGACCCCGCTGTTCTTTCTTGCAGCAGGAATGCGTTGGGTGCTGCTGCTTCATGCGTCGTTCGGGCTGTTCCTGTTCGGGCGATGGCTGCCCGACGGTGTACGGGGGCAGACGGCCTTCGTGATCGCGTTGCTCGCGCTCGCCGCGCTCGACTTCTACGTCGTGCTGCGGCAATGGATGGATCTTGGGCAGGGGCGGGTGGTTTCATTTGCGGGCGATCGCTACACGGGTCTTCTCAGCAACGCAACGCTGGCAGGCATGTATGCGATTTCCCTCGCGTGCATGACGCTGATTCTCGACCGGGCGCGGCTTCTCTTTCGGCTCCTGCTGATCGGCTTGGCGGTGGGGATTGCAGTGTCGTCCGGTACGCGTTTCGCGATGCTGTGCGTCGCGCCGGTGACCGGCCTCGTGTTCTGGGAAGTGCTGGCGGGCAGGCTCGATCGACGTGCCCGGATGCTGCTCGTGATGAGCGCGTTGCCTATCGCTGCGTCTCTGGTGACGGGCGGCTACGCACACATGGTCGACGCGGTCGGCCGTGGCGACGTTCTGGACAACCAGATCGCCGAAGGAGGGCGGCTGTACAACCTCGTGCAGATCGCAGATCAGCTGTCGCAAGCGAATGTGCCGGAGCTGCTGATCGGACGTGGGCTCGGCGTGGGCACGAACACCGCGTACTCGATGGTGCAGCAAGCAGGCGCCGAACCCGAGCAGTATCGTTTCAACCTGCTCATCGACAATGCCTTTGTCACGATGCAGTTTCAGCTTGGGACGATCGGAACATTGCTCTTCGTCACGGGCGCCGCGGCTTTCCTGTGGCGGCTGCGTCCGCGCCATTCAGGGTATCTGCGGGCGCGTCATCTGGTGTTCGTGGGCATCACATTAGGCGCTTGCATGGATATCAATCTGCTGGAGCAATATCCGCTCGTGACGACGCTGTTCGTCTGTTTCGGGGACACGTACTGGCGCGCGGTTCATAAGACGGGCGTGCGCCTTCAGGCAGCGCCCGGTCGCGCGCGACCCAAAGTCGGCGTCGACGAAGCGCCTTTCCTGAACATGTGATCTGGGAGTCGACATGTTAGTGTTCATCGCACCGTACAGCGCCGCCAATCGCGAGAGGAACCGCGATCTGGGTGCTGCGCGCAAAGTCGAATTCTTCCTGACGCTGGCAGTCCATCTGGCGCGCGATGTCGTGTTGATCAACTCCGCGCACGAAGAGCAGGAATGGTTGCCGAGAGAAGTGCGCGACGCGCGCATTGGCGACAGGCCCATTCGTGAGATTGCACTGCGCCGGTATCCGGTGCGAACCATCGGCAAGATGCTCAACTTGTTCGAAGTGGCCGCGGTGAGCCGCGAGATTTCGATGCTGGGCAAACCCGATACCGTATGGATTTACAACCCCTACGCGTTCGAATCGATGCTGGCGCGCGAGCTGACCAAACGCTTCGGCGCGCGTCTCGTTCTTCAGTTCGAAGACTGGCTGTTCTCGCGGCGGCGCTGGCATCCCAAGCCGATGCTCGACTTCATTGCATGGCGCTTTCTTTTGCCGGCTCCGACTGTATGCCTTGCCGTCAACGAGTCGTTGTCCGCGCGCGAGCACCGACGCAGCGGCTGCCCCGTCGTGTTGTGTCCAGGCGTGGTGTCCGACGAACTGGTCGAGGTATGCAGACGGCGCCGGCCATTCTCACGCGAAGGCGCGCCAACCGTGATCGGCTACTTTGGCGGCCTGAGCGCGGAAAAAGGTGCGGACATCGTTCTCGATCTGATACGCCTTTCGCGCGGACGCTTCACCTTTCATGTGTGCGGGGCGGGCCCGCTGGCATCAGCGTTCGCGAACCTCGGTGCCGAAGGGCACGCGGTGCACTTTCACGGCCGGGTGGACGACGAGACGCTGCTCACGTTGATCTCCGAGTGCGATGTGCTGGTCAATCCGCACGCTTCAATCGAGAAGATGGGCAACGGTGTTTTTCCCTTCAAGGTCATCGAGTATGTCGCGTCCGGAAGACTCGTCATATCTACGGAACTTCCGGCCATCAGCATGAAGGAGATTCACGAAGCAATATGCTTCGCGGCGCCGGAAGCGGCTGCCATTGCCGATGCGCTGGCGGGCGCGGAGCAGATGTATCTGCGCAAGCGCACGGAGATAGAGAGGGCAATAGAGGCGGCAGCGGCGCTGCTCTCGCAAGGGGCGCTGAGGCGCACACTGTCGCCGATCCTGTCGGCATGAGAACCGCAATAGGGGGAACGCGGCAGGCCGAAGAACGTCTGCCGCGAATCACGCGTTGACGTAACCGGTGCGCTGTTCCCGCTTTGCGAAGTCGGCATACGTGGCCGCGATGCCGTCTCCGAGCGCGATCGTGGGCTTCCATCCCAGTTCGGCCAGCTTCGACACATCGAGCAATTTTCTCGGCGTACCGTCGGGTTTCGATCCGTCGAAATCCAGCGTTCCGGTAAAGCCTATGATGTCGCAGACGAGACGGGCGAGGTCCGCGATCGTGATGTCACGTCCGGTGCCGATATTGAACACGCCGTCGGTCCGACCGCTTTCTAGCAACGCGAGCACCGCCGACGCGAGGTCGTCCACATGCAGGAATTCGCGTCGTGGCGAACCTGATCCCCAGACGCCGACCGATTTCAGTCCGTTCAGCTTTGCCTCGTGCGTCTTGCGAATGAGCGCGGCCAGAACGTGCCCGTTCTGAAGATCATAGTTGTCGTTCGGACCGTAAAGATTGGTGGGCATCACGGACAGGTAGCGCATGCCGTGCTGCCGGTTATAGGCTTCGCACAGTTTGAGCCCGGCGATCTTCGCGATCGCATAGGCTTCGTTGGTCTGCTCGAAGGCGCTCGTGAGCAGGTACTCTTCCTTGATCGGCTGAGGGCAATATTTCGGGTAGATGCATGAGGAGCCGAAGAAGACCAGTTCGGGCGTGCCGCTCGTAAACGCTGCGTGAATCACATTGGTTTCGATGACGAGGTTCTCATAGAGAAACGACGCCGGCTGGGTCGAGTTGGCGTGTATGCCGCCAACCTTCGCGGCAGCGAGGAGCACGACGTCGATGTGCTCCTGTGCGAAAAAGTCCCTCACTGCACGCTGATCCAGCAGGTCGAGCTCCGGTCGGGATCGCGTGACCAGGTGGTGATAGCCGTGACTGGCAAGACACCGGACGAGGGCTGAGCCGACCATGCCATTGTGTCCGGCGACATAGATGCGAGAGCCTTTGTTCATGTTGGTGCTCGATCGTCCATTGGGATGCGTTGTCGGACCGTCATTTCCCGAGAGACACGGGATGCGGGAGGCACGATGTGCGGTTCCCAGATTAGCGATCGCCATCGACATTTTTCAGGTGGTGGCGGACGGTGCCAAGGTATTGGCGCGGTCCGCGCTTTCGCACCGGCATTGTCATGGTCTCGAGAGCATGCGTGGCGCGACGTCTTACGCGGCACCTGATCCGGCCAACGTCATGGCATATTCGGCCAGCCCGGCAGACGAGCCTCGGGTGACTTCTATGCTGCGTGAACGCGTGCAGCCCGCTCGCGTGAGCATCCTGTTCGCCGAGCGGACCGGCTCGGACCAGTCAATGGGCGTCGGGCCTGAAACCAGGAGAAGCACACGATGATTCCGGTAAACGAACCCCTGCTCGACGGAAACGAGAGGATCTACCTGAACGAATGCATTGAGAGCGGCTGGATTTCATCGGATGGTGCATTCGTCGAGCGCTTCGAGCACGCGATGGCGGCATACGTGGGTCGCAAGCATGCGATCGCCGTGGCCAACGGCAGCGCGGCCCTCGACGTCGCCGCAGCGGCGCTGAAACTCGGTCCGGAAGATGAAGTCATCATCCCCACGCATACGATCATCTCCTGCGCATCGGCGATCGTTCGCACCGGCGCGCGTCTGCGATTCGTGGACTCGAGCGCGGATACGTGGAACATGGACGTCACGAAAATCGAGGATGCCATCACGAGCCGTACCCGCGCGATCATGGCGGTGCATATCTTCGGTCTGCCCGTGGACATGACGCCCGTGCTTGAGCTCGCGAAGAAACATGGCCTGGCCGTGATCGAAGATGCCGCGCAGGCCATCGGGCAGACTTATAACGGAAAGGCGTGCGGCAGCTTCGGCGAGATATCGTGCTTCAGCTTTTATGCAAACAAGCACATCACGACCGGCGAAGGAGGCATGATCCTTTGCGACGACGACGCGCTCGCCGCGCGCGCAAGAAGTCTGCGAAACCTGTGCTTCAAGCCGGAAAGGCGCTTTGTTCATGAAGAACTGGGTTGGAACTATCGCATGAGCAGCCTCCAGGCGGCGGTAGGTCTCGCGCAGTTCGAGAAGCTCGATGCGCATGTCACCAGAAAGCGGGAGCTGGGGCGGCGTTACGACGCGCTGCTGCGCGGTGTGCGGGGACTGGAACTGGCGCCGGTGACATGCGCCTTTGCAGAGAATATCTATTGGGTCTTTGGCGTCATGCTGGATGACGCGTTGCCGATCGATGCCGACGAAGCGCGCGCCATATTGGCCGACGCGGGCGTCAGCGCGCGGCCGTTCTTCTGGCCTATGCACGAGCAGCCCGTGTTTCGCAAGCAAGGTCTGTTCGAGGGAGAACGTTATCCCGTTGCCGAGCGTATGGGTCGCCGCGGTTTCTATCTGCCGAGCGGGCTTGCGCTGACCGAGACGCAGCAGGATCAGGCCGTCGCTGCGGTCCGAAACATGATGAACACGTTCCTATAGGACATCGCCTGCTTCATATGGTCGTTATCCCTCACGTCAGCGCCTTGCCGGTCGACAAGTTCGTGCGCAGGACCGGACTGACCAATGGCGAGCGCTTCTAAAAAGTATTCAGGAGGCAGTTTTCGATGTCGCCGACGGAATACCGGTCCGAAGAAAGAACGGCAATACGCCTTAGTGGCGGCGATTAACGCAGGAGCGGGACGTAGGCTGGATGCCACGGCTGAAAATTAACCCCGCGCCTCGGATTCGCGGCGCGGTCGTCGGTTGTCAACTTCTTTCGCTCTATCCTGGACCGGCACATTCAGACCGACGCTGCGGCGGGAGAATCACTTAACCAGGGCTTTGATGGCCAGTTTCTTCGCCATCTGAAATGACTTGGGGAACGTCGTTTCGATCCCCAGCACGACCCGGCTGGACAGCCGCTCCATGTCCTTCGGACAATGGAACGCCATACCGTTGAACTCGCGCAGATTCAGTGGCTTGATCTTCGACTGGAACTGCAGGAAGCGGTGAGAAACCGGGATGAAATGCGACGTCAAAGAACTGCGAGAGAATTGCGGGCGCGTCGTGCGCAGGCTGCCGTGGATCGTCTTCGAATTCCAGAAAAGCACGTCACCTTTTTGCAGGAATGGCGCGCGGAATTCGAGTTGTTGTTCAGAAAGAATCTTCTTGACCAGTTCCTTGTATTGTCCGTGATTGAATGCCACGTCGAAGTTCTTTCCGTTCTTCACCATGTCGATGCGGTGACTGCCCGGCACGACGAAGAAACGTCCGGCACCCGCGTCGATATCTTCAAGGGCGTACCAGCACGCTACCATCGTGCCGATCCTCTCGCTGTCGAGATAATACGTGTCCTGATGTGGCCACGTCTCCGCGTTCCCTTCGAAGTACATGCTCTGCACGAGCTTGCCGTCTTCCGAGAGTATTTCCCGCGTGATGCGCTTGATAGGTGTACTCGCAAACGCCTTCACCGTCAGCTTCTTGAGTGGCGCGAATCTCACCTCACTAAGAGACTGAAGGTTGAGTAGCGAATTCATTACGAAGCCATACTCATTGATTCTGTTCTTTTCCGGGTTCGCGGTCGCCTGCCTGTATATGTACCCAGGATAGCTCTTGACGGTAGTCTCGAACGCATTCCGGATAGAGTCGCACAGAACCGGGTCCACCACGCCGCGCACGACGACATAGCCATTTTCATCGTAGTATTGCCTTGCTCCGGCGAGTTCGATCAGATCGAACGTGGTCGAGTTTTGGGCCGCATTTTCTGGAATTTCAATTTCAGTTCCAATCGGACTAAGTATTTTGTACATAATGGGCCTCAAGGTACTCACTAGACCGGTGCGCGAGAACGCACTTTAGCGGACTGTTCAAGCACTGCTTTTGATGCAGGACATCTTTGGCCATTCGACGATTGCAGCGATGACCATAGTCTCTCGTGAATCCTTCTCAATCTATGTCGAACCAATAACCTTGCGTCACTCCTGACCGATTCCGCCAAGTGATTGGCCGGTGAGCGCTGCGCACTTTCAACCCGCGCCAACGGTGGAGGCGCGGGTATCAGCCGGCCAAGAGCCTGTCGTCTTCCGCCTTCGTGATTTCTACGCCGCCTGCTGACACTAACATCCATCTCGATTCGGTCGACGGCGGTGGCCGTTCGCAACAACCTCGGGAGAAAGCAATGGCAAGCGTGCCCCTGAATGATGGCGATTCGCGCAGCGCCATTGAAATGAGCGTCGATGAGACGTCGGCGAGCGCGAGTCGCGTCAGAGTCGATGACAGACGGAACGAAACGACACTGTTTGTCGGTGAGTTTCTGGCCGTCGACATGGACCAAATCATCGGGGACCTGAACAAAAAGGGCTATTACGCCTTTCCCTCGGCCATATCGCCAGACACGCTGAAAGCCATCGAGCGCGACGCGACGCAAACGAGACTAGGACTGAATGAGAACTCGATCAGCGGCGTATATTCCGAGAAGCAGTACTACCTGACCAATCTGCTCGCTGTGTCGAAGGCCTTCTACAACTTTGCTACGTCTTCCTTCGTGTTCAATGTCTGCGAGCGGTATCTGGGTGATCAATTTAGACTGAAAGCACTGCGCTACTATGAAACATATGGCGGACACCACATGCAGTGGCATACGGACAACAAGACGGACAAGGCATTCGCGCATATTCCCGGAATCATCTTCATCTTCTATGTATCGGACGTCGAGGATGGTGAATTCCAATATATCGAAGGCTCTCATCGCTGGTCCGGCGATAAGGCCTATAGCGATTACACTGACGGGTTCATCGAAGAGAACTATGGGACGGCGATCAGAAGCTTTAAGATGCCCAAAGGTTCCTTGCTGATCTACAACACATATGGAATTCACCGGGCAAGACCCGTCAAGGACAAGAACTTTGTCAGGAAGAGCGTCTTCTTCCAGGTAGACAGCGAAATCCAGAAGTCGGAGCCGATCATCGTCAACACAGAATTCATCACGAACATGAATGATCAGATCTCGATGTTTCTGGGCTTTGGAAAGCCATCAAACTATCAAGTCTTTCCAAAAACCACGCTGAACTCACTGGTCCTCGATAAAACGATGATTCGTGTCTTGACGAACTATGTCTTTCATCGCATCGCGCGCGCGGCTTTATCAAGGCTCCCGCTATCCGTCCAGCCCACCGTCAGGCGGCTCGTCAAAAGATGACCGCTCTCGAGGCAGCCCATCTGCGCCCCGCCGATCCGGTCGTCAGACCGGTCCCTACATGCCGACGTAACCGACCGGCTTCGTCGTGTTGCTCATCGCGACGTCTGCGTTCGTCGAGACCACATACTGCGGCAATTCCGTCAGCGTCAGCGTCACCGCGCCGTTGGTGTACGGAACGCTCGACAGGTTGCCCATTGCGTCGATCAGTTGTACCGAGCCGCTGTTGCCGTCCGCATCGACTGTGAGCGTGTAGTTCACGCTGTACTTGGTGCTGAAGTCGCCGTTCGACGCGGGCCACACGTCGTTGTTGTGCGTCCACAGCGCGGTGATGACGCGGCCACCGTTCAACTGCTGGAAGCCGTACGCATACACACCGGCGGGCAAGTCATTTACGGGACCGAGCGTGATCGTACCGTCCAGGATGCGTGTCATTGCGGCAATCGCCATCGCAGCGGGTTTCGGCGCGATATTCGTCGCGTCCTGCGAGCCTTCTGCGTTGTCGAGGTCGAAGAACGTGCCGTAGCCGATCTCGCCCGGATAGTCCGCTCCGTAGAACACGTAAGTTTGATCCGCACCTTCACCGAGAAGGATGAGGTGAGTGCGTGCGACGACCGCGCCTTGTGCGAAAAGGATATTCGGCGTCGGATAGTCAGGGCCATAGCTCGTGCCGAGGTCGTATTCGATGCCCGTTTCCGTCACGAATAACTTCATGTTCGGCTTGTATTCCTGCTGCATTTCAGCGCGAAGGCCACGCATCTGGTTGAGCAGCGAGCTCGCGGCATTGCTGTCGTCGGTGTATAGCCGCTCTGGCGGATGCGACGGCGACGAGCCGTCGACATCGTAATATCCGTGCGTCGTAACGCCATCGAGGTATTGCGCGAAACCGAGCGACGCGAGCGATTCCAGACGCGCGGTCGTGTGCATCGGAAATGACTCGGTCGGGCCCATGACCACCGCGCGAGGATCCGTCGAATGCAGGCCGTCGTATACATGCCGATAAAGGGCGACGAGATTCTTGTCCGAATCCTTCCAAAAGACTTCCGGTTCCCACGTCACCTGGTAATAGTTGCCCGACATGGTCGGATAGTATTTCGCGCGGATCGATTCCGTTTCCTGTCCGACGCGCGTCATGAAGTTCCAGTAATAGCCGAGGTCGTTCGGGATATAGCTGTGGTCGGGGTTGAGGTCGTGCATGCTCGCGCCACCGGGCAGGCCGTCGAGGCGCACGAAGCGCATCACTTTGCCTGACTTGTAGAACGGGTCGAGATTGTCAGCCGACGGATTGAATTCGAAGCGCTCGCCGGGCTCCATCGCGCCCATCGAGCGATCATCGATCGTCCATGAGAGACCAAGCGCGGACAGCGCCGCGCCCCAGCCGTTGAAGCCCTCCATCCCAAAGCGATGCTGGTCCTGCTTCGTGTATTCGACGCCGGGAATCGCGCTCGCGAGATCCGGGATCACGCCGAAGCTCGCGAAGCCGCCCGGACGCGTGCCCGATTCCCGCACTTGACCGCCCGCGCTGTCGAGCGTCGCCGAGACCTGGAAATAGCCGGCGAGCGTCGACGTGCATGCGAGCGTGCTCGTCGTCGCGCCGGCGGGCACGGCGAAATCGCCGCTCGCGACCGTGTTGCCGAGCACATCGGCGATGGTCCATTCGAGCGTGTCATCGGCGCTCGCGCGCGTGGTGATCGCGACGTCGATCCGGGCATCGATCGGGTACATGCGCGTGCCGTCGGAGTTCGGCGTATCGACGGTGATCAGGCCGCCGCTGCTGGACGCCGGCGCGGTCGTGGGTGCTACGCAGGCAATCTGGCGTGTCGCGTCTGCGTGGGCGACGGCCCGCGCGACGGCATCTGCGCTGGCGGCCGCAGCATCAGGAGCTTTAACGTCGTTGCCGCCGCCGCAACCGGCAAGCGCGAGAACGAGCGTCGAGAAAGAGAGGAGGGACTTTTGCATTGGATCCTGCTCAACGACCAGACGGTCTTTGAAACGCTCGGCGACGCCGATTGCGTTATACGCTCCATTGGGGGACTGATGCGTGCGATCGATCGGCAGGCAAGCGCGCACGCGGGCGGTCAGCGTTTGCCGACGATGAAGAGACAAGTCACTGGGTTGGAAATCGACAGGCGCCGTGCTTGAATGAAACTCAAATATTCCGTAAGTGTCTGTAACTTGATGAAACAGGCAGTAACGTCTGATCGTTGGGGCTCGGGCCACTCAAGAACTTGGCCGTTTTGGCGACAGATTGGTCCGCGGTTGGGGCGACCGTTTTTTCGCCGCGATTGACCCGAATTTCCAAGCGAAAGTTGCCGCGACAAGCTTGGCAAGAGCGTCTTGCGCTTTAACTTTCCGGTCAATCTTTCGATACACCTGGAAGGTCAGCCTGAAGGGTGACCACGTGCGCGCCTTCGACAATGTCCACGGTTGCCTCGCGGTCATATGCCGGTAATCTCACTTGAAATCTGCCTGTCGGACCATACAATCCTGCCACCTAGCTCGTAGGAGGTAAGTCGTGGAATTCGATACGGACTGGATCACCCTTGGAAGACATCGCATCAAACTGCGCTCAACGAAAGGCTTCCCTAGCGAGATCGTGCACCGGTTAGCGGAGGTCACTCGCCTGGCGGTTGATCACAACATGAGCGCGCGGGCGCGCATCGTGGAGATCGTCTTCCGGCAAGAGAAGGAATACGACATCAGGATAGGCACCACGATGGCGGACGACCGCGTGTGCGCGCCGCAGCTTGAAGCGGCGATAGCCACCGTCATGGGCCTCATGCCGGATCAGATCAACATCTTTGTCGAGGCGGTCACGCAGGAGGAAGTCGACCTCCACTTTGGCGTCTATGAGCGGATGCTCGCGGAAAAGCTCGGCACAGTTCCGCCGATACAGTAACGTTGGGTGGGCGAACCTGGGCGCTTGAGGGTATGCAAGTTATCAGGCGACGGCGAAGACGACGCTGCCTTGTTTAACCCGGCATCCGATCAGTTGAACACCCGTTTTGCAATGTCGAGTCTGTATGTCATGGCATTCATCTGGGTCTCCGTTCCTCAAGTGGTTGTGTCGCCACCCCACTTTGGCACATTGATGCCGTTCTATTTGGACGCCTCAACGATGCTCAATTCCCGAAGGGAGGACTGTGTCCATTCCATCGCGACCCTCTTCGGCCTTACGCGGACCGAGCCGAGCGAAGTAACTCTGTTCGTTTCAACATCGGACCGCATGCAGCCAATTGCCGTCAGACGCGTAGACAACAAAGGGTCGATTGAGCGGTGGTTCAACCGGCGACAAGAGGCGTTGAGACGGCGAATGAGTTCCAGCGATGTCGATCGTCAGCCGACCGTTCCCGGCTAAAATGCAGTTGTCTACCTCAGCCTTTCAAGTTTTGTCGCAGTCGGCCAAACTGCACAGACCCGGTCGAAGAACACCTGTTTCGCAGTAGGGCGACGGAAACGGTTATCTGGGCGATGCCTGCTGTCAACTTCGACCTGATGTGGCAGGCTCTGATCAAGGCGGGCCGACAGGGAAAGAGTCGAACTGGATTCCAACCGTTGCCGGCAAGGAGTGGGAAATCATGATGCGCTTCTACGGACCCAAGCCGCCTTTGTTTGACAAGACCTGGGTCTTGCCAGACGTCGTGGAGGTAGCCGCACCGTGAGTATGAAGGATTTTCCGAAGACACGGTGCCAGTCACGGTTGACAAATTCGTTCGTGCGGAAACCGACCGCTACTTCGCTAATTCCGTGAAGAGCGGTTGATTCGGAGGATGGAATCATATACGCGACTTGCTGCCGATTGATAAACAACCGGTCATTCGAGGCAGCCGAGACACACTGTATTCGAGTCGTATATCGATCTGGATGCCGGATCAGTGACAGTGACGTTACCCGATTCCGGCAACCGGTTCATGTCGCTGCAAATCATCAGCGAGGATCAATACACCACGACTCAATACGGAGCCGGGCCTCACACGCTCGACAAGGCTAAGATCGGCGCTCGCTATGTGCTGGCAGGCGTTCGCACATTGATCAACCCGACTGATCCAGGAGCAGGCGGAATTGAGCGCCCGCCAGCGTACTCAACGTAGCGGTGTCACGCCATCAGCGACGCCTGCCGGCATGCAGATGTGCTTTATTTCCGTGAAGTCGGCGAGGGCGTCGTAGCCGTGCAGGCGGCCGAGACCGCTTTGCCGGTAACCGCCCGTTTCCGCTTCGGCAAAGAGCTTGTTGTGATCGTTGATCCACACCGTGCCATTGCGCAGCGCGCGTGCGATGCGAAAGGCGCGCGCGCCGTCGTTGGTCCAAACGCTCGCGGAGAGGCCAAATACGGTGTCGTTGGCTTTATCGATTGCCTGCGCTTCAGTGTCGAACGTCTCAAGCGTGACGAACGGTCCGAAGATTTCCTCCTGGCAGAAGAACGCTTTTGGGTCGCTGTGCTCGACAAGCGTCGGCGAGAGGTACGCGTGTCCTGAGCGCGTGCCGCGCAGCAATATGCGATCGGCTTCGTCGCATGCGCGCGCAATGGTTTGATCGACCGCGTCCCGCGTGGCCGCGTCGATGAGCGGACCGATGTCCATTGCCTCGTTGATGCCTTCGCCCACTTTCAGCGCTTCGAGCGCACTGGTGAGATGCTCGCGCATCTCGGCCGCTCGCCGGGCATGCACGAGTACCCGGCGCGCAGCAGTGCATTGCTGACCCGAGATGATCGTCGCGGCGCGCGCGATACGCGGCGCGATCGCGGCGACGTCGGCATCCTCGAAGACGACACAGCACGACTTGCCGCCGAGTTCCAGCGAAAGCTTCTTCATGCTTTCGGCGGCCGCCGCCATGATCTTCTTGCCCGTTGCGGTCGATCCGGTGAAACTCACCACGTCCACGTCATGCGACTCGACCAGCCGTTCGCCCGCCGCATAGCCGATCTCGTTGACGAGGTTCACTGCGCCCTTCGGCAGCGCGGTTTGCTCGAAGCAGCGCAGCATGGCTGCGATGATCAGGGGGGTCTGTGCGGCGGATTTGACGATTGCGGTGCAGCCAGCGGCGAGCGCCGGCGCGAGCGAGCGGACGAGCAACACTGCGGGCGCATTCCAGGGCACAAAGATGGCCGCGACGCCAGCGGCTTCGCGCAGCATCGTCGAGATCGTTCCCGGTTCGGATTCAAGCACGTGGCCGGCGATGTGCCGGGCGAGTCCCGCGTAGTATCGGACTTCGGAAATCGCGGCGGCGATCTCGCCGCGCGATTGCGCGATAGCCTTGCCGTTTTCGCGCGTGAGAAGGGTCGCAAGCGGCTCGCGTTGCGCATCGAGTGCGCCGGCCCATGCGAGCAGCACGTCCTGACGCAAACGCGCGTCCTGTGCCCACGTCGTGCGGTCGAACACGTTCCGTGCCGCGGCGATGGCCGCATCGGCTTCCGGCGCCCCGCCGTCGGCGAACTGGCCGATGCTTTCGCCCGTAGCGGGGTCGATGCTGTCCACCGACAGCACGCCGACCCATGCGCCGGCTATCCAGTGTGGTGCTTTCATGCAGTTTCCTTGGAGATAAGAGGGGCGTTTGTGCCGGATGCGTCCGACACGCGATGAAGTTCGTCGGCGATGATCTCGATCAGCGCCTCGGCCGCAGCGGACAACGGTCTGCGCGGATGGCTCACGCGCACGATATGCCGCACGATGCGCGGCGCGAGAATCGGATAGGCCCGCAATGTCCCGCGCTGCACGGCCCGCCCAACGGCGATGCGCGGCAGGATCGTCGCAAAGCGCGTGCTCTCTACGAGCTTCACGATCGTGCTGAGCACGTCGATTTCGAAACGCGGCGCAAGCAGCACGTCTTCGTGCTGCGCGGCGGTATCGAGCACGCCGCGCAGGCCGTGGCGCTTGGTCGGCAAGACGAGTTCGAGTTCGGGCAACTGCGCAAGCTCGATCGTGTGCGGCAGGTCTGGGCCGTGCTGCACGCTCGTCGCCAGCACCATTTCTTCATCGAGCAGCGTCTGAGAATCCAGCGACAGGCGCGCGCGGGGCTTGTTGATGAGGGCCGCATCGAGTTGCCCACCCGCGACCCAGTCAATGAAGGTCGCGCTGAAGCCGTCCGCCACCGTCACTTCCACATGCGGATAACGCGCATGAAAGCGCGAGAGCGAATCGGCAAGCACGCTCTCCGTCACCGATGCGATGAGCCCGATGTTCACATGCCCCGTCACTACTTCGTCGCGCTGCTGAAGCTGCTGCCGCGCGTGCGCAAGGTCGCGCATGATCGGTAGAAAGAGGCGATACATCAGCCGTCCGGCGGCGGTCGGCGCCATGCCATGCGCGCCGCGCTCGAACAATTGCTGGTGCAACTCTTCTTCCAGCTTCGCGATCTGCATGCTGAGTGCGGGCTGCACGATGTTCAGCCGTTTGGCCGCGCGCGTGACCGACCCGTCCTCGAAGAGTGCGATGAAGTACTGGATTTGCTTGAGGTCCATTTTTGGTTCGGATTCGTATCAGTAAGCCTAATGACGTGAGATCGCGTTATCACTCATCGGCGCGGCATTAGATTCCGGCCATTTCGCGCAATGCGCGGCCGTGCGTCGAGACATCACCGGTGTATTGATATCGGTCCGAAAGACCTGTGTCATTGGGGCTAACGCTGATATCAACATTAATGATTCAACGCATCAAAAAACAGTATTAGAAGTTATATCGCTATCTCGCTACGCTTCATTTCATCCCTTGCCGCGGCGCTCCGGCCGCAAAAACGCAGGGGACCGATGGAGACGCAGATGAATATTCGCGATGCCGCTACGCACGGCACCTCTTCCACCTTTGCTCTTCCGTGGGCTTCGAATCGTTCAGAGACGTCAGCGCTCACGCTGCGCGACTGGCTCGCGC
Source organism: Caballeronia sp. INML3B (assembly GCF_023631305.1). NCBI lineage: Bacteria > Pseudomonadati > Pseudomonadota > Betaproteobacteria > Burkholderiales > Burkholderiaceae > Caballeronia > Caballeronia sp. INML3B. The sequence continues at coordinate 179,233 of NZ_JALQDI010000073.1, forward strand.
ATCTCGCGAAGACCGGCCGCCTCGCGACCATCGAGCGGCCAGTTGCGCTCGAACACGAACTCGCCGCGATCGCCAAACGGCTCGACGGTACGCAGGCCGCTTTCTTTACGCAGCCCGGCGGCAAGGGCGTGCCGGTCGTCTCCGGCTTCATGTCGAAGCGCGGCTGGATCGCGGAGGCGCTGGGCGTGGAGGAAGCGGGCCTGCTCGCGCGCTTTTCTGCGGCGGTCGCGCAGCCGATCGCATCGAGGGTGGTCGATCGCGCAAACGCGCCCTGTCAGGAGATCGTTCATACGAACGGCATCGACCTGCACGCATTGCTGCCGATTCCCACCCACAGCGAACACGACAACGGCCCGTACATCACGGCGGGTCTCGTCATTGCGCGCAATCCGCGCACCGGCGTGCAGAACGTGTCGATCAACCGCATTCAGGTGCACGGCCCGGACCGCATGGCGATCCTGCTCCTGCCGCGTCATCTGTACGCGTTCCAGAAAGCCGCGGAGGAAGCGGGCGATGCCCTCGACGTGGCCGTCGCGATCGGCGTGGATCCGCTGACGATGCTCGCTTCGCAGGCGATCACGCCGATCGATCACGACGAACTGGAGATCGCCGGAGCGCTGCATGGCGCGCCGCTGCCGGTTGTGACATGCGTGACGAGCGGCGTGCATGTGCCGGCGTTCGCCGAGATCGTCATCGAAGGACGCATTCTGCCGAACGTGCGCGAGCCGGAAGGCCCGTTCGGCGAATTCCCGAAGTATTACAGCGCGAAGGAAGCGCGCGAGGTGATCGAGGTGACGGCAGTCACGCATCGCCGCGATCCGGTCTTTCATACGATCGTGCCCGCCGAGATGGAACATCTGTTACTCGGCGGGATTCCCCGCGAAGCGACGCTCCTCGCGCATCTGCGACGCAGCCATCCGGGTGTCACGGATGTGCATCTGTCGGTTGGCGGCGTGTGTCGTTATCACCTCTGGGTGCAGTTCGAAAAGAAGCGGGAAGGCGAAGCGAAGAACGTGATCCTGTGCGCGTTCGGCGCGCATTACGACATCAAGCAGGTCGTCGTCGTCGATACCGATGTGGACGTGCACGATCCCGCCGAAATCGAATGGGCGATCGCGACGCGCTTTCAGGCCGATCGCGATCTCGTCGTGATCGAGGGGGCACAGGGTTCGCCGCTCGATCCCTCAACGACAGTGGGCCAACCGGCGGACGCGCCGCCGCATCTGCAAGGTGTGAGCGCAAAGATGGGTCTCGACGCGACGCGCCCCGTGGTCTATCCAGAACACGTGTTTACGCGCGTTCGCATTCCCGGGCAGGACACGGTCGAACTCGACGCGCTCGTCGCCGGCGACAACGCCGCTTTCGAAGCTTACCTGGGCCGCGACCATGACTGAGCGAAACAAGTCGCGCATCGTGGTCGGCATCTCGGGCGCGAGCGGCGCCGCGATCGGCGTGCGCCTGCTCGCCGCGCTGCGCCGGCTCGGCACGCACGAGACGCATCTGATCGTGTCGGCGTCGGGTGCGGTCACGGCGGCGCAGGAACTTGGCCTCGGACGCGGCGACCTCGATGCGCTCGCCGACGTCGTTCATAATGTGCGCGACATCGGCGCGGCGGTGGCGAGCGGCTCGTTCCTGACCGAGGGCATGGTGATCGCGCCGTGTTCGATGAAGACGCTCGCAGGCGTCGCCAACGGTTTCGCCGACAACCTGCTCACGCGCGCCGCCGACGTGATGCTCAAGGAGCGCCGCCGCCTCGTGTTAGTGGCGCGCGAAACGCCGCTGAACCTCGCGCATCTGCGCAACATGACGCTCGCCACCGAGATGGGCGCAATCGTTATGCCGCCGGTGCCCGCGTTCTACGCGCATCCGAAGACGATCGAAGACGTGGTCGATCACACGGTCGGCCGCATTCTGGATTTATTCGGCATCGAGCACGGCGAGATCGCGCGGCGCTGGAGCGGTCTCGCCGACGAGTTCGCAAGCTGCGAACAAGGAGCCGCGCGATGAACCAGCGCGAGACTTCTTTCGCACATATCGAGGCGCGCGCCAAGCAGGCGCCATTTGCGAAGCGCCACGTCGGCCGTTCGATGCAGCGCCTCGAAGATCCCGCGATCCTGACGGGCCGCGGCCGCTACGGCGACGACATCGCGATCAAGCCCGGCACATTGCACGCGGCCGTGCTGCGCTCGCCGCACGCGCATGCGGAGCTCGTATCGATCGATGCGCAGGCGGCGTCGAAGCTGCCGGGCGTTCGCGCGGTCCTTACGCGCGACGATCTGCGCGCATGGTCGCGGCCGTTTGTCGTCGGCGTGAAGTCCCCCATGGAGCAATGGTCGCTCGCGATGGATCGCGTGCGTTATGTCGGCGAGCCGGTGGCCGTGGTGATGGCCGAATCGCGGGCGCTTGCCGAAGATGCGCTCGATCTCATCAAGGTCGAATACGCGATGCTCGATCCGGTGACATCGATCGAAGAGTCGATCAAGGACGATGCGCCGGTGCTGCACGACCGCGTCGGCACGAACGTCATCAGCGACCGGCATTTTCGCTACGGCGATCCCGAAGCAGCGTTTGAAAAGGCGCCGCATCGCGTGAAGTCAGTCGCACACTACCCGCGCAACACGTGTGCGCCGATCGAATGCGGCGTGGTGATCGCTGAGTATCTGTCGGGCAACGAAGGCTACGACGTCACCTCGAACTTCATGGGGCCGTTTTCGCTGCACGCCGTGATGGCGATGGCGCTGAACGTGCCGGCGAATCGTCTGCGTCACAAGGCGCCGCGCGATTCGGGCGGCAGCTTCGGCGTGAAGCAGGCGGTGTTTCCCTATGTCGTGCTGATGTGCCTTGCATCGCGCAAGGCGGGCGCGCCGGTGAAGTGGGTCGAGGACCGGCTGGAGCATCTGAGCGCGGCAACTTCGGCGACCGCGCGCTTCTCCACGATCGAAGCCGCCGTCGAAAACGACGGACGCATTACTGCGCTTTCATACGATCAGCTCGAAGATGTCGGCGGCTACGTACGCGCGCCGGAACCCGCGACGTTCTACCGGATGCACGGCTGCCTGACGGGCGCGTATGCCATCGACCACCTCGTCGTGCGCAATCGCGTCGTGCTGACCAACAAGACGCCGACCGGGCTCGTGCGTGGCTTCGGCGGTCCGCAGGTCTACTTCGCGCTCGAACGGCTGATGCAGCGCATCGCGATCGAGCTGAAGCTCGACGTGCTCGACGTATACCGGCGCAACTTCGTTCCTGCCGATGCATTTCCATATCGCGCGGCGGCGGGCGCGCTGCTCGACTCGGGGAACTTTCAGGAAGTGTTGCGCCGCGCGCTCGCGGACGGCGGCTACGACGCACTCGTCGCGCGGCGCGAGGCGGCGCGCGGCGAAGGGCGGTTATACGGCATCGGCTTTGCGGCGATCGTCGAGCCTTCCATGTCCAACATGGGCTACATCACGACCGTGATGCCCGCCGAAGCGCGCAGGAAAGCCGGTCCGAAGAGCGGCGCGATCGCAAGCGCGACGGTGAGCGTCGATCTGCTCGGCGGCGTGGTCGTGACGGTGGCGTCGACGCCGGCGGGGCAGGGCCACATGACCGTGTGCGCGCAAGTCGTCGCGGATGTGCTCGGGCTCGATCCGAAAGACATCGTTGTGAACGTCGAGTTCGACACGCACAAGGACGCGTGGTCCGTCGCGTCGGGCAACTATTCGAGCCGCTTTGCGGGAGCGGTGGCGGGCACCGTGCATCTCGCCGCGGTACGGGTGCGCGACAAGCTTTCGCGCATCGTCGCGAAACAGTTCGGCTGCGCGCCCGAGGAAGTCTGCTTCGATGGCGCGCGCATCTACCCGAAGGGCGCCGAGGATCGCGCGCTGCCGTTTCCGCGCATCGCGAGCAACGCGCCGCATTGGGCGCCCGCGCTCCTGCCCGAAGGCGAGGAACCAGGCTTGCGCGAGACCGTCTTCTGGACGCCCCCGAACATGGAGGCGCCCGACGAGAACGATCGCATCAACACGTCGGCGGCCTATGGATTCGCGTTCGATATGTGCGGCGTCGAAGTGGATCGCGCGACGGGCCGCGTGCGAATCGACCGCTACGTGACCGCGCACGATGCCGGCACGCTGCTGAACCCCGCACTCGCCGACGGCCAGATTCGCGGCGCGTTCGCACAAGGTCTCGGCGCGGCGTTGATGGAAGAGTTCCGCTATGGCGCGGACGGCAGTTTCCAGTCCGGCACGCTCGCCGACTACCTGATGCCGACTACCTGCGAAGTGCCCGATCCGGTGATCGTGCATCTGGAAACGCCGTCGCCGTTCACGCCGCTCGGCGCGAAAGGTCTCGGCGAGGGCAACAACATGAGTACGCCGCCGTGCATCGCGAATGCCGTCGCCGATGCGCTCGGGGTCGACGATATTCGCCTGCCGCTCACGCCGTCGAAAGTGATGGCGCTGATCGGCATCGACGACCCCGAGCCGTCGCGGCCCGAACTGCGCGACGCGCCCGCGAAGAAGCCCGCGACGCCGGGCGGCAAGGCGCTGACGGCGCAAGGCACGGTCGATTTGCCCGCGACGCCCGAAGCGGTCTTCGCCGTCTTGCTGAACCCGCAAGCGCTCGCGAAGGTCATCCCCGGCTGCCATGCGCTCGACGAGACGGCGCCGAACCAGTATCGCGCGGATGTGACGGTCGGCGTCGGCATGATCAAGGCGCGCTTTGAAGCGCGCATCGGTTTGTCGGAGATCGACGCGCCGCATCGGCTGCGGCTTTCGGGCGCGGGCATCTCGCCGCTGGGCAGCGCGCGCGGCAACGGGCTCGTCGAGCTCACGCCCACTGACCACGGCACGCGGCTGTCCTACGACTACGAAGCGCAGGTGTCGGGCAAGGTCGCGGCGGTCGGCGGCCGCATGCTCGAAGGCGCGGCGAAAGTAGTGCTCAAGCAACTCTTCGAATCGCTCGGAAGACAGGCCGCCGGCCGGCCGGTGCAGGCGGGCGGTTCATGGATTTCACGCGTCATCGCGCGTTTCAGGAGCCGCACATGAAGCCCGCCCCGTTCGACTATCTGCGCGCCATGTCGACGCACGAAGCACTCGATGCGCTCGCTCGATTCGGCGAGGACGCGCGCGTGCTCGCGGGCGGCCAGTCGCTGATGGCGGTGCTCAACATGCGGCTCGCGCAACCGCGCGTGCTCGTCGACATCTCGCGTACGGAAGAACTGAACGAGGTTCATGCCGACGACAAGACGGGGCAATTGCGCGTGAGCGCGGCGGCGACGCAAGGGAGCGTCGAATGGCGCAAGAGCTTGGGCAACGAAGTGCCGATGCTCGCGATGGCGTTCCCGCATATCTCGCATTTTCAGATCCGCAATCGCGGGACCGTATGCGGTTCGATCGCGCATGCGGACCCGAGCGCCGAACTGCCGCTCGTGCTTGCCGTGCTCGGCGGCGACGTGACGTTGCGCTCGACGAAGAAAAAGCGCGTGCTTGCGGCGCAGGACTTCTTTCAAGGCATGTTGATGACGGCGCGCGAACCGGACGAACTCGTCGAGTCCGTGCGCTTTCCGCTGAAGAAGCCGGGCGAGCGTTACGCGTTCACCGAATTTTCCGCCCGTCACGGCGACTTCGCGATGGTCGCGTGCGCGGCGGTCGTGACGGACGACGCGATCCGCATCGCGGTGGGCGGCGTTGCGGACCGGCCGACGGTCGAACGCTGGCCGCGCCTCTCAGGCGACGACCTGCGCGGGGCATTGAACGATTTGAGCTGGAAGCTGGGCGCGCAGGACGACGCCCACATCAGCGCGAAGTATCGCCGGCATCTGGTCCGGCAACTCGGATGGCGCGTGATTGAGGAGGCGAAGTGAGCAAGACATCGACGAACATCCTGCGGCAAGGCGAAGCGCAGCGCGTGACGCTGACGCTCAACGGCCGCGAACGCAGCGGCCATTGCGAGCCGCGCGAACTGCTGTCGGACTTCATTCGGCACGAGCTCGGCGCGATCGGGACGCATGTCGGCTGCGAACACGGCGTGTGCGGCGCGTGCACGGTGCACATCGACGGCGTCGCGGCGCGTTCGTGCCTGATGCTCGCGGTGCAAGTGCAGGGAAGGCGTGTCGATACGGTCGAGGGTCTCGCACCCGATCAGACGCTCGGCGACTTGCAGCAGGCGTTCCAGCGGCATCACGCGCTGCAGTGCGGCTTCTGCACCGCGGGCATCCTGATGTCGTGTGCGGACTATCTGCAACGCGTGCCCGATCCGAGTGAAGAGCAGGTGCGCGAGATGCTCTCGGGCCATATCTGCCGATGTACCGGCTACACGCCGATTGTCCAGGCGGTGCTCGACGTTGCGGCACGTCGCAATGGTCGCATCCGCAGCGAACAAGGCGAGGAGGTCGAGCATGCTTGATCTCGGCCGCACGTTCCTGCAAAGCGTCGAGCGCAGCCCGCATGCGCTCGCGCTCGTCGATGGAGAATTGCAATTCACCTATGCGCAGTGGCACCGCGTCATCCTTGATGTCGCCGATGGCTTGCGCGAACTCGGTCTCTCACGCGGCGACCGGCTGCTCGTCGTGCTGCAAAACCGCTGGGAAATGGCGACGCTGCACTGGGCCTGCCAGTTCGCAGGCATCGTGATCGTGCCGCTCAACTGGCGCGCCAAACCCGACGAACTCGACTACTGTGTGACTGACGCGGACGTGAAGGCAATCGTCTTCGAACCGGTGTGCGCGGATGCCGTCATGCAAAGCAGCGCGGCGCAAAACGTGCCGCGCATCGGACTCGATGATGCAGAAGGCCGCACGACCTCCTTTGACGCGCTGCTCGTCGAACGCACGCATGCAGGCGAGACCACCGACGCGAATGCAGACGATTTCTCGCTGATCCTCTACACATCGGGCACGACCGGAAAGGCGAAGGGCGTGCCGCGCCGTCACCGGCACGAACGCGCGGGCGCGCTCGCGCATGTCGCGCAGAACCTGTACCGGCACGGCGAACGCACGCTCGGGGTCATGCCTCTCTATCACACGATGGGCGTGCGCTCGCTGCTCTCGATGGCGCTCGTCGATGGTCTCTTCGTCTGTGTGCGGCGCTGGAACGCGCGGCTCGCGCTCGACTCCATCGCAAAGCACAGCCTCACGTGCCTGTATCTCGTGCCGACGCTTTATCACGACCTGCTCGCCGATTCCGCCTTCGCGAACATCGATACCTCGTCGGTAAAGAAGCTCGGCTTCGCGGGAGCGCCGATGAACGATGGCCTGCTCAAGCGCCTCTCGGCCGCGTTCGCGCCGGAACTGTTCGTCAACCACTACGGCTCGTCCGAGGTCTACACGTTCAGCATCGACCAGGACGCGACGAAAAAGCCGGGCAGCGCGGGACGTGCGGGCATCAACACGCGACTTCGCGTCGTGAAGCTCGATGCGAAGTCGCCCGACGATCTCGCGCCGGTGAACGAGGAAGGCCAGATCATCGCGGACCTGCTCGGCGACGAAGCGTTCGAAGGCTACTGGAACCGCCCCGATGCCAACGCGAAGTCGCTTCGCGAAGGCTGGTACTTCACCGGCGACACCGGCTACTTCGACCAAGACGGCGACCTTTACGTTTCCGGACGAGTCGACGACATGATCATCAGCGGCGGCGAGAACATCTCGCCGGTCGATATCGAATCGGTGCTTTCGCTGCATCCGTCGGTCGATGAAGTGGCCGTCGCGGGCGTGAAGGACGAGCGCTGGGGCCAGCGCGTGGTCGCGTTCATCAAGCGCCGTGACTACGTCGATTCAGCCGCGCTCGACGCATGGTGCCGCGAGTCGGACCTGGTCAACTTCAAGCGTCCGCGCGATTACGTGTTCGTTGACGACATCCCGAAATCGCCGGTCGGCAAGATCCTGCGCCGCAAGCTATCCGCAGGCGAATATCAATGCGATGACGGTTCGTCCGCATCCGCTGCACACCACACCGAAATCACGAAGGAGTAGACCACCATGACCGATTTGATCCATCGCGGCCAGGCACTGCTAAAGGACCTCGACGGCTTCTCGATCGAGATCGACGCCGGGCGCGAGCGCGCCGACATCATCCTGCATCGCCCGCCGTTCAACGTGATCTCGATGCACGCGCGCGACCAGTTGCGCGCCGCGTTCGAAGCGCTCGACGAAGACGATCGCGTGCGCGTCATCGTCGTGCGCGCGAAGGGCGAGCACTTTTCGAGCGGCGGCGACATCAAGGGCTTTCTCGAAGCTTCGCCCGAGCATGTCTCGAAGCTCGCCTGGAATATCGCGGCGCCCGCGCGCTGCTCGAAGCCGGTGATCGCGGCCAATCGCGGTTTCTGCTTCGGCGTGGGCTTCGAGTTGTCACTTGCGTGCGACTTCCGCATAGCGACCGAGACCACATTCTATGCACTGCCCGAACAGAAGCTCGGGCAGATTCCGGGCTCGGGCGGATCGGCGCGCTTGCAGCAGATGGTCGGCATCGGCAGGACCAAGGACATCGTGATGCGCTCGCGCCGCATACCGGGCAAGCAGGCGTACGAGTGGGGCATCGCGGTCGAGTGCGTGCCGGATGCGGAACTGGAAACTGCCACCGATGCACTCGTGAACGAGTTGCGGACGTTCTCGCCGCTCGCGCAACGCACGGCGAAGAAGCTGCTCAACGATTCCGAAGATGCGCCGCTCTCGATCGCGATCGAACTCGAAGGGCATTGCTATAGCCGTCTGCGAACCTCGGACGATTTCCGTGAAGGCGTCGAAGCGTTCCACGGCAAGCGCAATCCCGCGTTCCGCGGTTCCTGAGAAGCCAGCAAGAGACGAGGAGACAGGCAATGGAACGTTTCGACTACGTGATCATCGGTGGCGGATCGGCGGGATGCGTGCTCGCGCATCGACTGTCGGCGGTGCCGTCGCTGCGCGTCGCGTTGGTCGAGGCGGGCGCGGATACGCCGCCGGGCGCGGTGCCCGCGCATATCCTCGACAGCTATCCAATGCCCGTCTTTTGCGGCGATACCTACATCTGGCCGGATCTGAAAGCGAAGGCGACAAAGACATCGGCGCCGCGCGTGTATGAGCAGGGCCGTGTGATGGGCGGCGGGTCGAGTATCAACGTGCAGTCGGCGAATCGCGGCCTGCCGCGCGACTACGACGAGTGGGCCGAAAATGGCGCGCCGGGCTGGGCATGGGACGACGTGCTGCCCTATTTTCGCAAGCTCGAGCGTGATGTGAATTTCCCCTCCGGGGCGTTGCATGGCAGCGATGGTCCAGTGCCGATCCGCCGCATCATGCCGGAAAACTGGCCCCCGTTCTGTCACGCGTTCGCCGATGGTCTGCGTGCGAACGGCTTCGCCGCCTTGCAGGACCAGAATGCCGAGTTCGGCGATGGCTTTTTCCCGGGGGCGTTCTCAAATATCGACGACAAACGCGTGTCTACCGCTGTCGCGTACCTCGACGAAGCGACACGCAAGCGGCCCAATCTCACTGTCTATTCGAACCTGCGTGTCGAGCGAATCGTGATGGAAGGGACCGCTGCTCAGGGCGTGGTCGCGGTGGCGCCGAACGGCGAGCGGGTGCGTCTCTTCGCCGATGAGGTCGTCATTTGTGCAGGCGCGCTCCAGTCGCCCGCGTTGCTGATGCGCGCGGGCATCGGTTCGGAGCACGAGCTCGGCGAGCTCGGCATTGGATGCCGCGTCGACCTGCCAGGCGTCGGGCGCAATCTGCAGGATCATCCGTCGCTCACCTTCTGCCATTTTCTCGAACCGCGCTTTCGTATGCCGCTTTCCCGGCGGCGCGCAAGCATGACGGCGGCTCGTTTCACGTCGGGCGTCGATGGCGGCGAATCGTCGGATCTGTATCTGTCGAGCGCGACGCGTGCCGCATGGCATTCGCTCGGCAACCGGCTTGGTCTCTTCTTTCTCTGGTGCAACCGGCCGTATTCGCGAGGCCGCGTGCAGCTCGTTTCATCCGATGCAGCGGTCGCACCGCGTGTCGAACTCAATTTGCTCGACGATGAACGCGACCTCGATCGGCTTGCGATCGGCGTGCGGGTGCTCGCGAAGATCGTCGCGGCATCGGGCCTCGGTCACGATCAGCGCGATTTCTTTCCTGCGGCATTTTCGCCGCGCGTGAAGGCGCTAAGCCGTGTTGGCGAGGGCAACGCGCTGCTGACTTCGGTGCTCGGCACGCTGCTCGATACACCCGCGCCGATTCGCCGCCTGCTGATCGAACGCTTTTTCACGCGGGGGCTCAGGATCTCCGAGCTGCTCGCCGATGAACGCGCGCTCGCGGATTTCATCCGCGCGAACGTCTTTGGCGTATGGCATGCAAGCGGAACGTGCCGCATGGGCGACGCGCGCGAGCGCAGCGCCGTGACCGACACCGAGGGCAGAGTGCACGGAACGCGAGGCTTGCGAGTGGTTGATGCATCGCTGATGCCGCGACTGCCTTCGGCGAATACCAATATCCCGACCATCATGATTGCCGAAAAGATCGCCGACGCAATGGTCAGGAGACGCGCAGGCAGCGCATGGACAACGACGCCGCTCGCCGCCGCGCACTGACAAGTTTCTTAACGGCAATAAGAGCACGCCATAACAACGTGCCTTCAACACCGGGTCGATCGAGAGATGGCCCGGTGAATTCAAGGAGATGGAAATGTCCGTAGCAGCGCAAAATGGCGCCGCCGCACCCGCTGTCGATCAGCGACAGGTGATGGGCGCAGTGGTAGCTTCGTGTCTCGGCTGGGCACTGGACTTGTTCGATCTGTTCGTGCTCTTATATGTCGCGCCAGTGGTGGGGCGTCTTTTCTTTCCCTCCGAAAACGCGATGCTTTCTCTCGCCGCCGTCTATGCATCGTTCGCCGTGACACTGCTGATGCGCCCGCTCGGCTCCGCGCTCTTCGGTTCTTACGCCGATCGCCGTGGCCGTAAAGGCGCGATGATCGTGGCGGTGGTCGGCGTCGGCCTGTCGACGGCCGCGTTCGGCCTGCTGCCGACCGTCGCTCAAGCCGGCGTGCTCGCGCCGATTCTCTTCCTCTTGCTGCGCCTCATCCAGGGCGTGTTCGTCGGCGGCGTGGTTGCGTCCACGCATACCATCGGAACGGAATCCGTCGCGCCGAAGTATCGCGGCGCGGTGTCGGGACTGATTGGCGGCGGCGGGGCAGGGCTCGGCGCGCTGCTCGCCTCGGTAACGTTCCTCGCGATGTCGGCGCTTTTCCCCGGCGATGCCTTTGACGTATGGGGCTGGCGCTGCATGTTCTTCACCGGCATCATCAGCTCGGTGCTCGGTCTCTTCGTGTTTAACAGCCTTGAAGAGTCGCCTCTCTGGAAGAAGCTCGCCGCCGAAAAGGCTGCGAGGGCGACCGCGCAGGTCAAGAGCGCGCCTGTAGAAGTTGTGCGCTCGCCGCTCAAGACGCTGTTCTCGCGCGACTATCGCAAGATCCTTTTCGTCAACCTGCTCCTGACGATTGGCGGCGGCAGCGGCTACTATCTGACATCGGGCTACCTGCCGACGTTCCTGAAGGTAGTCAGCCACGCACCCAACGGTGCGGCCGCGGCGATCCTGATGATCTGCAGCGTCGCGGTTGTGATCGCATCGATCGCGGCAGGGCACCTCAGCACGTTCATCGGCCGCAAGGGTGCGTTCGTGTGGATCGGGCTGATCCGGCTCGTCGCGTTGCCCGCGCTGTTTTTGCTGCTGCCTACCGCGGACAGCATCATGATGGTCGGCATCTATGCAGTCCTTCTCAGCGCGCTTGGCAGCGCGGGATATGCGCCGATCCTGATCTTCCTGAACGAACGCTTCCCGACCTCGATCCGCGCGACCGGCACGGGCCTTTCCTGGAATATCGGCTTCGCGATCGGCGGGATGATGCCGACGGCCGTGTCGCTGGTGGCGAAGGACGCGAGCCAGCTGCCGATGACGCTAGCCATCTTCATCGGCGCGATCAGCGTGATCTTCCTCGTGGGCGCATTCGTCGTGCCCGAGACGCTTGGCAAGCTCGAAGGCGGTTCCGCGCGCAGTCCCTCCTGAGTCATTGGACATAACGGCGGACGCCAACCGGCGCACGCCTTTCACAACAGCTGGAGACATCGATGAAATACGAAGAAGACGTTCGTGCGCGTTCCTACAAGTTCCGTGACGAGTATGTCAATGCCACGCCATGGTGGTATCGCGGCGAGATGCACCTCGGCTTCACATTGCTCTTCACCGGCGGCGTGATCGTGTATTGCCTGATGCAGCTTCATGCGCCGACGCTCGCCGAATGGCTGGCGGTCATTCCGCTCTTTCTGTTCGGCAACTGGGCGGAATGGGCGGCGCACCGCTACGTGCTGCATCGTCCGACGAAGTATTTCAGCATGATCTACAAGCGCCATTGCGCGGTCCATCACCGGTTCTTCACGCATGTGACGCTTGAATACAAGGGCCACCGTCACTGGCGCGCGCTGCTGTTTCCGCCTTTCGCGCCGGTTGCGTTCGTGCTGGCGGCCGTGCCGTTCGCGCTCGTGATCGGGTTCGTATTCTCTCGCAACGCAGGCTACATCGCGCTGTTCACGATGGCGGCGTACTTTCTGATGTACGAAGGCTTGCATACGCTCTCACACTTCACCGACAGCCCCTTCCTCGACCGCGTTCCGCTCGTCAACACAGTGCGGCGCCTGCACGCCACACACCACGATCCCGAAGTGATGGCGACACAGAACTTCAACCTCACGTTCCCGATCTGCGACACGCTGTTTGGCACGCGAAGCGACGTTCCGAGTCGTGCGCGCGAACCGTTGGAACGCAGCCGCTAAGGCGCTTGCTTTGCCAAAACACCCGTCGTCACGCGCTTTATCTCGTCAGTGATAATCGTGATGAGCGCCTGTGCGGCGGGGCCGATCGGCCGCTTTGGATGTGTGACCTGGATGATGTGCCGCACTATCGGCGGCGATGTGATCGTGTGAGCGCGCAGCACGCCTTCATCCACCTTGCGCTGCACGACCACGCGCGGCAGGATCGTCGCGATATTTCCCTGCTCGACGAACTGCACGATCGAGCTCAGCAGATCGATTTCGAACTTCGGCTTGATGACGATATCGGCGGCCATCAGCGCGGCGTCGAGCGCGCCGCGCAGGCCGTTGCGGCGCGTTGGCAGTACGAGTTCTACCCCGGACATATTCGCGAGATCGATCTCGTGCGGTAGCTCGACGCCATGTATGGCGCTCGTCACGAACACCATTTCCTCGACCAGCAACGGCTCGACATCGAGCGCGAGGCGACCGCGCGGCTTGTTGATGATCGCGGCATCGAGCCGGCCTGCCTCGACCGCATCGATGAGCTGTGCGCTGAAGCCGTCGGCCACCGATACCTCGACTTGCGGAAAGAGCGCGTCAAACCTCGCGAGCGACTCCGGCAAGACGCTTTCCGCTTCCGACGCCACCATTCCGAGCGAAATGCGCCCCGTGATGATCATGTCGCGCCGGCTCAACTGCTCGCGCGCGTGCTCAATGTCGCGCATGATCGGCGTGTACAGGCGATACATGAGGCGCGCCGCTTCGGTCGGCGCCATGCCGTGCGGGCCGCGTTCGAAGAGCTTCTGTCGCAGTTCGGCTTCGAGCTTTGAAATCTGCATGCTGAGCGCGGGCTGCACGATATTGAGGCGCTTGGCCGCGCGCGTGGCAGAGCCATCCTCGAAGAGGGCGATGAAATACTGGATTTGCTTGAGGTCCATGATGCCCGATCGCGGTGGGGAAAGCCGGAAACTGCCAGTGTAGCCACAGGTCGAAGCATGCTATCAACGCAGCGGCGAGCCGCCGAAAACCCTCAGGAACGCGCCTGCGCGACATGGAAAGCGACGAGTGGATGCACGCATTATCGCCACTGAAGGATGGTTCAGGCGGTTTGTTCGCCACCGACGTCGAAGGTACGCTTTGGACGTCCCCTGTCAAAGCAGAACGGGGTGCTCGGTTAGTGCAACAGGACCGACTTCATTGTGCGTGTCATTGATTGCGGCTCTGAGGGAAGCAAACAATGTTTACCGAGCGCGACGCGCTGGTGGCGCGCTTTGGCGCAAGCTTCGCGCCGCGATTGCGGCCTTCGACGAACTGGGCTTCATCCCACAGTCAGGTTGAAGCCCCTGATAGTCCTTCTCTCTCTCCCCGCACTTCTTGCACCCCAACGGGCCTCGATTACGTTCAGCGCGAATTTCGAGCAAACGCGTTTGCGCCTGAGCCGTCCCTGCGAAACGTGTGTCGCAACGCGGACACCGGTATCGAAGGGCTAGCCGAGAGTGCGCGGGGCAAGAAAGCGAAGCTGTGAATGTGCGCCGTCAACGGCGGCTCGCCGCGCTTCAACGGCAGGCGGAATCTTGAAGCATGACACGGGTGAAGTTGTCGCTGCATCGCTGATCGAAAACCGACATGTCTCGGCAGGAAGGCGGAAGAACCGCATACAGCGCAAGCCTAATCTTGATTGATGATTACATTCCGTCACTGGCCCCCGCAGCATGCGGAAGTAAGCGCCGGGCGGGTGCACCGCTGCAGCGTTGCCGAGTCGCCGACTTGTGAATTTCGACAAGGTCCTGCCGGAACTGAAACCGTTCGGTGGAAAGGTATTGAAGACGTCTCTGACGAACGTTGAGGAGGAACGTCTGAGAAAGGCACTGGAGGGCCTGAACACCGGCGGCGTGGCTACCTGAACACCGCCCGGGCGAGGATGGCATGAAAGTGAACGAAGCATCACTTTCGTCGCGCGCGGTGATCGTCGCGGCTAGTCATCGCACGTACTTTACCGCCAGCGCATACCTTTCTCCGAACAGGCACTAGACTTAAATCACCTGCGCGTGATCTCTGCGCGAGACTTTCGCGCGACGTGAGTCCGTGTCGACCTTCGCCACTCATGAGGGCAAGCCCATGTCCAAGTCGATTCAAACGGCCGAACAGATTCGCGACGAAGCACAACGGCGCGTCGAGCAGCTTGCAACTGACGTTCCCCACCATCTGCGAGTCCGCGTGCCGCTGCCGGAGCGGCATCCGCCCGATGCCTCCGGCCGGAACTGGGACATGCTCGCGCTCAATGAAAGCGGCGCCCACTATCTTCGAGAGGTCAGGCGTGTCATCGAGGACATGCGTACGGAGTTCATTCTGCCGGATTGAGACGACGTGCGCGGGCCAGTGCGTTCAACGAATCGAGGCGGCGTCCCGGCCTGACGCCGGATACCGTGTGCAGAGACAGACGTTCGCGTGGCGAGGGTACGCGTTCGCGGTGCAACCGGAGCAGAGCGATTCCGGCGCATGGCGCGCGCAGTCAGCGTATTCAAGGCTTCGGATGAGTTGACGAAGTTTCGTCCCGAGACCGCTCAGCCAGAATGACTAACCGAGGCCCAAGCCGTGTGTGACGGCCTCCAACGGGCCGCCGCGTCATCCGTCAAAAGATCGAAGCGTCGGCGAATGCCCTTTGACTGTTGACTACACATGTCGCAACACAGACATTGGCGAGGCACACATGGTCAAGATCTATGGACGCATGCGGTCGTCGGAAGGCTATGCGATCCGCGATTTCCTGCATCGTTGCGACATTCCCTTCGAGTGGGTCGAACTCAACAGCGATGAAGAGGCGGCGAAGCTGGCACACGTGCAGCATCTCGGCGACTCGCGCCTGCCGGTGTGCGAGTTTCACGACGGCACGCGACTGGAATGTCCCACCATCCGGCAGATCACCGAAAAGCTCGGCTGGTTCCGCAGCCCGTCACGCTCGGAATATGATCTCGCGATCTATGGCGCCGGGCCGGCCGGTCTGAGCGCTGCGGTCTACGGTGCGTCCGAGGGATTGCGTACGGTGCTGGTGGAGCGCTGGGCTGTCGGTGGGCAGGCCGGCACCACTTCGAAGATCGAGAACTACCTGGGGTTTCCGCACGGGGTCAGCGGTACCGAGCTCGCAGAGCGGGCTCGCGATCAGGCAGTCCGTTTCGGCGCGGAAATCCTGCTGGCCCGTGCCGGCGTGCGTGCGGAATTCTCGACGGGCAACGGTATCGTCGAGCTGGAAGACGGTACGCGGATCACGGCACGCACGTCGGTGTGCGCGACGGGCGTCGCGTACCGGCGGCTCGAATTGCCGGAGGAAGCGCGCTTCAGCGGCGCGGGTGTGTACTACGGCGCGGGTGCGAGCGAGGCGTCGCTGATTCGCGGCGAAGACGTGTACATCGTGGGCGGCGGCAATTCGGCGGGGCAGGCCGCGATGCATTTTTCCCAGTACTGCAATCACGTCACGATGGTGGTGCGCGACACGTCGCTGAAAAGCACACTGTCGCAGTACCTGATCGACCGTATTTCATCCGCGTCGAACATCGAGGTGCTGACCTGCACGACCGTTACCGCATTGCACGGCGACGACGTGCTACGCGAAATCACGCTGACCCATCGCAGCGGCGGCGAAGCGCGACGCGTGAAGACGAATTGGCTCTTCGTTTGCATTGGCGGCCTGCCGCAGACCGATTGGGCCAAAGAAGTGGGCGTGGCTCGCGATGAAGCCGGCTATCTCGTGACAGGCCCTGACCTCCACGACACGGACCGGAAGCTGCAGTGGCCGCTGGATCGCGAGCCGCTGTATCTGGAAACCAGCATGCCCGGCGTGTTCGCCGCCGGCGATGTCCGCCATGGCTCGATCAAACGCGTGGCAGCCGCCGTCGGCGAAGGAGCCACGGCGGTAGCGCTCGTGCACCGCTATCTGAGCGGCGCATGATGTGCCTCGCATGAGTGAGGCGCTATCCGCTCGCTTTGTCCCAATCTCATCACCAGGAGCTGACCATGACTCCCACCTGCACGCATCTGGACGGCATCCGCGTGTTACAAACCACGAAGCGCTATTGCGAGGACTGCGTGAAACTCGGCCACGCCTGGGTGCATCTGCGGCTGTGCATGTCGTGCGGTCATGTTGCTTGTTGCGACTCGTCGCCCGATCGCCATGCTAGCGCGCATTATCATGCGACCGGCCACCCACTGGTGCGTTCCATTGAACCGGGCGAATCGTGGATCTGGTGCTATCGCGACGAGATGATCGCAGGAGAGGTGACACTGTAAGCGGGTACAGCTGGCGGCGTTGACTCCGCCGGCCGCACCCGTCGTTTCCGCGCCTCAGGCCGAGGCTTCGGCGGTTTTCCTGGTTTCTTCAGCGGTCGTCGATTCCTCCGCCGCCAGCTTCTTCACACGTACGGCCTTTTCACCGGCATCCCAGCCGATTTCGACGGCATCGCCGCTGCGCACATCGCCTCTCAACAGCGAGTCGGCGAGTTCCGATTCGACTTCCAGACGGATCTTGCGCTTCAGCATCCGTGCGCCGAACTCGGGATCGTATCCGACCGTAGCCAGATGATCACGCAGTGCATCGTCGAACGACAGTTCGATATTCTGCGCGGCCGCCGTGCGCTGCACGCGCTGGAGCTGCAGATCGACGATCCGGCGGATCTGCTCCTTGCCCAGCGCATGGAACACCACCACTTCATCGACACGGTTGAGGAACTCCGGCTTGAAGTGATGCCGCAGGATTTCCATCAGCCGGTCGCGCAGCGCGGGATAGTCGAGCTGTTTCGAATCGGCCTTCATGTTGTCCTGAATCATCTGCGAACCGATGTTGCTGGTGGCGATGATCACGGTGTTGGTGAAATCCACGAGCCGTCCCTTGCCGTCCGTCAGACGTCCTTCGTCGAATAATTGCAGCAGGATGTTGTGCACTTCGGAATGCGCCTTTTCGATCTCGTCGAGCAGCACGACACTGTATGGGTGGCGCCGCACGCGCTCGGTCAGCTGGCCGCCTTCTTCGTAACCGACATAGCCCGGAGGCGCGCCGACGAGACGGGCCACCGTGTGGCGTTCCGAGTATTCGCTCATATCGATGCGCACGAGCGCGTTTTCATCGCCGAACACCGCGGCTGCGAGCGCCTTCGCGAGTTCGGTCTTGCCAACGCCCGTCGGTCCGAGAAAGAGGAAGCTGGCGATCGGCTTGCCCGCTTCGGTCAACCCCGCGCGCGAAAGTCGCACGGCCTTCGATACGGCTGTTACGGCTTCGTCCTGGCCGACAACGCGTTCCTTCAAACGGTCTTCCAGACGCAGCAGCTTTTCGCGATCCTCGGCCGTTAGCTCGGAGACCGGCACGCCGGTCAGCGAGGACACGATCTGCGCGATATCTTCCGCCGTGACTTCCTGCGAACTGGTGCCGCGTTCTTTCTTCCAGGCTTCGGTCGACTCGTTCAGACGAGCTTGCTCGGCCGTGATTTTCTCCTGCAGTTGCTTCGCCTTGTCGAACTGTTTGGCCGCGCTCGCCGAGTCCTGCTCCTGTCGCAGACGGCGGATAGAGCCCTCGATACCGTGCAGCGCTTGCGGTCGCGAGTTCGACGAAATCCGCACGCGTGCCGCGGCCTGGTCGAGCAGGTCGATGGCCTTGTCTGGCAGGAAGCGGGCGGCGATATAGCGATCCGACAGCTTCGCCGCGGCCGTGATCGCCTCTTCGGTAATTTTCACCTTGTGATGCGCCTCGAGCCGGTCGCGCAGGCCGCGCAGGATATCGATCGTGTCCTCGACACTCGGCTCGGGCACCATCACTGGCTGGAAACGCCGTTCGAGCGCCGAATCTTTTTCGATGTACTTCTGATATTCATTGAGCGTGGTTGCGCCGATCAGATGCAGCTCGCCGCGCGCGAGCGCCGGCTTGAACACGTTGCCGATATCGAGCCCGCCTTCGCCGCCGCCCTGGCCCGCGCCGACGATGGTATGAAGCTCGTCGATGAAAATGATGAGCCGGTCCTGATTCGCAACGATTTCGTCAAGCACCTGCTTGACGCGCTCTTCGAATTCGCCCCGATACTTCGCGCCTGCCACCACGCTGTTGATGTTCAACTCGAGCACGCGCTTGCCGCGCAGCACTTCAGGGATCTCGTCCTGCGCGATGCGTTGCGCCAGACCTTCGACGATCGCCGTCTTGCCGACGCCTGGCTCGCCGATCAGCATTGGGTTGTTCTTGCGGCGCCGTGCGAGGACTTCGATGGTCGTTTCGATTTCCTTGTCGCGGCCGATCACCGGATCGAGCTTGCCGCGCTTTGCCAGTTGGCTCAGATCGCGTGCGTATTTATCGAGCGTCGGAGTGGAGGAGCGGCCTTCGACGCTACCGTCTTCCGCGCCCTGGCCCACCACCTTCACCGCTTTCTGACGCAGCGATTGTGACGTCAGCCCGAGTTTGCGCAGCAGTTCGCCGGCGAAGCCGTCTTCTTCCTCGACGAGACCGATCAGGATGTGCTCCGGGCCGACATAGCTATGGTCGAGCTCGCG
This sequence comes from Caballeronia sp. INML3B, assembly GCF_023631305.1. Lineage (NCBI taxonomy): Bacteria > Pseudomonadati > Pseudomonadota > Betaproteobacteria > Burkholderiales > Burkholderiaceae > Caballeronia > Caballeronia sp. INML3B. The sequence goes on from NZ_JALQDI010000073.1 coordinate 198,493, forward strand.
CGACGCCACGAGTGCATTTTCAAGCGCGCTCTTTGCGCGCGGCGAAACGCCGATTCGGGCCTCCTCGCCATCGGATTTGGCCGAACCGCGCGGCGCGTCCCGTTCGATTGTCCTTTTGATATCGTCGGCATCGAGCTTGAACTCTCGCAGGATTTCGTTGACCACGTTGTTATCGGCGAGCGCGAGCAGCAGATGTTCCGTGTCGACCTCGTTCTTGCCGAACTCGACGGCTTTCTGCGCGGCCGCCTGCAACCGGTCGAGTCCGCTTTCGCTCAGAAAGCTTTGCAGGTCGACGGCCTCGCGTGCACGCCTGCGTCGGCGAGGGCGGGCACCGCTGCTGTCGGGACCGCCCGCTGCTTCAGACGGACCGGATGACCCGGCCGAAGCCGACCCGCGGCCAGGCGCGGAACGTCCGGCCCGCTCCCAGTCCGTGCCGCCGTTTTCGAATGGCGACCATCCTTCCTCGAACAGGCGCTCGAACAACCCGCCGTGGAAAAGCGACTCGAGTGGCGACAGGCTGCGCTGATGGCGTGCCATGAACTCCATGTGATGTTCGTCGCACAGCATCAACTGGCGGCGCTGGCCGTTCTCGGTGATCGTGATCTGTGTAGTCGCCGGTTTGCCGCAAACACTGCATTTGGCCATGATGTTCCTCTTGAGGTTCTGCCCACGCGCTGTGCGTTGAAATGTGGGCGACTGGGGTTGTCCACATCCTGGATATCTCTGCCTCGCCGGCCGCCTGCTTTACGATCCCTCGCGGCGAGACCTCGCGGGATTCGCGGCTTACCTAATCTCGATTTGCTTTGCGGTCTGCCTTGTTTCTACCGCTTGGGCACGCGCATGACGCGTATCGGCACGATCGAGGTCGACGGCAATGGAATCGCTCGCTGAAATCGCCCGAACGCGCGTGGTGGCCCAAAACGTCAGTGACTCGTGCCGCTGCGTTCGCGGCCGATGTCAGCCCTTGGCGTATTCGAACTCCGGCAGCTTTTTCAGCGCCTCCTTGCTTGCGCCGGTCAGGATTGCCTTCGGCGCTATCTGCTTGAACTGTTGAATGGGGATGGCGACGCGGTGCGCCGCCATCCCGAGAAAGCCGCCCACGTCGATAATCGCGGCCGAGAGCGAGCCATTGGGAGCGACAATCAGGTCGTCGACGCGGCCGATCTTTTCGTTCTTTTCGTTGTAGACATCAGTGTGGATCATCTTGGATGCGCGCCAGCCTGTTGCGACCAATTGCGCTTCGGTGACGGTCACGCCGAGCGTAGCCTTGCCGGCGATGGGCGCATCCTGCGCGATCGCGCCGCTGGCCACGAAGCCACCGGCGGTTAGCGCAAGCACGATGATCGAAAGCCTTGCGGCCGATGCGAAGATAGTCGTCATGGCGTTCTCCAGATAAGCAACGGTATGTTGCGCCGGGCGCAGGACGCGCTCAAGAACGCAGCGGCGCTTTCAACTTGTCGCGAAGCTTGGCGCTGCGCCACTTCCATGCGCCGCGGACGAGGACAGCACCGACAGCACGCCGATGAAGGTCAGCAGCTACTCCGTGCGGCCGCGCATTTTGCCGACCCCCGGCGATCAGATTCAGCACGCCGGTGATGATGGCAGCGTGAGACCACGAAACAGAGCGCGAGGAGGCCGGCCAGGATGCCGGCGGCACCACGGCGCGCGAGCACCACATGCCAGTCCGAATACTTCGTCGATGATTGAGTTTTTCGGTCGAATCGCCAGCAGCCGACCCATACTGCGCGCGCAACTTTATGCGGCACGTATGGTCCAGCGTATGTCCGCGAGGCGCGCGCTTCTTCCGAGTTCCTGCCCAGAGGTGTCGGATTTCTGCGATTGTTGGTCGCTCAGGGATCGAACCGCGCGCATCATCGGAACGTCGGGCGGGAATGCGCAAGGCGGAACGCGCGGGGCGTGCAGCCTGCATATCGATGGAACACTTCGGTGAAATGCTGCTGGGTCTGGAAGCCCGCGCGTGCTGCGACATCAATGAGCGGGAGGCTGCCTTCCGAGAGCATCGACTGCGCTAGTCTCAACCTTTCGGTCGTCAGGTAAAAGTGGGGAGGATGCCCTGTCGCGTTCTTGAAAGCCCGCGCGAAATGCGACGAGCTCATGTGCACGAGCGCAGCGAGGTGCTCGATCTGGATGTGCTCCGCGATGTGCTCGTGTATGAAGCGTTCCACGACGCTCAGCTTTGCGTGGGTGAGCGTTGTGCCCGTGTCGCGCGGATCGGCGGGGCGGCCATATCGACACGCGAGATGCAGTGCAATCACGTCGCCGAACGCGGCGAGACATATGGGGTCCGGGCTTCTGCCGGAGTACAACGCAGAAAGGGTGTAGGCCGCTTCGCGTAGGAAAGGGTCCCACGCCTTGAACCAGTATGGGATATCGCACCCCATGATGCCGAGCGACGTTCGAGCGGTTTCCATTAATTTAGCCGAACTGAGCGCGACGACGAGTCCGCGCGGATCGTCCTCATTGTCGAGCACGGTGCGGGCCCACGCCGGCACGATCGCGATGAATGGCGCACTGACGCTTATGTACTCACATGAACGTGCGCTGCCGCCGGCGACGCTCGCGTGTGCGGTGGTCTGGTCCGCCGGGATGACACACAAGATCCATTGCGCCGACTCAGTGGCGCAGTCCGTGCAGGACGTACCGATCGAGTGGCAGTGAAACCATTGCAAGTGCGAAGAACCTGTATTTTGCCCCATGATGCGTATCGCCTAGGATGCGGGAATCGGAGTCACGTGCCTCAGATTGTAGTGTTCGATTTTCGTCGATGCTCAATTTACTTTTTTATATGCATGGGGACGCGCGGCATTATGGTCGGCAGGGATCGCTGCAGTCAGGTGCACGCGGGGGACGGAGGGCAGGAGAAATCGGACCGTTCCATGACGGGACCGTTTACGGATGTGTCACTGGTCGCCGGTGCTGCGGGATGGCGCGCGCCGAGACCTGCAGCTTTGCGCGAGATCGAGCAAAACCTGCAAGTTTTCGATGACCTCGGCGGGAACGTAGGTGAATCAGGTGCGCTCTTCGCGCTCTCGCTCGGCGCGCTCGGCGATCGCGGCATCGACGGGATCGTCGCGCTGCCGCATCAGCCAGTAGACGCTGCCAAGTGCAACCAGCGCGGCCGCGAGGGCGGCGATGCGAGCCGGGTCCGAGGCTGGATCGAGAATAATGAACTTGCGTGCTATCGCGAGCATCGCCACGAGGATCACAGTCTTGACCTGCACGATGTGATCGCGTCTCAACATGACGCGTGTAATCGAGTGCTTGAATTCCATCGCGATCAACAGTGTCATTATCATCCCGAAGACCGCCTGGAAGATCGCATGGTCCAGAGGATCGAGCGCCCCCGACAGTAACAGCGCGATGACCGCCCGAACCAACTGCCACAGCGATACGACGATGATCACCGAGATCACGACGCTCAGCATATGGGCGATCACCTGTTCGAAGCGCTCATAGAAGGTCAGCACGCGCCATTGCAGCCGAAACTCGTCGAGAGTCGCGCGAATTGGTCGGATGGGTTTGCTCATGGAGCGGTTCGCAGGAAGGCTCGGACACGCAGCGACGCCATATGGGCGTGGACACACCGTCACGGCGGAAACGATCGCCGCTGGCAGGCTCCTGTGATGTTGAGCCATGCGCGCAGCCATTTCTTTCGCCTTCTCGCTGATCCTTGTCCCTTATCTGCTGTGCTTGCGGCACCTTACTCGCACGGCGACCCCGCAATTGCTACTCGAGAACGCCGGATCGTGAATTCCTTCGGCAAGCGGAAGCCCGTAATGGCCGAGAAGGGTCGCATCGCACGCTCCGCGATGTACAAGACTTTCCTCGACAAAGAGAATGGCTGCATCAAGGTCGCGCTGATGCCTCAGGCGCGGCCCATGTTTCGCGGAACCACGGTGACCGATTCGTAACTCCATCGGCGCAGACATGCGCCTCGCGTCTCGCTCGCATCGCTTTCATCTGGAATATGCCTTGCTGCACAAGGGAGGTCCGTGCGAATCGGCCAGCTGATCCGATGGAGAGAACCCTCCGCGGCTGGATGGGTAGCATTGGGACGAAGGCGAAGACGCTGAGAAAGAAGGCCTGGCACTCGGTCGGACGCCTGGTAACGCACAGGTGTTCGGAACCGGTACGACGCCTGGGGCATCAGCGGAGGGTCATGTGGTAACGCTGTCCGGTCCGACTCACGACTTCCGGCAATCGAGCGGGTGGGGTGAGGCGGGCTTGCGTGCAACCGGAGAAACATGATGAAAGCTGTTGTCTATAGAGGGCCGCGCGAAGTCAGCGTGGAAAACGTGCCCGATCCCAAAATCGAGCGGCCGACCGATGTGATCGTGAAGATTAGAAGCACTAATATCTGCGGTTCGGATCTGCATATGTTTGAAGGCAGGACCGACTTTGAAAAGGGCAGGGTTTTCGGGCATGAAAATCTCGGCCAGGTCACGGAAGTGGGGCAGGCAGTTGAGCGTTTAAAAGTCGGGGACTGGGTGTGCATGCCCTTCAATATCAGTTGTGGCCATTGCCGGAATTGCGAAAAGGGATTGACCGCATTCTGCCTGACCGCCAATCCTCAGCCGGGCATGGCAGGCGCTGCCTTCGGCTTCGCCGACATGGGGCCCTATCAGGGCGGACAGGCGGAATACCTGCGCGTTCCTTGGGCCGATTTCAATTGCCTGAAGCTCCCGCCCGATGCCGAGGAAAAGCAGAACGACTATGTGATGGTGGCCGATATCTTCCCGACCGGATGGCATGCCACTGAGCTCGCCGGGATGCGGCCGGGCGATGCAATCGTCATCTACGGCTCGGGTCCAGTCGGGCTGATGGCCGCGCATGCAGCGATGATCAAGGGCGCCTGCAATGTGATGGTGGTGGATCGCCATCCCGACCGGCTCCAGCTGGCGGAATCAATAGGTGCGGTCGCCATCGACGATTCGAAGTGCAATCCGGTCGATCGCGTCATGGAACTCACCCATGGGCGGGGTGCCGATGTCGGCTGCGAGTGCGTCGGCTATCAATGCCATGATCCCGCCGGACAGGAGATACCCAATCTGACCATGAACAATCTCGTCCAGTCGGTGAAGTTCACCGGCGGCATCGGTGTGGTCGGGGTATTCACGCCACAGGATCCCGGCGCATCCGATGACCTGGCCAAGAAGGGGGAGATCGCGTTCGACTGGGGAACGTGCTGGTTCAAGGGCCAGCATATCGCCACCGGGCAGTGCAATGTCAAAGCCTACAACCGCCAGCTGCGCGATCTGATTTATGCCGGTAGGGCGAAACCCTCTTTTATCGTGTCACACGAGATCGAACTGAGCAAGGCGCGGGAGGCTTACGAGCACTTCGACTCGCGCGACCACGGCTGGACGAAAGTAGTTCTGAAGTCAGGCGGATGAGGCGTTTCTGATCAGTGACCTTACGGCGGAGGCCGCCTGCAAGCCGGGTTTGAAGAAGGTCCAACCGGCCCGGTTTGCCAAGTTACATTTTTCGGTGGTCCTGAGTAGGATGGCGGCAATGCGCGCATCCTGGCACGCCGTAATCTGTGGACCGCTGTAATACCCTCGATCAGCGATAGCCTTCAATCTGGTTCTGCCCATGGCATCACGAGCAGCTCGGGCCATCCAGCGAATGGGATGATCTCTGTCGGCCCGGATATGAACCGGGCCGTCGCGAGGCCTTGATCGCGCCGATCAGAAGTCGAAGCCCGGGCCGCCCGCGCCCGGTCCGCCCGGCGCGGCGGGCAGCGGCGCGTCCTTGGGCGCTTCGTGCACGGTGGCATCGGTCGTGAGCAGGAGTCCTGCAACCGATGCCGCGTTTTGAAGCGCGGTGCGCGTGACCTTGGTCGGATCGAGCACGCCGGATTCGACCAGATCGCCATATTGACCCGTCGCCGCGTTATAGCCGAAGTTGCCGCTGCCCCCCGAGACCTTCGCGACGACCACGCTTGCTTCTTCGCCCGCGTTCGACACGATCTGACGCAGCGGCTCTTCGAGCGCACGCAATACGATCTTGACACCCGCGTCCTGATCGGGCGTCGCGCCCTTGAGCGCGGAGATCGCCTGCTTCACGCGGATGAGCGCGACGCCGCCGCCCGGCACGATGCCTTCCTCGACCGCCGCGCGGGTCGCATGCAGCGCATCGTCGACGCGGTCCTTCTTTTCCTTGACTTCGATTTCCGTCGCGCCGCCGACCTTGATCACGGCCACGCCGCCCGCCAGCTTCGCCACGCGCTCCTGCAGCTTTTCGCGGTCGTAGTCGGAGGTGGCTTCCTCGATCTGCGCGCGGATCTGCTTCACGCGTGCTTCGATGTTCGCGCTGTCGCCCGCGCCGTCGATGACGGTCGTGTTCTCCTTGCCGACTTCTATGCGCTTCGCCTGCCCCAGCTCCTGCAGTGTCGCTTTCTCGAGCGAAAGACCGGTTTCTTCGGAAATGACCTGACCGCCGGTGAGAATCGCGATGTCTTCCAGCAGCGCCTTGCGGCGGTCGCCGAAGCCCGGCGCCTTCACCGCGACGGTCTTGAGAATGCCGCGAATGTTGTTGACGACGAGTGTCGCGAGCGCTTCGCCTTCGACGTCTTCCGCGATGATCAGCAGCGGACGGCCGGCCTTCGCGACCTGTTCGAGCACCGGCAGCAGATCGCGAATGTTCGATACCTTCTTGTCGTGCAGCAGGATATACGGCTCGTCGAGCGCGGCGACCTGACGGTCCTGATTGTTGACGAAGTAGGGCGACAGATAACCGCGATCGAACTGCAGTCCTTCGACGACATCGAGTTCATCGTCGAGCGACTTGCCGTCTTCCACCGTGATGACGCCTTCCTTGCCCACGCGATCGATCGCTTCCGCGATGCGCTGCCCGATCGACTCCTCGCCGTTGGCCGAGATGGTCGCGACCTGGGCGATCTCCTTGCTCGTCGTGGTCGGCTTGCTGATCTTCTTCAGCTCCTCGACGGCGGCGATGACGGCCTTGTCGATGCCGCGCTTCAGATCCAGCGGGTTCAGGCCGGCGGCCACGTACTTGTTGCCCTCGCGCACAATCGCCTGGGCGAGCACGGTCGCGGTCGTCGTGCCGTCGCCGGCGAGATCGCTGGTCTTGGATGCCACTTCCTTGACGAGCTGCGCGCCGATGTTTTGCAGCTTGTCCGCGAGCTCGACTTCCTTCGCCACGGAGACGCCGTCCTTGGTGACGATCGGCGCGCCGAAGCTGCGCTCCAGCACGACGTTGCGGCCCTTCGGACCGAGCGTGACCTTCACTGCATTGGCGAGAATGTTGACGCCCTCGATGAGCTTCGAGCGCGCGTTATCCGAGAAAACGATGTCTTTTGCTGCCATGTCGTTCGACTCCTTGTATCTGATTCTTCCCTTCAGCGATTCACGACCGCGACGATGTCTTCTTCACGCAGGACGAGCAATTCATCGCCATCCACCTTGACGGCTTGTCCCGCGTATTTGCCGAACAGCACGCGCTCGCCGACCTTGACGTCGGGCTCGACGCGCTTGCCGTCGGCGTCGCGCCGGCCAGGACCGACGGCGAGGATCTCGCCCTGATCCGGCTTCTCGGCGGCGCTCTCGGGAATCACGATGCCCGACGCGGTGCGCGTTTCCTGATCCAGACGCTTAACGATCACGCGATCGTGCAGGGGGCGCAGACTCATTCGCTCTTTCCTCCAACCTGGTCTCTGAATTGGCACTCCTCGAAGCGGAGTGCGACGGAGTTGCGAGTATAAGAAGCGGCTCCGCGCGGCCCAAATAAGCGTTTCGCAGATCGATAGCGCGAGGGCGCGTATGTGCTATCGAGGTCGCCGAGGCGCGCGTCCGGCATCATCGCGGGGCCGAGCCGACGCAGCCGCGTTCGCGCGACGCAGTCCGCCAAATCTCGCGACCTGCTTTTGACCTGAGAAAAACTTCGTTCCCTTGCGCACTCCGCGCCGATAGAGTGCGTGCCTCGCCATCGCACCGACGCACGACAACGGTGCACCGGCCCAACGAACGAAGGAATCTCATCCATGAAAACCAGGACCTGGGGTGCGGTGCTCGCCGCACTGCTGGTGCTCGCATCCAATGCCGCGCACGCGGATCGTCTGGACGACATCAGGAAGGCCGGCGTGCTGCGCGTCGCGGCGTTCGACAGCAACCCGCCGTTCGGCTTCGTCGATCCGAAGGACAATCAGATCGTCGGGCTCGATGTCGATTACGCGCGCGCCGTGGCGAGGAGCCTGGGTGTGAAGCTCGAAGTGCAGCCGACCAATCCGGCCAATCGCATTGCGTTCCTGAAGTCGGGCAAGGTCGATCTCGTCTTCGCCAACTTCACGATCACCGACGAGCGCAAGAAGGAAGTCGATTTCAGCACGCCGTATTTTGCATCGGGCACGCAGTTCATCGCGAAGAAGGGTGTGCTCAAGTCGCCTGATCAGATCAACAGCCTGCGCATCGGCGCGGACAAGGGCACGACCAACGAACAGCAGGTGCGTGCGAAGTTCCCGAACGCGACCATCGTCGCCTACGATGACACGCCCTTTGCCTTCGCCGCGCTGCGCACGGGCAACGTGCAGGCGATCACGCAGGACGGACCCAAGCTCGTCGCGCTGCTCGCGCGCGTGCCGGACAAGGCGAGCTACGAGATTCCCCCCTTCACGATCTCCAACGACTACGAAGGCGTCGGCGTGCCGAAGGGCGAAACGCGTCTGCTCGATGCCGTGAACGGCACGCTCACCAGACTCGAGGCGGACGGCGAGGCGGGGCGCATCTACGACAGGTGGTTCGGACCGAAGAGCGCCGCGCCGCTGCCCCGCCTGTTCAAGATCGGCGATCCGCAGAAGAGCAGCTGATCCCCGTTGCCGCGGTCGATGCCCGGGTCGCGTCTCAACATCGCACCGCCCGGGCTTCACGATTTCCGTTCTATGGGTCGATCATGCAAGGCTGGCTTGAACCGAAGTATCTCGCGTGGCTGGAGCAGGGCACGGCCGTCACGCTGATGCTCTCCGCGTGCGCGGGCATTTGCGCGACACTGCTCGGCTTCGGGCTGGCGGTCGCGCGCACGTCACGAAGCGCTGCGGTCGCGCGGGTCGCCGCGCTCTATGTCTTCGTGTTTCGCAATTCGCCGCTGCTCGTGCAGCTATTGTTCTGGTATTTCGGCGCGGCCGCGTTGCTGCCGTCGGACTGGATGACCTGGCTCAACGCGCCGCATGCGGCGAAGCTCGGTATTCTCACGCTACGCTGGCCGAGCTTCGAGCTGTTCGCCGGCTGGATCGGCCTGACGTGCTACACGACGACGTTCATCGGCGAGGAGTTCCGCGCCGGGATGCGCGGGGTGGGCCATGCGCAGGAACAGGCCGCCGCGGCGCTCGGCATGAGCCGCTATACGGCGCTGCGCTACGTGATCCTGCCGCAGGCGCTGCGCATCGCGACGCCGCCGCTCGCGGGGCAATACATGAACGTGGTGAAAAACTCGTCGCTCACCATGGCGATCGGCGTCGCCGAACTCTCGTACATGTCGCGTCAGGTCGATACGGAGACCTTCAAGACCTTCCAGGCGTTCGGCACGGCCACGGTGTTCTACGTGCTGACCATCGCAGTCATCGAGGTGGCGCTGGTTCTCTGGCAGCGCACGGGTGCGCGCGCGCTGCAACGGGGTCATGCATGAGCGGGTTCGAGTGGTTTCCCTCGCTGCGCTATCTGCTGCTGGGCGCATTCCCTGCCGGACCGTTGGGCGGCATTGCGCTGACCGTGGCGCTCTCGGTCGCTTCCGCGCTGCTCGCCGCGATGGTGGGTCTCGCGGGCGGCATCGCGCTCGCCATGACGCGCGGCGCCGCGCATCTGATGCTCACGGCGGTGGTCGCGTTCTTCCGCGCCATTCCCGTGCTGATGCTGATCTTCTGGACCTTCTTTCTGATGCCGGTGGTGCTGCACGTGAACCTGCCCGGTCTCGCGACGGTGATATGCGCGCTGGCGCTGATCGGCGGCGCGTACCTGTCGCACTCGGTGCATGCGGGCATCGTCTCGATCGGCGAAGGCCAGCGGCAGGCGGCGCTCTCGCTCGGGCTCACGCGCTGGCAGGCGCTGCGCGAAGTGATCCTGCCGCAGGCCGTGCGCGTGATGACGCCTTCGTTCGTCAATCAGTGGGTATCGCTCGTCAAGGACACGTCGCTCGCGTATATCGTCGGCGTGCCGGAATTCACGTTCCTCGCCAATCAGCTCAACAACCGCCTGATGGTTTATCCGGCGCAGATCTTCCTCTTCGTCGGCTTCGTCTATCTGATGCTGTGCGGCGCGCTGCAGGGACTCGCCGGTGTGTTGCTCGGGCGTCGCAAGGCGGGGCCGGCGTAGCGGCATGTGACACAGACACGGCGCTTCGCGTGCAATACATCGCAGAAAAGCTCGTTTGTGGAACGCTTCGCAGCGGGCTAGATTGAAGCCATCGTGTATCGAAGGAAGCCGCTCATGCCGCTCATGTCGCACTACCTGCTGCACTACTGGCACATCCTCTCCGTCCGACTCGACGCATCGCGCGAGCGCCGCATGCTGCGTGAGGCAAGACGCGCGATGCAGGCATGCGCATGCGGGACGCCCACGCACCGCGATGATGAGGCAAGCCGCGCGGAACGGCTTGAATGCATCGCGCTGTTCGCCCAGGCCGGGTACTTCAACATGGGCAACGCGGTCGATCTGTTTCAGCCGCCGCCGCCTTTCTGAGCCTGAACCACCCACAACGAAGAGGAGCACCATGAGCGCCGATGCAAGACTGAACCGTCTGATCGAACCTGGCCGCACGTCCAGCAACCCGAAGGCGAATTACCGGAACGCCACGCGCTGGGGCGATCTCGTCTTCGTATCGGGCAAATCGGCGAACGGCGCAGTCGACGGCAAGGCGCCGCAGGGCAGACTCGGCGATAACCTGACGCTCGCGGACGGCCGAGATCGTGCGTGATGAGCAGCACGGCCATCGACAGTTCGCGCCGCAGCCGGTCGAGTAGTTCGAGAATCTGCGCCTGGATGGTGACGTCGAGTGCGGTGGTCGGCTCGTCGGCGATCAGAAGGCCGGGACGGCACGCGACGGCGATCGCGATCATCACGCGTTGCCGCTGGCCGCCCGAGAGCTGATGCGGGTAGTGCCCGAAGCGGCGTTGCGGCTCGGGCAGGCGCACGAGTTCGAGCAGTTCGCGCGCTTCCTTGTGCGCGGCCTGCGCCGACATCGGCCGATGCAGCGTCAACGCTTCGGCCACTTGCCTGCCGATGGGCTGAAGCGGGTTCAGCGAGGTCATCGGCTCCTGAAAGATCATGCCGATGCGGTTGCCGCGCAGCGCGCTCCATTCGCGCTCGCTCTGCGTGAAGAGCGGCTTTTCCTCGAAGCGGATCGCGCCTTGCACCTGCGCCCGGCCGGGAAGCAGGCCCATGGTCGCGAGCGCGACGGTGGATTTCCCGCTGCCGGACTCACCGACCAGCGCGAGGATCTCGCCGCGCGCGATCGTCAGGTCGAGAGGACGCACCGCGGCATGTCCGCCGAAGGACACGCTCAACTGGTCGATCTGGAGCAGGGGCGCCGAAAGACTCATGGCGCTTGCGTGGCCGGTGCGTCGGCCAGATCGCGAAAGCCCGCGCCCGTGTGACGCGGACCGAGTCGCGCGCCTTCGCCGAACAGCTTCTCGCGCAGGGTGCCCTGCGCATACGCCGTCTTGTAGATGCCGCGCGACTGGAGTTCCGGAATCACGAGATCGATGAAATCCTCGTAGCTCTCCGGTGTTACCGTGCGCGTGAGATTGAAGCCATCGATGTCGGCTTCATCGACCCAGGACTGTAGCGCGTCGGCCACCTGCATGGGATTGCCGACGATCGTCGTATAGCGTCCGCCCAGTTGCATCTGTTCGAGCAGATGCCGCACGGTCACGCCGCGCTTGCCGTCGGTCACGCGCTGCACCGACGATTCGATGCCCCGCCCCTTGTGACCGCCCGGAAGGGGCGAGCTCGTCATCCGGCGCGTAGGTGGAATAGTCGATGCCGCTGCCCGCCGCGAAGTGCGCGAGGCCCGCCTCGGGGCTCGCATGGCGCGCGTACTCGGCGAATTTTTCCTGCGCGTCGCGCTGCGTGCGTCCCACCACGACGGTGATGCCCATGATGATCTTCAGATCGCCCGGGGCGCGTCCGGCCGCGACCGCCTGCGCGCGCAGCGCGTCGACCAGCTTGCGCGTGCCTTCCTTGCTCTGGCTCGACACGAACACGCATTCGGCATGTCGCACAGCGAACGCCTGGCCGCGTCCCGACGATCCCGCCTGGAACAGCACCGGCGTGCGCTGCGGTGAAGGCTCGCAGAGGTGATAGCCCTCGACGTCGTAATAGCGGCCGCGATGCCCGTCGAACGCGCTGTGATGTATCCGCTGGTGCTGCCGAATCTGCACGCCGCGCTGGCGTACCGGGCGCTCGCTCCGGAGTCGTTTAACTGTGAGCGTGTTCCTTAAAGTTAACTTGTAGCGATGAATACGAGATTGTAGACTTCGCTACATGGAAACTCTCTCGACCTGGTTGCTGCTCGTCCTCACGCTGCCGACCGAAAACGCGACCGCGCGCATGCGCTTCTGGCGCGCCCTGAAAGCCAAGGGCTGTGGCGTGCTGCGTGACGGTATCTACCTGCTGCCGCATTCTGCAGAGCGGGAAGCAACGCTGCGCGACTTATCAGTTGCGATCGGAGAGGCTGGCGGCACTGCATATGTGCTCCGCGCGCCGAGCCTTGATGTCGAACAGGACGTCGAATTCCGTGGGTTGTTCGATCGTTCCGAGGACTACGCGACATTCATCCAGTCGCTCTCGGAATCCCGCAAGACCGTTGCAGGCCAGTCGGAGAGCGAACTCAGGCGCTTGCTGCGTCGACTACGCAGGGACTATGAGACGATCGTCGCGATCGACTACTTCCCGGACGCCGGCGCGACACGCGCCGAGGCGGCCTGGCAGGACTTCGTGGCGCACGTCGATACGGTGCTCTCACCCGGTGAGCCACACTCGGCCGAGCGGGCAATTCGGCTACTGGCGATCAAGGACTATCAGGGGCGGACGTGGGCGACGCGCCAGCATCTTTGGGTGGATCGTGTCGCCAGCGCCTGGCTCATTCGCCGCTTCATCGACCCGGACGGCCGATTCCTCTGGCTCGGCTCTCCCGAGGCGTGTCCAAAGAACGCGTTGGGCTTCGATTTCGACGGTGCCGCGTTCACGCATGTGGGTGAGCGGGTGACCTTCGAGGTGCTGATGGCGAGCTTCGACCTCGAGCGCGACCCGGCACTGTTGCGGCTTGGCGCGATGATTCACGTTATGGACGTGGGTGGCGCGCCCGTCCCCGAGGCGATCGGGTTCGAAGCCATCATGGCGGGGGCGCGCGAGCGCGCGGCCGATGATGACGCACTGCTCGACGAAATGTCGCGCGTGCTCGATTCGATGTACGCCCATTTCGCCGCGAGCGCGAAAAGCACCGACGCAGGGAGCCGCTCATGAGCACGACCGCGACGGTCGCGCCTTCGTATTCCCTCGGCGAGTTGATGCGCTACATGCTCAAACTCGGCACGTTCGGGTTTGGTGGGCCAGTCGCACTCGTCGGCTACATGCACCGCGATCTCGTTGAACGGCGTGGTTGGATCACGGACGACGACTATCGCGAGGGACTCGCGCTGGCGCAAATGATGCCAGGGCCGCTGGCCGCACAGCTTGGGATCTATCTCGGCTACGTTCATTACCGCGTGCTGGGTGCGACGGTCGCCGGGATCGCATTCGTGCTGCCTTCGTTCTTGATGGTGGTGGCGCTCGGTTGGGCGTACGTGCACTTCGGTGGATTGCCATGGATGCAGGCGGTGTTCTATGGCGTTGCCGCAGGGGTTGTCGGCATCATCGCGATGAGCGCCTATAAGCTCGTCAACAAGACCCTCAAAACTGACAAGCTGCTCTGGGCCATCTTCCTCGTGGTGGCGGCTGTGACGGTCGTGACCGAATCGGAAGTCGCGTGGCTGTTCATCGCCGGCGGCTTGGTGAACATGTTTCGCCGCGCTCCGCCCCGGTGGCTCGGCAAAGGTGGCATGAACGCGCTCGCCGCCGTGCACGGGCCGGCGCTCGGTGGACTCATGAGCGGGCATGACGTTTCTTTGATGACCCAGATCGGACTGTTCTTTACGAAGGCGGGCGCCTTCGTGTTTGGTTCGGGGCTCGCGATCGTGCCATTCCTATACGGCGGAGTCGTCACGGAAAATCACTGGCTGAACGACAAGCAGTTCGTCGACGCGGTCGCAGTCGCGATGATCACGCCGGGTCCGGTCGTCATCACTGTGGGATTCATCGGTTATCTGGTTGCGGGTTTGCCCGGCGCCTGCGTCGCGGCACTCGGTACGTTTCTGCCTTGTTACCTGTTCACGGTCTTGCCTGCACCGTACTTCAAGAAGTACGGGCGGCTCCCCGCCATCAAAGCGTTTGTGGACGGCATCACGGCGGCAGCGGTCGGCGCGATCACCGGCTCGGTGATCGTGATCGCACGTCGCTCCATCGTCGACTGGCCAACGGCGCTGCTCGCACTGATCACCGTCGTTGTGCTCTGGCGTTTCAAGAAGCTGCAGGAGCCGGTGGTCGTTGCGGCAGCCGCACTGGTTGGTCTCGTCGTCTATCCGCTCACTCACCTGTAAGCCGCTTCGAGCTGGAAAACGGCGGGGGAAATTCCTGGGCGAAAACGAGCGAAGCGAAGACGAGCACCTCGGCACACTACGAGGAGACATCATGGCAACCCGTCGTAAATTCCTGCATCAGACCGCTGCCGTGGGGGCAGGCTTGATGATCGCGAAAGCCGATGCTGCGCACGCTGCAGACCAATACGGCTATGTCGACAACCTTACTGACGCCGACGGCAAATATGCGGCTGGCCCACTACCGTTCGCGTTCGACGCGCTGGAACCCGTCATCGACGCGCGTACTGTCGAATTGCACTACACCTTCCATCACAAACCCGCTGTGGCGGCAGCGAACAAGGCCGAAGAAGCGCTCAGCAAAGCGCGCGAGTCGAATGACTTCGCGCTCGTGAAGTATCACGAAAAAGAACTCGCGTTCCAGCTTTCGAGCCATATTCTGCACACGGTTTACTGGACGAGCCTATCGGGCAAGGGTGGCGAACCAAAGAACGAACTGGCCCAAATTATCGACAAGAACTTCGGCTCCTACGCCAAGTTCAAGGCGCAACTCGTAGCGGCGACGATCGCCACGGAAGCATCGGGCTGGGGTGTGGTGGGATATTTGCCTTCCACCGGAAAGCTGATGATCCTCCAGTGCGAGAACCACCAAAAGCTCACGGCATGGGGCATCCAACCGATACTGGTACTGGACGTCTTCGAGCACGCGTACTACCTGAAATATCAGAACCGACGCATGGAGTACGTCAATCAGCTCTTCAACATCCTGAATTGGGATAACGCAGCCATGCGGCTACAGGCAGCGATGCGGGTTCCGAGCGCATGACCGAGCGCGCGTCCGGACGCGCACCGGAAAGCGTGCCGAACGATGCCGATGATGAATCGTCTCTCACACTGGTTCGCACTCGAACAACGCGTCGCCACCATCGCGCTTGGTGGCAAGGTTGACAACACCCAGTACGATCCCGTTTCGCATCACGTCTTCGTGAACGTCCGGACGCGCCAGCAACTGATTGAGATTGACCCCATCGAAGGCAATGACCGCATGCTCGTGCTGGATTTGCGGACGAAGCGCGTTTCTCAATCCTTCGACATCAGTGCTGATCCCCACGTTCTCGCATTCGATTCATCGAGTCACACGGTGTACGTAGCGGGCGAGCAAGGCGTGACTTCAATGTTCGAGGCAGAAGCCAAAGGCGTCCGACATCCGGCTGACGGGCACGTAGGACCTAACGCTCACGTGGTCTACATCGACGCCAAAACGCATTACTTGTACTTCCCGCTGAAGAGTGTCTAAGGACGCCCGCTGCTTCGGATCTTGGCGCCGCATTAACGGTGGCTCAATCCGACCAACCGGAGAATCGAAATGAAAGCACTAGTCGGATTGGTTACCCTGCTTGCCGCAGTATCGGCCAGCGCGGCATCACCGCGAGTGAACAACGGCCGACTCGTCGATGAGAACGGCATGACGCTGTATTCGTTTAGTGGGCAAGGTGCGCCCGACGCAAGATCTTGCGAAGGCGACTGCGCAAGAAACTTCCCGCCCGCCCTGGCAAGCCCTGGCGACACTCCAAGGGACAAACTCGGGCTTGTCGATACTGCCAACGGCCAACGCCAGTGGACGTATGAGGGCAAACCGCTCTATCGTGGGCTGATGGACAAGAAGCCCGGTGATCGGGCCGGCGACGGTCTCAACACCGTATGGCACAGCGTCCAGCCGTACTGAATCGGCTTGTACGATTCACATTGACGTCGAAAAGTTTGACGAAGCGAACAGCGGTAAGCGACTCGGCTGGGCCAGTTCCTGATTCGCGCGCGCGTGGGGCATGATGGTGCTGTCGCAGTGGAATTCTTATAGATCACAGGGGATCGTGTCCATGATCGGCGATCGTGGACACGATTCACGCAAATCTATCCAGATCTACCCGGTTAGGGGCGTAGGTGGAGTGGCCGGCTTCAGTTTCTCGGCCACGTTCCAAGGCAGCAATTCGTCGATGCGTGAGATCTTGTGATCAGCGATATGGGTCAGGACGTATTCCAGATAGGCGCGCGGGTTGATCCCGTTGAGCTTTGCCGACCCGATCAAGCTATACATCGCGGCGGCTCGCTCGCCCCCGCTGTCCGAGCCGACGAACAGATAGTTCTTGCGTCCGAGGGCGACACAGCGCAGCGCGTTCTCGGCAAGCACGTTGCTGATCTCGACTCGACCGTCCTCGCAGTAGAACACGAGCGCCGCCCAGTGGTTCAGCGAGTAGTTGATTGCTTTTGCGAGCGAGGACTTCGTCGATAGCGTCGCGAGTTTCACCCTGATCGTCGCTTCGAGCTTCGCGAGCAACGGCTTGCTCTTTTCCTGCCTGAAGCGCAGACGCTCGTCAGGCGCCTTGCCGCGGATGTCGGCTTCGATGCTATAGAGTTCGCCGATCATCTCGAGCAGTTGCTGGGTATCTGAAGTCGGTGTGCGCGCGTGAACATCGTAAATGTACCTCCTCGCATGATCCCAGCATGCCGCTTCGTGGATCTCGCCGCTCGCATACAGTTGATC